>DATEPM010000152.1:0-12759 GCA_035273185.1 Gemmatimonadaceae bacterium
AGCCGGTACGGGGCGCGCCTGCCGGCTTCGGAGGGAGGACACGGGCGGAGCCGTGCGCGGCGCCGGGCGGACGAGGCGGACGTCACGCGCCTGTACGTTGGCCTGGGGCGCCGCTCGGGCGTCCGGCCGGCGGATCTCGTCGGCGCCATCGCCAACGAGAGCGGGATCGACGCGCGTACCATCGGTGCGATCGACATCACCGACGGGTTCTCGATCGTGGAAGTGCCGAGCGAGTCGGCCGACGAGATCATCGGTGCCCTCCGTGGAACGACCATCCGCGGCAAGCGCGTCATGGTGCGGCGCGATCGCAACCCGCGCTGACCGGCGCGCCGGATGACGATACTGCTCTTCAGCGTACTCACCGGAATCGGTGCATTTGCCGCTGGCCTGCTGGGAGCGCTCACGGGCCTCGGCGGCGCCATCATCATCACACCGTTGCTCACCATCGTTTTCGGCGTGGACATCCGCTACGCGATCGGCGCCTCTCTCGTTTCGGTGATCGCCACGTCCTCCGGTGCGGCGGCGGCGTACGTGCGCGAGGGCTACACGAACGTTCGCGTTGGCATGCTCCTGGAAATCGCGACGACCATCGGGGCCCTGGCGGGTGCCTACCTCGCTGGACACGTCACGACCAGCGCTCTCGCCGTCATCTTTGGGCTGGTGCTGCTCTACTCCGGGTATCGCTCCACGAAGCCCCTCGCCGAACACGTGACCACCGAGCACGCGGATCCCATCGCGGTGAAGCTCCGTCTCAATTCGGCGTATCCCACGCCAGCGGGAATGCAGCCCTACGCGGTGCAGCACGTACCGGCGGGATTCTCCCTGATGTTCGGCGCCGGCATTCTCTCCGGCCTGCTCGGCATCGGCTCGGGCGCGGTGAAGGTGCTGGCGATGGATCAGGCGATGCGGCTGCCGTTCAAGGTCTCGACCACGACGAGCAACTTCATGATCGGCGTGACGGCTGCGGCGAGCGCGGGGGTGTACCTGCACCGCGGCTACATCGATCCGGGGATCGCGTTGCCCGTAATGCTCGGCGTGCTCGCGGGCGCGCTCACCGGCGCGCGGATCCTGACTGGTGCGAGGCCTCAATCGCTGCGCATCCTGTTCAGCATCGTGGTCCTCGTGCTCGCGGCGGAGATGCTGTACAAAGGGCTCACGGGAGCGCTGTGAGATGAGTGCGCATCCGGAGCCGCTTGCACGTGGAGGTGAGCCGCCAGGCCCACCTGCCCGCGCCCGCTGGACGGACGAGCAGGTGGAGCAGGTCCTCGGGGGACTGCTGCGCACCGGCGTCCTCATCGCGGCCGCGGTGGCCATCCTGGGCGGCGCGATCTTTCTCGCGCAGCATGGGATGCAGGTGGCCGGGCACCGGGTGTTCGTCGGAGCCCCGCCAGAGCTGCGGAGCATCGCGGGCATCGCGCGTGGCGTCCTCGCCTTGCAGAGCGCAGCGATCGTCCAGCTCGGATTGCTGCTGCTCATCGCGACGCCCGTAGCGCGCGTGGCGCTCTCCCTCGTGGCCTTTCTGATCCAGCGCGATCGGCTCTATGTGGTGATCACGGGGATCGTCCTGCTGCTGCTGCTGTTCAGTCTGAACGGCGGGCCGGCATAGCGGCGCCGCTACTGAACGGCGGGCCGGCATAGCGGCGCCGCTACTCCTCCAGCATCGCCTCGCTCTCGGCCATCTGCCGCTCCAGGCGCTGCATCTCCAGCTCGCGCGATTCGGTGGTACGAAACTCGTAGCGGCGCTTAAGGCCATTCAGCAACGAGAATACGCGGAACTCCGCCGCCTTCGAGCCGGTGCGGACCACCACCAGCCGACCACTCACGTCGAGGCAGTCGAACACCGACCACTCGGCGCCAAACGCATCGACATAGTAGAGCGCGTGTCCCCGGGTGAACACGGTGGGTGGCTTGCGGGCCGCGGCGAGATCCGACATCGGAGTGTATTCCTCTGGCAAGCGGAGTCGTTCAGAGGACGAGCGACTCCTCGGCGCGTTGCACGTTAGGCGTGGTGTCATGGCATATGAGACGCGCGCGCGCGTGGCACCGGCGCGTGCCTCGGACGTCGTGCCCGGCCGCGCGCTGCGCGGTCGCGAATTGTCCGGCCGACTCGGGCATCACGGCCACCATGCGGAACGCGAGGCTCCGCGCGCTGCGCCCGGCGCGGAACTGGTCAGTCGGCGCGTCGGCACGCGCACCCGGTCAGCGTTACGGGAGCAGACGGCGGCCAGTCCTCACAGCGATGGAACCACACGAGGAATCCGGACTGGCGACGCACGGGCACATCGGGGAGGACGCCCGCCCCCAGGAGCGCGCGCCGGGTCTGGACGGACCGCTCGCCGCCGCGCTCGAGCGCGTGGCGCGCGTGGCCGCCACCAGTCTCGGGGTTCCGTTCGCGGCCATTCTCCTGCTCGGCGAGGATCGTCGCTGCTTCACCGGCGGGAACGACGTGCCGGCGTGGCTGCTGCACGATGCCGGAGCACTCTTTCGCGCCGGCATCGTGGCCCGGATTCGGGACGCGGGCGTGCCGGTGGCCATCAGCGATGCGCGCACCGATGCCGCCGCCGATGGCCCGCCCCTGAATCCGGCCACCATCCGCGAGCTCGGCATCGGCGGCATTGTCGGCACCACGCTCGGGGCACCCGGCGAGCCGGCGGCGCTGATGCTGGCCTTCGACTCCACGCCGCGAGACTGGCGGGACGACGAGCTGCATCACTTCACCGAGATCGCGGCCTCGGCGCTCACGGAGATCGAGCTGCAGCGGCGCACTGTCGAGGCCGCGCGCATCGAGCGGCAGCTGCGCCACGACGCGCTGCACGACGCCCTCACCGGACTGCCGAACCGCATCTGCTTCGTCGAACGCGTGCGGCATGCGTCGGAGCGGTCGCGCCGCACGCGGGATACCGGCGGCAACTTCGCCGTGCTCTTCGTCGACCTGGACAACTTCAAGGCGGTGAACGACTCGCTCGGCCATCTGGCAGGCGACGAGCTGCTGGCCGAGGTGGCACGTCGGCTCTCTGGCTGTCTGCGAGGCGCCGACACCCTTGCCCGGTTGGGCGGCGACGAGTTTGCGCTGCTGGTCGAGGAGCTGGCGGAGCCGAGTGATGCGGCGCGGGTGGCGGAGCGGCTGCAGGTGGCGCTGCGCGATCCACTGGCGGTCGGCGATTCCGAGGTGTTCACGTCGGCCAGCATCGGCATCGCGCTGGCCACGCACGCCGACGAGCCGCCGCAGCACCTGCTGCGGAGCGCGGATCTCGCCCTCTACCGCGCGAAGGAGCATGGCCGCGCCCGATTCGAGATGTTCGATCCGCGCATGCACACGCGTGCCGTGGAGCGGCTGCGGCTGGAGACGGATCTGCGCCGGGCGCTGGAGCGCGACCAGCTCACCTTGCACTATCAGCCGGTCGTCTCCCTCGGGACCGGCGGCATCCTCGCCTCGGAAGCGCTCCTGCGCTGGGAGCACCCCGTGCGCGGCACCGTCGCGCCGGCGGAGTTCATCCCCATCGCGGAGCGCACCGGGCTGATCATCGACATCGGCCGATGGGTGCTCGAGCGCGCCTGCGCCCAGCTGCAGCACTGGGAGAGCAGCTACGGGTACGATGCACCGCAGTCGGTGTGGGTGAACATCTCGGCGAAGCAGTTTGGCCAACCGGACCTCGCGCGCCAGGTGGCCGATGTGCTCTCGGCGATCGCCTTCGAGCCCCGTCGCGTGAAGCTGGAGATCACCGAGAGCATCATGCTCGAGGACGTGGATGCCGCGGTACGCACGCTCGGCGCACTGCGCGAGCTGGGCATCCAGGTCTTCATGGACGATTTCGGCACGGGCTACTCGTCCCTCACCTATCTCGGGCGGCTGCCGCTGGACGGCATCAAGGTGGACCGGAGCTTCGTGGGGCAGATCGACCGGGACCCTCGCCAGGCCCAGCTCGTCCGGACCATCGTGACGCTCATTCGGAACCTTGGATTGGAACCGATCGCCGAAGGCGTGGAGACGACACGCCAGGCCGAGCTGCTGCGGGAGATGGGGTGCACCTTCGCCCAGGGATTCGTGTTCTCGCGCGCCGTTCCGCCGCGCGAGATTGATCAGATGCTCGCGTCGCGCAAATCGTGGTGAGCCGGAACGGGAACACGGCATCGTCCCGCCGGATTCGAGAAGCGTGGATCGCTTCTGCCCGGAGGTCACGATGCGGATCGCACCGACCATGCTCGCACTCACCCTGGCCCTTGCCGCTGCCGGTTGCGGCGGCGGTGGCTTGAAGGACAGTACCAGCCCCAATCCCACGCCGCACCCGGGCCCGAGTCCCGGCCCGAGCAACGGCGTTACCGTCTCGAATAATCAGTTCTCGCCGGCGAGCACGAGTGTTCCCGTGGGCACGACGGTGACGTGGACCTGGAACAGCTGCTCGAACGATCCGTACAGCGGCCAGACGTGCGTATCACACAACGTCACGTTCGATGACGGCACGAGCTCGCAGACGCAGTCCAGTGGCTCCTTCAGCCGCACATTCACGACGGCAGGGACGTATCGGTATCATTGCACGATTCACGGCACGGCGATGTCGGGGACGGTGCAGGTGCAGTGAAGGGGCGGGGCGCGTCAGGCGCGCCGGCGCGGATGCGAGCGTCAGCGACGGATGGTGTCCATCCGCGAACCGATGGAATCGCGCGGGACGGTGGAGACGAGCTGGCCTGCACCGTCGATGCGGAATCGGGCGCGCCGGCCGTCGGTGACGAACACGTCGTAGCACCCGGTTCGAAGCGGCCGGGGACCGGTAGTGCTGGCATAGCCGTCCGGCGGCTGGCCGTAGACGATGCGTTCGGGGGAGTTGCGGTTGCCGAGGGCGGTGATGGTCCACACGGCCGAATCCGCGCCGCACGGCAGCACGGAGAGACCATAGATCACGCCGCTCGGCCCCCGGCCGGTGGTATCCGTGAGCACGAAGGCCGGGGAGCTCGGTGCGGCCCCCGGCTCGACCCGCACCTCGTTCACCATCGGGCCGCAGGCGAGCAGCGCGAGCGCGACGGCGCCCGCACGCCCCGCCGGGCGCAGGCGCTCTCGTCGGCGCGGGTGGCGAGCGATCATCGCAGGATGCTAGCCGCGCAGGGCCGGCGCGGGAAGCGCAGCCTCGCCGCGGCATCGTGGCACGCACGATGCACTACTGGAGACCGCCGCGACGCAGCAGTCTGAGTGGTGGGGAGCGCGCGGTGAAGGGAGTGTGGGGCGGACGAGTCGGGGAGGGGCACTCTGTGCCTCTCCCCACTCGCGTTCATGATGAGCAGATCTTCAATCCGCTGCCACCACCGTCGACGGCGACGGCGTGGCGGCGACGTTCACGTCGATCGGGAGCTTGTGGCCATTGCGCTCCTCGACCCGGTCCAGGATGCCCTGCCAGACCGCGGCGAACTGGTGGCCGACGTCCGTGGGCAGCTTGTCCGGTGTGAAGTCCGACGTGTTGCCGGCGATCCAGAACGGCGGCTCCTCGTCCACGCCGGCGGCCTGGTAGACGGCCTTCAGGTCCTGGTATATGGTCGCCGCGTTGGCCGTGTGCACGTACACCCCCGGGCGATAGCGCCCGTCCTCGAGCACGCGCGCCGTCCACTGCCGGTAATAATCGCGCATCGCCGACGGGATCACGTTCATGTGCTCGACGTCCAGGAAGATCACGGTGCCCCGCGGAAAACCTTCCGCGACCGTGCGCGCGATGGCGTCGTCCGCCTCACTGCGCCCGCGCGGGCCGCTCACGAAGTGCGCGGAGCAGGTGGACCCCGGCTCCGCGCGGGGCGCCACCAGCACCTTGATGGGAACGCGCTTGGAGACCGTGTGCACGACGCGCTTGCCATGGCGATGCGTCACCTGCTTCACCCGACGCGTCACATACTTCGTCACCACCTCGGCTTTGCCCGGCGTTTTGCCCCAGGTCTGCTGGCCGACGTACACCACCGCCATCCCCCAGCCCATGTCCTGCAACATCGCGCGCTTCCCGGACCATGAATCGTCCTTGTGGCACGGAGCCGGGAGATAGTAGCCCACCCACTCGTACGAGCCGTCCTCACGCCAGGCCTGCATCGCGTCGTCGCCCGGATATTTGCTGGTGTCGAAGCCCAGATGGCGGCCGGTGGCGTTCGCGGCGACCGTGCGCACGCCGGTCGTGAGCTCCTGTGCGATCGTTGCCGTGGGATCGGTTACGCGCAAGGGCGCACCGCCGCGCCCGCCGATACCGAGCACGACCGCGGCGGCCAACAACGCCGTCAACGCATCACGTGTCCTGATCACCGTCCATGATACCCCTCGCGGGACCGCGCGGTCCCCCACTCGCATCTCCCTTCCCTCATTCCGCATTCTGCTCGTACAGCTCTTGCAGCGGCCTGAGCCCGGAAACGCAGCAACCCAGCTCGACAACTCGAATCGGAGGATTCTCATGTGGACCCGTGCTGGTCGTGAAGTGGTGCTTCTCCTTGGCGCGTGCACGCTCATCGCCGGCTGCAAGAAGGGCGAGACCAATGCGTCCGACACGATGGCCGCCGACACCACGCGGCGGGATACGGCGGCCGCGATGGCGAACGCGACCCCTCAGCTGAGCGATGCCAACATCGCCGCAGTGCTCGATCAGGCGAACGCCGCGGATAGTGCGGCCGGTTCCATCGCCGCCAGCAAGGGTACCAACGCCCAGGTGAAGGCGTTTGGCCGGCGCATGGAGCGCGACCACCACACGCTGCGCAAGCAGGGGCAGGATCTCGTGAAGAAGCTGAACGTGACGCCGCAGATGCCGTCGGGGGATACGAGCGCCACGGCCGCGCAGCACTGGCAGGACAGCCTCAAGGCCATGCCCAAGGGTGCCGGCTTCGATCGCGCGTACATCGACCACGAGGTCGCCGCGCATCAGCAGGTAGTCCAGACGTTGCAGACGGCGGAGGGCCAGGCGCAGAATCAGGAGCTCAAGGACCTGATCACCAAGGCGACGCCAGTCATCAAGGCGCATCTCCAGGAGGCACAGCAGATTCAATCGAAGCTGGGCGGATCCACGGCGGCGGGTGCCGATACGGGCAAGGCGGCGACCAAGAAGCCCTGAGCCGGTCGGACGCGGCGAGCAGCCGCGGCCGTCGCTGGCGCAATCCTTGTAGAGCTGGACGCCCGGGGCAGACCGCTCCGGGCGTTCTCGTCCGGGCGGGCTCTCGGACAGGAGGGCGTATGCGCATCAGATGGACGCGGACTGCGATCGTGCTTGCCGCATTGACGTGTATCGCCGGCTGCGGCGCCGGCGATAAGAACAACGCGAACATGCAGAAGGCGGCGGAGGCAATGACCCAGCAGCGGGACAGCACGATCAACGCGATGGACTCGACGCGCTCCACGCAGCAGGTGGACACCAGCAAACTCGGCGCGGCGAAGACGGAGAGCATTCTCACGAAGGTGCGTAAGCAACCGTGAGCACGACCTCCGGCGAGCACGCGGACCGACCGACGTCGTGCTAGCGTAACCTTTTCCCGCCTCGGGTCGTCCTGCACGGACGTAGTGTGCCCCCCACCCGAGGTCGTATGCCTTCGCACCAGCTCCGGTTCCTGGCCGCCGCCGCTGGCGGCCTGCTGCTCGTCGCGCCACGCGCCGCGATCGCTCAGGCGCCCGCCACGTCTGCCCCCGTCCGTGGCCCATCGGTGGAGGGCATCACGGAATATCGGCTTGGCAATGGACTCCGCGTGCTGCTCTTCCCGGACAAGTCCAAGCCGCAGACCACCGTGAACGTGACCTATCTCGTCGGTTCCCGGCAGGAGGGTTTCGGCGAGACGGGGATGGCGCACCTGCTGGAGCACATGCAGTTCAAGGGTACGCCGCGGCACCGTGCGCCGTCGGACGAGATCACGGCACACGGCGCCCAGTTCAACGCGTCGACGTCGTTCGATCGCACGAACTTCTTCGAGACCTTCCCGGCCGCGGATTCGAATCTGGTGTGGGCGCTCGATCTCGAGGCTGACCGCATGGTCAACAGCTTCATCGCCCGTGCGGATCTCGAGAAGGAGTTCCCGGTGGTGCGCAGCGAGTTCGAGAGCGGCGAGAACAACGACTTCCTGGTGACCCTCAAGCGCGTGCTCGGCAGCGCGTACCTGTTCCACGCGTATGGCCATCTACCGATTGGCGCGCGCAGCGACATCGAGAACGCGCCGATCGAGCGGCTGCAGGCGTTCTACAAGAAGTATTACGAGCCGGACAACGCGATCCTGATGATCGCGGGGAACTTCGACGAGCCGCGCGCGCTCGCGCTGGTGCAGGAGAAGTTCGGCGCCATCCCGCGGCCCGCGCGCGTTCTCCAGCCGACGTACACCGTGGAACCGCCGCAGGACGGGGAACGCGAGGTGACCGTGCGCCGCGCGGGGGATGAGCAGCTGGTGATGGCCTTCTATCACGTGCCGTCCGGGCGTCACCCGGACTTCCCCGCGATCGACGTGCTGACGCGCGTGCTCGGAGATCCGGCTTCGGGCCGGTTGTTCCAGGCTCTCGTCGCCACCCGGAAGGCGGCCGCGGTGCAGGCCGACAACCTGCAGCAGTACGATCCCGCGGGACTCTTCCTCGCCGCGCGCGTGCCGAAGGACCAGTCGATCGACAGCGCGCAGGCTGCGATGAACCGCGTGGCCGAGGAGCTGGCGACCACCAAGCCTCCCACCGCGGCCGAGGTGGAACGCGCGAAGCAGGGCATCCTCAAGGGGTTCGAGCTCGCGCCCACGAACACCAGCACCTTCGGCCTGCAGCTCTCCGAGTGGATGGCCATGGGAGACTGGCGGCTGTTCTTCTACCACCGGGATCGTGTGAAGGCCGTCACCCCGGCGGACGTGCAGCGGGTCGCGCGGACCTATCTCAAGACATCCAACCGGACGATCGGCCGGTTCATCCCCACGGACGCGCCCGATCGCGTGGAGATCGCCGCCGCGCCAAGCGCCGATTCGCTGCTCGCGCACTACCACAGCAGCGAGGTCGTCGCCGCCGGCGAGGCATTCGATCCATCCCCGGCCAACATCGAGTCGCGGGTGAAGCGCAGCACGCTCGCGTCGGGAATGCACGTGGCGCTGCTCGCCAAGAAGAACCGCGGCGAGGCGGTGAGCGCGGTGATCAATCTGCACCTCGGCACGGAACAGTCGCTCACGGGCCGGGCCACCGTCGCGACGCTTACGGCACAGATGCTCATGCGCGGCACCAGAGCGCTCTCGCGCCAGCAGCTGCGCGACTCGCTCGACGCGCTCAAGGCGGCCGTCGCGGTGCTGCCGGTGTCGGCGAACAACGTGCGCGTGACGATCGCCACCACTCGGCCGAACCTGCCGGCGGTGCTCCAGCTGGCAGGCGACATGCTGCGCTCGCCCGCACTGTCGGGTACGGAGTTCGAGCAGGTGCAGCGCGAGGCCATCGCGAACGTGGATGCGCAACGCGGAGATCCCGTGTTCCGCGGGCAGCAGCTCTTCGCACGGCTGCTGATGCCGTACCCGAAGGAGCATCCACGATATGTGCCGACGTCGGACGAGCAGAGTGCGATGCTCCGGGCCGCCACCGTGGCGCAGGTGCAGCAATTTCACAAGGACTTCTACGGCGCGTCGAGCGCGGAGCTCGTGGTGGTCGGCGACTTCGACGAGGCTGCGGTCACGGCCGTCGCGAGGAAGGCCTTCGACCACTGGAAATCGGCGAAACCGTACCGGCCCATGCCGGTACGCCTCGCCGGAACGGCGCCGTCGCGCCAGTCCGTGGAAACGCCGGACAAGGCGAACGCGTTCTTCGTCGCCGGTCAGATGTTCCCGTTGCGGGACACGGATCCGGACTACGCGCCGATGCTCTTCGCGAACTATCTCCTCGGTGAATCGCCCCTCGACAGCCGCCTGCCCAGCCGGATTCGCGTGAAGGAATCGCTGAGCTACGTGGTGCAGTCGGGGCTCAATGTCAGCTCGTACGACCGCGTGGCGCAGTGGTTGGCTGTCGCGATCTACAATCCGCAGAACGCCGAGAAGGTGAGCGCCGCCTTTTTCGACGAGATGGGAAAGATCGTGAAGGACGGCTTCACCCCGGACGAGATCGAGAAGAGCAAGGCTCCCTTCCTCCAGCGCCGCACTCTTGCGCGCGCCAATGACGCGCAGCTCGCGGTGCAGCTCGCCAACGAGCTCGCCCTCGGCCGCACCATGCATTTCGACGAGGCCCTCGAGAAGCAGATCGCCGCGCTCACCGCAGACCAGGTGAATGCCGCGTTGCGCCGCAGTCTGGATCCTGCGAAGATGACCGTAGTGCTGGCCGGGGATTTCGCGAAGGTGACGCAGGCGGGAGAGAAAAAGCCGTAGGCCAGCTCATTCGATCGTGTTCCTTCGCTCGGCCTCGAGCAGATACGCGGCCAGGAGCCGGGCCCTGAACGGGGATTCGTCGGCATCGCGCGCGAACGCCCTGAACGCGGCGCGCGCGCCGGGGTAGTCGCCCAGGCGAAGACGGGCGACCACCAGGCCATCGCGCGTGAGCGCGACCGGCAACCAGTTCGTGGAGTCGCGCAGACGCGCGTCCACCAGCACCTGGCCGGCGCGCGAAGCCTCGGCGAAGTTCCAGGCCGCGAGCCCATGGAGAAAGTCCACCGAGGCGACCACCGGCGCGGGGGCCGCAGTGCGCCGGAGATACGCGCGCACCCGATCGTAGAATCCCTCGTCGGCCACCCCGGCTGTTCCCCCATGCAGCACGCGCTCGGCATCGCGCACGCCGTCCAGCCAGAGGTGCCAGTCGACGGGAGCCCGGCTCGTGGCAAGCTCGCGTTCCACGGCGGCGACGTTCGCCACCGCCTGCACCAGATCGTCGTCGGGCGTCCGACGGCCGCTGCTGTCGCCCAGTTCCAACGGCAGTGCGCGTGCTGTCCGCACCAGGGCGCCGAGCGCGAGCGCCCGCACGCGCGCGATCTCCGGTGTCGCGGGGACCCGCGCCGTTCCGAAGCCGCGCCGGCGTCCTGAGAGTGCGGCGGCGATGTCGAATCGGGCATCCCCGAGCCCCTCGAAACCCGCGGCGCGCTCCTTCAGGTAACGCGTGCGCTCGGCACCAAGATCCAGCACCGGTGCGAAATCGGAGTTGGGGGTGGCCTCCAGCGACAGATATGGATGTAACAATGCCCGACCGCCCAGGCGCATGGCCTCGAAGGTCTCCGGGGACAGCGGAAGCGTGCGCCGGAGATCGTGCGCAATGCCGGGATCGTTCACCACGTTCCAGCGCGGCGGCGGCAGCTCCGGCTCCGCGCTCGCCACCACCAGGATGTCGGCATTCGACGTGAAGAAGACCTCGTAGCTGGGAAAGCTCTCGTCCAGCGCGGCGAGCACGCTCGCGGCAAGCCGGTCGTCCAACTCGTAGAAGTGCAGCCACTGGCCGAAGACGCCGCCCGGCGCGAGCTGCCGCCGCACGTGGCGATAGAACTCCTTCGTGAACAGCCCGGAGACGCCGCTCACCCAGGGATTCGATGGCTCGGAGAGAATGAGGTCGAACCGGCGGCCACTCGCGGCGAAGTACGATTTGGCGTCATCGAGCACGAAGTGCGCGCGTCCGTCCTCGAAGACGCGCCGATTGGCCGGATAGAACGCGCGCGAGGCGTGAATCATCTCCGGTTCAATCTCGATGGTGACCAGCCGTTCAACGCTCGGGCTGCCCAGCAGCACGTGCGACGTCATCCCCGATCCCTCGCCGATCACGGCGACCTCGCGCGCGCCCGGCCGATGCGCGAGGGTGATGATGGGCAGCAGGAGCTGCGTGGCGATGTCCTGCGTCAGCGGCCGCGGGGCGGCCGCGGCCGACGTGTCACGCCAGAACGCATCCATCGACGCGTCGGGCTTGCCGTTCGTGGAGAGCGTGATGAAACCGCCGCGCGTGCGACGGATGCTCACGCTGGCCGTGCGGCCGTCCTCATAGAAGGGGACGGTGAACTCGCCTGGCCGGGGGATGGTTGCGTAGCGATAGACGCCGCTGGAGAGGAGCTCATGATCGAACGGGATGTACGCGGTCGTGAAGGCGATGAAGCACGCCGTCGCGATCGTCAGTGCCGCCACGTGCATTCCGTCGCGGGCGCCGGGACCGCGGCGCACGATCAGAAGCACGAGGCCGAGCGCGATGTCCAGCACCGCCCCGCTCACGAGCAGCAGCTTGAGCCCGAGCAGCGGCATCAACACCAGCCCGGCGAGCAGCACGCCGGCGATGGAGCCGAGGGTGTTGAGCGCGTACACCGCACCGATGGCGCCCTCGCCGCTCGCCGGCCCGCGGGCGCGCATCAGCATGCGGGTGATGAGCGGCAGCGTCATGCCCGCACAGAACGTGGCGGGAAGCATCACCAGCAGACACAGCGCGTACCGGGCGAGCACGAACCCGCGGTATCCCTGGTCGGTCTGCCGGAAGGTGTCCAGCAGGGCGGCCATCCAGCCGAACGATGCGATGTACACGGGCAGGGTCGCGATGGCCAGAATCCCCATGATCCACTGCACCATCGCGAGCACGCCCGCGGGATCGCGCAGCGCGTCGGCGCGCGCGCGAATCCAGTATGCCCCCAGCGCGAGGCCGAGGATGAACGCCGACAGCATCAGCTCGAACGAGTGGGTGGCGCTGCCAAGCACCAGCGACAGCATCCGGATCCACGCGATCTCATAGATGAACGACGCGAGGGCGCTGCCGAAGCTGAGCACGAGGAGCACGCGGGCGAGTGTGGCGCGCACGGGCGACCCCGCGGCGGACGCGCCCTGGGTGCCCGGCGGTGCGCCCGTCTCGTGTGGCTCGCCGCCCAC
>DATEPM010000153.1:0-8561 GCA_035273185.1 Gemmatimonadaceae bacterium
TGTGTAGCCAGTCGACGATCTCCCCCTCACGGCCGCTCGTGGAATCGATCTCCATGAGTCGCGCGGCGAGTGCCACCGGGTCGAGCTCGGGTGAGTTCGGCATCGCGGGAGAACATAGCAGCTTCACCGGTCCCCACGCCCCCCGCCCTCGGCCCCGCGCCCCACTAGATTCTGAATCAGCCTGCCGTGCCGGTCGCGTCCTCCGCGCCCGCGGCAGTGGCTCCGTTCGTCACCTCGACACGGCCATGGCCGTCCCGAGAGGTCCCTCGATGCCTTCCAGGAACTCCTTCGGCAGTCGCGCGACGCTCACCGTCGACGGCACTCCGTACACGATCTTCCGGCTCGCGCCGCTGAGCGCCGCGTCCGGCGGCTCGGCCGACCGCCTGCCCTTCACGCTGCGGATCCTGCTCGAGAACCTGCTGCGGCACGAGGATGATGCCTTCGTCAAGCGCGCCGACATCGAGGCGATGGCGAGGTGGAACGTGCGCGGCGGACAGGAGAAGGAGATCGCGTTCCGCACCAGCCGCGTGCTGCTGCAGGATTTCACCGGGGTGCCCGCGGTGGTGGACCTCGCCGCGATGCGGGATGCGATCGTGAAGCTGGGCGGCGACGCCCAGCGCATCAACCCGCTGCAGCCCGCCGATCTGGTGATCGACCACTCGGTGCAGGTGGACGAGTACGGCAGCGCCGCCGCCTATCTGATCAACACGGGGCTCGAGGTGGAGCGCAACCGCGAGCGCTACGTGTTCCTGCGCTGGGGGCAGGACGCCTTCCGCAACTTCCGCGTCGTGCCGCCGGGCACGGGCATCTGCCACCAGGTGAACCTGGAGTATCTCGCGAAGACCGTGTTCACCGCGCAGCAGGACGGCCAGACCTACGCGTACCCGGATTCGCTGGTGGGCACCGATTCACATACGACCATGGTGAACGGCCTCGGCGTGCTGGGCTGGGGCGTGGGCGGCATCGAGGCCGAGGCGGCGATGCTCGGCCAGCCGGTGTCGATGCTCATCCCCGAGGTGGTCGGCTTCAAGCTGCACGGGCGGCTGCCCGCCGGCGCGACGGCCACGGACCTCGTGCTCACCGTCACGCAGATGCTCCGGCAGAAGAAGGTGGTCGGCAAGTTCGTGGAGTTCTACGGCACCGGGCTCACCGGGCTGCCGCTGGCCGACCGCGCGACCATCGGCAACATGGCGCCCGAGTACGGCGCCACGGTGGGCTTCTTTCCGGTGGATGAGGAGACACTCAAGTATCTGCGCCTCACCGGGCGCCCCGAATCGCACGTGAAGCTCGTGGAGGCGTACTGCAAGGAGCAGGGGATCTTCCGCACCGACGCCACCCCCGATCCCGTGTTCACGGACACCCTCGAGCTGGACCTCGCGACGGTGGAGCCGAGCCTCGCGGGGCCGAAGCGCCCGCAGGATCGCGTCCCGCTGCGCAGCGCCAAGACCATGTACCGCGACGCGCTCGAGGCCGACCTCGCGAAGCTCGGCACCCCTGCCGCGGCCGCCGAGGTGCGGCGCGCCACCGCGGTGTCGGCCGCGCCGGGGCTGTCGCCCGCCGCCGTGCTCGTGGCGGACGAGGAGCAGGTGACGCCCGAGAACGGGGGCGTGCGCGTGTCCTATCAGGACCAGACGTTCACGCTGCGCCACGGTGCCGTGGTGATCGCCGCGATCACGAGCTGCACCAACACCTCGAATCCCGCGGTGATGCTCGCGGCGGGCATGCTCGCGCGCAACGCGGTGAAGAAGGGGCTCCGGACCAAGCCGTGGGTGAAAACCTCCACCGCCCCCGGCTCGCGCGTGGTGAAGGAGTACTTCGAGGCCTCCGGCCTGCAGCCCTACCTCGATCAGCTCGGGTTCCAGATCGTCGGCTACGGCTGCACCACCTGCATCGGGAATTCGGGGCCGCTGCCCGAGCCGATCGCAAGGGCGATCGAGGAGCACAAGCTCGTCGCCTGCTCGGTGCTCTCGGGGAATCGCAACTTCGAGGGACGCATCAATCCGCTGACGCGCTTCAACTATCTCGCGTCCCCGCCGCTCGTCGTGGCGTACGCGCTCGCGGGCCGCATGGATCTGGACCTCACCACCGAGCCCCTGGGCATCGGCAGCGATGGTCCGGTGTTCCTGCGCGACATCTGGCCCTCGCCGAAGGACGTGCAGGAGGAGATTCACCGCAGCGTGAAGAGTGAATTCTTCCGCACGCAGTACGCCGACGTCTTCCAGGGCGACGAGTTCTGGCAGAAGCTGCAGGTGCCGGAGGGCGAGACGTACGCGTGGGAGCCGAGCTCCACGTACGTGAAGAACCCGCCCTACTTCGAGGGGATGACGATGACGCCGCCGGGCGTCCAGCCCATCACCGGCGCGCGCGCGCTCGCGATGCTCGGCGACTCCATCACCACCGATCACATCTCCCCGGCGGGGAACATCCCCGCCTCGAGCCCCGCGGGCAAGTGGCTCATCGCGCACGGCGTGGAGCGCAAGGACTTCAACTCCTACGGATCGCGCCGCGGCAATCATGAAGTGATGATGCGCGGCACCTTCGCGAACATCCGGCTGCGGAACGAGATGGCGCCCGGCACCGAAGGAGGGTTTACGGCGATGCAGCCGGGGGGCTCGCCGATGTTCATCTTCGACGCCGCGATGGAGCACGCGAAGCAGCACACCCCGCTGGTGATCATCGCAGGCAAGGAGTACGGCACCGGGTCGTCGCGCGACTGGGCGGCGAAGGGCACCATCCTGCTCGGGGTGCGGGCGGTGATCGCCGAGTCGTTCGAGCGCATCCACCGCTCCAACTTGGTGGGGATGGGCGTGCTGCCCCTGGAGCTCGCGGACGGTACCACCCGGCAGTCGATCGGCCTCACGGGCTTCGAGACCTTCGACATTCTGGGACTGGATGCGTCGCTCCGGCCGCGCAGCGCGCTCACGGTGCGGGCCACGGCGCCCGATGGCACGCGCCGGGAGTTCGGTGTCGTGGCGCGCATCGATACGCCGGAGGAGATGCATTACTTCGCGAACGGCGGGATCCTGCCGTACGTCCTGCGCCAGCTCGTGGAGCGGCGGTGAGCGTCGCGATGCGCCGCTGCGCGCGCGCGACCAGGGGGGCCGCCACCGTTCTCCTCCTCGCCACGGGGACGGGCTGCTTTCTCCGGAAGTACGTCTATCACCCGGTGCCGGTGGCGAACGCCATCGGCGACTCCACCGCGGTGGTGGCCGGCACCAGACTGCACGTCTATGCGGCGGACCGCTGGGAGGTGTACGGCCCCACCGACGTCTCGGTGAGCATGGCGGTGCCGCAGCTCAAGCGGGTGTACTCGGAGTTCGCGAAGTACTTCGGCACGGACGGGCCGCGCATGGCGGTGCTGATGGCGGACAGCGCGTTCGCGCTCACGCCGGCCGATGCGGGAGCGTTCGCCACGCGTGGTCTGCACACCTTCGTCTACGTGCGCCCGCGCAACCTGCGCGACATCGAGGGCGTGCCACGCGACCTGAACGAGGACGAGATCTGGCCGGTAGCGCCGCGTGCGGCCAGCGAGCTGCTGGCGGCCTACGTGGAGGCACGCCGCCAGCGGCCGCCATCGGTGGAGATCAGCGCGCACCCCGCGGAGCGGCACCCCGGTCCCTTCCCGCTCTGGTTCGACGATGCCGTGGTGGCGCTGCTCAGCGACCCGGGCGCGCCCGACCGGGTCATGGATTACCTGCGGGACCATCTGGAGGAAGCCCCGACGGTGGATGACCTGCTCGCCATGCGAGGCTCCACCTCGGAGGATACGACGACCGTGCGGGCGCGGCGCACAGTCTCCGGCGCGGCCGGCGTCGCGCTCACCCTGCTGGCGATCGATCGCGACGGCCCGCGCGTGGTGGAGCGCTTCGCGAACGCGTTCCTTGCCGGCAGCGACGGGTGGAGCGTGGTGCGCGCGTCAGCGCACCTGCCGCACGACGCGCACGACCTCGAGCGCATCTGGCGCGTGTGGGTGCGCGACGAGTACGGCCGCTGAGCTTCGCGGCCGGCCATGGCCGCACACGCGCCAGATCACGCGCCGGCGGCGCGCTTCAACGCGAGGCGCGCCTTTTCCCGCTCCCCCCAGCTGGGCAGCAGCTCCTTGGCCGCGGCCACGCAGCGAGACTGCGGGCTGGCATCGCCCGGCACACCCATGGGCAGCCACCCCATGATGCAGCGCGTGACGGCCGCGACCTCGTCCGGGGAGAGCATCGCCGCGTTCCCGCTGCTGCCCCCGCCCATCGCGCCGAGCGTGCCGCCGGGCCGTACCCCCGCGACGAGCAGCGGCAGCAAGGCGTCGCGCGCCTCGTTGCGGTGGTGATCGCTCCGGGACTTCGCCGTGTGCTGCTGATGGTCGCCCCGGTAGAACGCGTGCACCGACGATTCCACGTCGTGCACCAAGCGGTCGAGGATCTCCTCGAGTTGCTGCGTTGCCTGAGCCATACGCGCTCTCCTCTGTCGGAGCCGGTGCATTGCACACACCCCGCCCGCCTCGCGGAGCGGCCCCCAAGCTCGTCCTCTCAGAGGACGGCGCAGCAGCCAGCGGCGTCACCCGGCGCGCCACTGTGCAGATGTGTAACGCTTCACCCCCGGATGCAGGGCGCCCCGCGTCTGTTTACGACGCGGGGCGCTGCTTCGGCGGGTATCTGCCGCCGAACCCTTACGGCTTCTGCACGTCGACGGTGTGCCCGATGATCCCGCCCAGCACGCCGCCCGCCGCGGCACCGATGATGGCCCCCTTCAGCTTGTCGCGGCTGGTGCTGGCACCCAGGACTGCGCCGGCGGCCGCGCCGATGGCCGCGTCACGCTTGGTGTGCCGCACGGGCTCCCGCGCGGGCGCCGGATAGCTGACGCCTGACGAGCGCGAGGCGCCGCTGCTGGAGCTGCGCCGCGAGGTGGTCCGCACCGGTGCGCTGGGCGCCCGTGCCACGGTCTGGATGCGCTGCGGGTACCCGGCCGGGGTCGCATACGGGTTCGGAGCGCCATAGGGCGCGTAGCCGTTCGCCTGCTCCGCCGGTGACATGTACTGCTGCATCGGATACGCCTGCGCCTGGGATGCAAGTGCCAGGTCGTTCCGGAGCGCATCATTCATCTTGCTGTCCTCGCCGCGGCCGCACGCCGCGGCCGCGAGCAGCAGTACGCTCGCGGGTGCCAACAGCAATCTCTTCCAGGAAAGCACAGTACGCATCGGATCTCCTCCCCCGTGAATTTCCGCGCGTCCCGCTCTCCACAGGCCGCGCAGGCCACAACTATTGGCAGGGGTCGTTCCGGTGCTTAAGTGGCGTATCGTCGGCTTAAGTGGCGCACTCGTCCGTCTCGTTGACAGGTGTGTGTCCTCGATTGGAGAACGTGGCTGCACCGGCCGCCGGCCCGAACGCGCGCGAGGGAGCGCGGATTCCTGAGCACCACACGCGATCGGGGCCGTTGCGGTCCCGGACCTGCGGGTACATTCTTCGCCCCGTCATACATCGGAGCACTCATGTCCACAGGATCCACGCGCCTCGTGCGGCGCGGCAGTGTCGTCCGAGGCGCGCTCGCGCTCGGCGCCCTGGCCGTGGCGGGGCCGGCCGTCGCCCAACAGAGCACCGCTTCCAGCGCGGCGCCTGACGTCGGCCAGATGGCGCCGGACTTCGCCATTCGCGGCGCAACGCGCTACGGCGTTCTCGAGCAGCCGGTGCGGCTCTCGGACTTCAAGGGACAGACGGTGGTCCTCGCCTTCTTCTTTCAGGCAAGGACCAAGGGCTGAACGATCCAAATGGAGGCGTACCGTGATCAGTACGCCAGGCTCTTCAACAACGGGAAGAATGTCGTGGTCCTCGCCGTGAGCGTGGATGCCGATACGACACTGGCCGACTGGGCGCGCGAGTCCAGCTTTCCGTTTGCCTTCGGCAGCGACTCCGGACAGGTGGTCGGAAAGCTGTTCGGGTCCACGCGGGGCCGGCTGGACAGCCGTAATCTGTTCGTCATCGCACCCGATGGGCGCATCAGCTACCGGGTGATTGGGTTCAACGTGCTGTCGCAGGATGCGTACGCGGCCCTGGGGAGCGCGGTCGCCCGGGCCATGGGGTCGCCGGCCAACGGCGCCACGTCCGGCGGCGCGCCATAGCCGCTGGCCGTGCCGAGCGGGCGCGACTTCCTCATCCAGCTGTACAACGCCGCCGTCGCCGGCGCGGCCACCGGTCCCGTCACCGGTCGCGCCGTGGACGCGCTGGCCATCCCACGCGACCGCCGCGTCTGGCTATTCGCGTTTGGTAAAGCCGCGCACGGGATGGCGGCCGCCGCCACGTCCTCGCTGCAGCGCTCGCTCAACCAGATCGTCGGCGGCCTCGTGGTGGCCCACGAGGAGGGGCCGCCCCCGTACGGCACCATCGCCGTGGCGCGCGGCGATCATCCCGTGCCCGGCGCGCAGTCGTTCGCCGCCGCGGACCGCATCGGCGAGATCACCACGCGAATGAAGAGCGGCGACGTCGCCGTGGTGCTGGTGAGCGGGGGCGCCACGAGCCTCGTCGCCGCGCCGCTCCGGGGAATGGAGGGCGCCGACCTCACGCGGCTCTTCGAGATGCTGCTGGCGTCCGGGCTGGACATCGAGGCGATGAACGCGGTGCGCAAGCGCTTCCTGCGCTGGGGCGGCGGCCGGCTGGCGCTGGCCATCGCCCCTGCCGGCACACATTGCCTCGCCGTCTCCGACGTCATCGGCGACGATCTCTCCACCATCGGCTCCGGTCCCTGCGTTCCCGATCCGACCACGGTATTCGACGTGATCGACATCCTGAAGGAGTCGCGGCTGTACGAGCGTCTGGCGCGCCCCTTTCGCGACTACCTGGAGGAGGCGGCCCGCGGCACCATCCCCGACACGCCCAAGCCGGGGCACCCGGCGTTCGCGCACGTCACGGCCCGCGTGATCGCGAACAACCGCGGCGCGCTCGATGCCGCCGCGGAGCGCGCTCGCGCACTGGGCGCTGCGGCGGTGTACGTGGTGGACAAGCCGCTGACCGGCGAGGCCGCGGAGCGCGGCGAGGACGTCGCCCGCTGGCTCGTGCAGCTGAGCGGCCAGGATGGCGTCGCGGACGCGCCGCGCGTGGTGGTGTGGGGCGGGGAGACCACGGTCACGCTGAATGCGCCAGGGAAGCCGGGGGGCAAGCGGGTGGCGACGCCCGCGCCGGCGCCCCCTGGTGGGCGCTGCCAGGAGCTGGCCCTTGCGGCGGCGCGTATTCTCAGCGAGGCGGGCGACCGCGCGGATCGCATCATGCTGCTCGCGGCCGGGACGGATGGCCGCGACGGACCGACCGATGCAGCGGGCGGTTTCGCGGATCGCACCACGTGGGGCGCCATCGCGGCGGCCGGCCTGGACCCCGCGCGGGCGCTCGCGGAGCACGCCTCGCACGGCACGCTCGACGCCGTCAATGCGCTCTTCCGGCCCGGTCCCACCGGCACCAACGTGATGGACGTGGTGATCGGGATCGTGGATGCGCGCTGAATGACGCCGCCTGGCGTCCCGATCCGCTCGCGGACATGAGGGGCCCACTTCCTGCTCGACCACGCACCATGAGAACTGAGCCATTCACCGTCGGGATCATCCAGGACGCCGCCTTCGAGGACGCGCAGGCGACGATCGATGCCACCATCCCGCGGATCCGCGAGGCGGCCGAGCGCGGGGCGCAGATCGTCTGCCTCAAGGAGCTGTTCAACGCGCCGTACTTCTGCAAGTCGCAGCGGTGCGAGCGCTTCGACATCGCCGAGCCGATCCCCGGGCCCACCACCACGGCCATGCAGCGGATCGCGAAGGAGCTCGGCGTCGCCCTCGTCGTGCCGATCTTCGAGCGGCAGGCACGCGGCGTGTACCGCAACTCGGCCGCAATCCTCGACGCCGACGGGTCGCTGCTCGGGGTGTATAGAAAGATGCACATCCCGGACGATCCGCTGTTCAACGAGAAGTACTACTTCACCCCGGGCGATGCAGCCGACGACGACCGGCTGGACCGCATCGGGCACGTGGCGAGGCAGGCGAGCGGGTTCCGGGTGTGGCACACGCGCTTCGCCGACATCGGCGTCCTGATCTGCTGGGATCAGTGGTACCCCGAGGCCGCGCGCATCACGAGTCTGCTGGGCGCGGAGATCCTCTTCTATCCCACCGCCATCGGATGGCACCCCGCGGAGAAGGCGGAGCTCGGGACGGCGCAGGTGGAGGCGTGGCGGACGATCCAGCGGTCGCACGCGATCGCGAACGGCGTGTTCGTGGCATCGCCCAACCGCGTCGGCTTCGAGGAGGAGCCGGGCACGCGTGGCATCGAGTTCTTCGGCCACTCGTTCATCTGCGACCCCTTCGGCCGGCTGCTCGCGGAGGCGGACACCGAGCCGCGGGTGCTCGTGGCGCGCTGCGACCCGAAGCTCATCGAGGACACCCGGCGCAACTGGCCCTTCCTGCGCGACCGCCGCATCGACGCCTACGCGCCGATCCTGAGCCGCTACCTCGGCGCGTGAGCCGCGCGTGACCGACACATTTCGATTCCCCGCCGAGTGGGAAGCGCACGCGGCGACCTGGATCGCGTGGCCGCACCATGAAC
>DATEPM010000154.1:0-3655 GCA_035273185.1 Gemmatimonadaceae bacterium
GGACGGGGCCGGGCGCGCGCGCCGCGCGATCTCGCGCGCGGGCGCCTCACGAAACAGCAGCGGCGTATCGTCGTTCCGCGCCACGATGATCAGCGCGCCCTCCCGCGTGCGCACCCGCGCGATGTCGCGCGTCTGCCCCGGCACCAGGAAGCCGCTCTCCGGCGCGCGCACCGGGCTGAAGCCGCCCCGGCCGTCGCCGCGCAGCAGCAGCCCATAGCTCGCGGCCATGCGACCGATCTCCGGCCGGAAGCCGTCGAAGTTCCCGCCGATGAGCAGATCCGTATGGCCGTCGTGGTCCACGTCGGCGGCGAGGATGCCGTACACTGGCGCCAGCTGCGCCTCGTCGGGGAGCGGAACGAGCGTGAACGAGCCGTGGCCGTCGTTCAGCGCCAGCGTCGTCGCGAAGGTGTAGGTCGTCTTCAAGAGCGCGCCGGACAGCTCCGCCGGGGTGAAGATGTCGGTCACGCGCTCGCGCGCATACGCCTTGTAGTCGAGAAAGCGCGGCCCGAGATACGGCAGCGTCCTGAGGAGATCGTCGCGCAGCGGCAACGGATAGCTCACCCCCTGGTTGTACATGGAGATGATCTGCTCCGTGGAGCCGTTGCCGTCGAAATCCTTCACGTACATGGTGAGCGGCTCCGTCGCGCTGGCGTGCAGCCGCCCGTTCAGCCCCAGGTTGCCCAGCACGAAGTCCACGCGGCCGTCGCCGTTGAAGTCGCCGGCGACGATGCGATTCCACCAACCGTTGCTCTGCTCCAGGCCAGGCACCTGGAGCCGCGTCAGGCGGCCGCCCCCCGCGTTGTGAAAGACGGTGATCGGCATCCACTCGCCCACCACCACCAGATCCGGCCGGCCGTCGCCGTCCACGTCGCGCCAGACGGCGTCGGTCACCATCCCCACGCGGGCCAGCTCCGGCGCCAGCCGCGCCGTGACGTCGGTGAAGTGGCCCGTGCCGTCGTTGCGAAGCAGCATGCTCTGCGGGTTCGTGCCATAGCCCCACGGCACCACGCGGCCGCCGACGAAGAGGTCGATGTCGCCGTCGCCGTCGTAGTCGGCCGCGACCACGCGCGAGCCGCTCACGGTCTCCGCCGGCAGGTAGCCCTCCGCCTTGTGGAAGCGGCCGTGGCCGTCGTTCAGGTACAGCCGATCCTGCAGCGCCGGCGCTCCGGCGGAGTACTCGTTTCCGCCGCTCACCACGTACAGATCGGGACGCCCATCGCCATTCGCATCGAAGAATACGGCGCCGAGGTCCTCGGAGGTGGAGTCGCGCGCAAAGAGTGCCTCGTCGGCCCGCACGAAGCTGCCGTCGCGCCGCTGCAGCAGGAGCGCCCCCGGCTGGTTCTTGGCGCCGCCGATGTAGACGTCCTCCAGGCCGTCGCCGTTCACGTCCGCGACGGCGAGGTAGGGGCCCTCGGTGGAGACGAGCTTCGGCATCAGCCGCTCGCGGTCGAAATCGACGAAGGCGTTCTCGTGATGCCGGAATGGAAGCGTGCTGCCCGCCGGCACGAGCGCCGGATGCGCGGCCCGCGGCGCGGCGCCCGGGAGTGCCGCGGCGGGCACCGCATCGACCTCCCGAATCGTCAGCACCTGATCTGCCCGGACGCCGCGCATCGTGCTCGCATGCCCCGCTCCGCCGGGCCACGCGACGACGAGAGAGTCCACCGTGTCGTGCGCGCCCAGGCCGAAGTCGAGGGTATAGTCCACGCTGGACTGGAAGCCGCGCGTGGGCGACTGCTCCTGCATCAGCGTGTCACTGCCCGCGTACAGCACCACGCGCGCGCCGACGCCGAACCGGTTGGCCCCGGCGCCCGCGAGCCGAACCTGCAGATAGTGATTCTGGGGGTGCGCCGTCCGCGCGTTGTTCCGATAGACGAACGCTTCCGCATCGACGTTATTCACCACGAGATCGGGTGCGCCGTCGCCGTCCAGATCGCCGTACGCGGCGCCGCTGGAGAAGCTCGGGGTCGCGAGCCCCCACGCCGCGGCTGCCTCCTCGAAGTGCAGCCCCCGCCCCGGCCCGGCCGCCGCCTGACGGGCGCCGCCGCCGGAGACGTTGTGAAAGGCGGCGTTCGGGATCGGCGTGGACGTCGTCGCCTTCGTGAGCTTCAGGAAATCCGCGCGCGAGCGGCCGCCGTTGGTGGCGTCCTTCAGCGTCTGGTCGTTCGCCAGGAACGCGACGTAATCCTGCGAGGTGATGTCCCTGGCGATGCCGTTCGTCACGAAGATGTCCTTGCGTCCGTCCAGATCCAGGTCGGCGATCAGCGCGCCCCAGCTCCAGTCGGTGCGGGACACGCCCGCCAGCTGGCCCACGTCGCTGAAGGTGCCGTCCCGGTTGTTGCGCTGCAGCATGTTGCGCATCAGCTGATAGTGATAGCCGTTGCGCACCTTGGCCTGGTAGACGTCCCACCCCTCGAAGGCGCTCGTGGTCTTGAGCCGGTACTCGTCCGAGGGCAGCATGTCGGTGGTGTAGACGTCCGGCCAGCCGTCATTGTCGACGTCCGCGGCATCCAGCCCCATGGAGAAGTAGCTCACGACCGGCATCTCCCGGTCGAGCACGTCCGTGAAGGAACCGTCGTGGTTGTTGAGGTACAAATAGTCGCGCTCGAAGAAGTCGTTCGAGACGTAGATGTCGGGCCAGCCGTCCTGGTTCAGGTCTGCCACCACGACGCCAAGCCCGAAGGCGATCTCCGGGCTGTGGATGCCCGCCTGCACGCCGACCTCGGTGAAATGGCCGCCGCCGTCGTTGCGGTACAGCTTCTCGCCGCCGTAAGCGTCGTGGATGCTGCGGGTGTTGCGGAGGCCGAAGCTGCTCACCGGGCGCGGCGAGTTGTTCACGACGAGGAGATCCAGGTCGCCGTCGCGATCGTAATCCAGAAAGGCCGCCTGAGTGGAGTAGCCCTCGTCGGCGACGCCGTACTCCTTCGCCATCTCCTTGAAGGTGGGGATGCCCTGGTCGTTCAACCCCTGGTTGATCCAGAGCTGGTTGGCACGCTCGCCCGGCTCTCCCGGGCCGGCGCGGCAGAGATAGATGTCCAGCCGTCCATCGCCATTCACGTCGGCCAGCGCGACGCCCGTGGTCCAGGATCCCTTGCGCGATTCGAGCCCCGCCGGGCCGGTGATGTCGCGGAAGTGGAAGTGCCCCTCGTTCAGGAACAGCCGCGGCCCGTCCTGGTTGGAGGTGAGCACGATCTCCGGCAGCCCGTCGCCCGTGAGGTCGCCGATGCCGACCCCGCCGCCATTATAGAAGTTCCGATAGGTGAAGACGTTGAGATCGCGCGTCTCGACCAGCCGGTTCTCGAAGTGCACGCCCGTCACCCGGGACGGCAGCAGCGTGAAGAGCTGCTGCGGGTCTCCCCGTTCCCCGGCGCTGCTGGATGCATCGCCCTCCTGCACGATCCGGGAGTTCTCGCCCGAGGGAGAGCAGGCGGTGATCCCCGTGACGAGCGACAACGCCGGAATCAGGCGCCGGAGCGTGATGGCAATACGATGAGGCATGCGGCAGGTACAGCGGCAGCAGGCGCGGCGGGCTGGTGGGCGAGGATGGGGCGGATGCTGGAGCGCCGGACGCCCAGGCTCATGATCATCGCACGGTGACCGGCGATGCGCCAGAGGCTCGTCGCGGAGAGATGCTGTCTTGACGCATGGTTCCGCGGAG
>DATEPM010000155.1:0-2458 GCA_035273185.1 Gemmatimonadaceae bacterium
GAGCGGGATCTGCACGAGCCGCCAGTCACGATCACCGCCTTTCCCGCCCCGCGCAGTGCCGGCGGGCTGCACGATTTCTATTCCGAGGGGGACTACTGGTGGCCCGACCCGAAGAACCCCGCGGGCCCGTACATCCGGCGCGACGGCGAGACGAATCCCGACAACTTCGTGGCGCACCGCGACGCGATGCGCCGCATGAGCCAGATCGTTCCGGCGCTGGTCGCCGCCTACGTGCTCACCGGCGACCGGCGCTTCGCCGCCCACGCCGTGGACCATCTGCGCGCGTGGTTCGTGAATGAGAGCACGCGCATGAATCCGAATCTGCGCTATGCCCAGGCCATCAAGGGGCGCGTGACGGGCCGCGGGATCGGCATCATCGATACCATTCACCTGGTGGAGGTGGCGCAGGCGGTGCTGGTGCTGCAGCGCTCCGGCTATCTCCGGGGCGAGTCGCTGGCCGCGATCACCGCGTGGTTCCGGCAGTACCTCGACTGGCTGGTCACCGACCCTTATGGCAGGGACGAGCGCAACAACGGCAACAATCACAGCGTATCCTGGGCGCTGCAGGTGGCCGAGTTCGCGCGTCTGGTGGGGGACGCGCATCAGCAGGATGCCATGCGCCGGTTCTATGAGGACACGCTGCTCCCCCAGCAGATGGCGGCCGATGGCAGCTTTCCCCGCGAGCTGGCCCGCACCAAGCCGTACGGCTACTCGCTGTTTGAGCTGGATCTCATGGCGATGGTTGCCCAGGTGCTCTCCACGCCGCAGGACGACCTGTGGACGTACACGACGTCCGACGGGCGCGGCCTGCGCCGGGCGCTGGCGTACATGTATCCGTACATCGCCGATCGGAGCCGTTGGCCGAAGCCGCCGGACGTGATGTACTTCGACCAGTGGCCGGTGCGGCAGCCGGCGCTGCTCTTCGGCGGGCTGGCGTTTCACGAGCCACGCTACATCGCCCTCTGGAAGCGGCTGAACCCCGATCCGACGGTGGACGAGGTGCTCCGGAACTACCCCATCCGCCAGCCCGTCCTGTGGCTGCCGTGAGGAGGGGAGGCCCGACCGCGCCGTTCGCGCGCGGCTGCCATACGCTGCTCCTGGCCGCGCTCCCTGGCGCGAGGAGCGGTCCGTCGACACTCTTCAGCTCGAGCAGTCAGTGCGGTATGGCTCCCGTGCTCGGCTTCCGTCGTACTGGCCTGAGTGGCATCAATGACGAAGGGCATACGGATGCGGCGGATGAACTGCCCGTGGCCAGTCAAGCCACTACGACGGCCGCCCGACTCCGTGAAGGTCGGTAGACGTACAATGGTGCGCCGCGGCCCTCCTGTTCCCGCTCCTCCGCCTCAGGGTACCCCTCTGCGTACGGTCACGCTTCGCGAGGTCGCCGAGGAATGCGACCTGTCCATCGCCACCGTGTCCGCCGTCGCGAACGGCGCGGCTTGGGTGCCGGAGGACACCCGGCGGCGCGTCCAGCAGGCGATCGATCAGTTGGGCTACCGCCCCAATCAGCTCGCGCGCGGGCTCAAGACGCGGCGCGGTCACGCCGTGGGCGTCATCGTGTCCGACCTCACCAATCCATTCTTCACCGAGATCATCCGAAGTCTCAGCCACGCCCTGCGCGAGAGCGGCCGCACCCTGCTCCTCAGCGATTCCGACCACCGCTTCGAGATCGGCGATCTGAACCTGCGCATGCTGAGCGAGGGCCACGTCGCCGGGCTGGTGCTCATCGGCGACAGCATCCGGGTGGACACGCTGTGCGCGTACGTGCGCCGCCCCAACAGCGTTCCCGTGATCGCCATCGAGCGCGACTACGAGATCGATGGCGTGAGCTGTCTGCTCGTGGACTCCGAGCTGGGCGCGTATGGGGTGACACGGCACCTCATCGAGCAGGGCTACCGCCGCATCGGCATCATCTCCGGGCCGCACGAAGGGCCCGGGAGCACTACCTACGGCCGCGCGCAGCGCTACGACGGCTACGCCCGCGCGCTCAGCGAAGCCGGGTACAAGGTGAATGCCCGCCTCGTGGCCGAGGGCAACTTCCGGTACACGGGTGGCCGCGAGGCCATGCGGCGGTTGCTGGCCGGGCGCCAGCGCCCCGATGCGGTCTTCGCCTGCAACGACATGATGGCGCTGGGAGCCATGGAGGCGGTGCGCGCCGCCGGTCTCCGCGTGCCCGAGGACATCGCCCTCGCCGGCTGGGACGACATTCCCATCACGGCCCTCACCACGCCCGCGCTCACCACGGTTGCCATGCCCAAGCGCCAGCTGGGCAGCGCCGCGGCCAATCTGCTCAACCAGCAGCTGCGCCGGGGGGGGACGCACCTGCCCGTGCGGCAGATGTTCGACGCGCAGCTCATCGTGAGGCAGTCCTCCGGTGCCGCGTAACCGCCCGATGGTCGAGGCGGCAGTGGGCGGATCGTCAGGCACGCTCGCGGGCACGCCGCCGGGGGCCGCCGCC
>DATEPM010000156.1:0-30525 GCA_035273185.1 Gemmatimonadaceae bacterium
TGGCTGGCCCTGGCCGCCACCGGGGCGCTCGTGCCCGAGCGTGCGCGCTCGCGCGCGATCATCCACTGCTGCGGCAGTGCGGCCACGTTCTGCACGGCGTAGTAGAGGTTCAGCCCCGACGCGAAGTTGAGGAACACGACAGTCATCACCGCCGGCATCATGAAGCTCATCATCTTCGTCTGGGGATTCGGCGGCGCGGCCCGCATCCCGATCCAGGACAGCACGAACATCGAAACGCCCATGAAGAGCGGTGTGATGTAGGTCGGATCCTTGAGCGCGAGATCGGGGAGCCAGAGGAAGGAGACTCCGCGGAGCTCGATGGTGTTCTGGAACACGAAGTAGAGCGCGAAGAGCACGGGCATCGGCAGGAGCATCGGCAGACAGCCGGTGAGCTGGCTGAAGGGGCTCATGCCGTGCTCCTGGTACAGCCGCATGATGGCCTCGCGCTGCTTCTCGGGCTCTCCCTTGAAGCGCTTCTGCAGCTCCATGAGCTCGGGCTGGATGCGCTGCATCTTGAGGCTCGCACGCATGGCGCTCTGGTTGAGCGGCCAGAGTAGCAGCCGCACCACCACCCCGAACAGGATGAGCACCCAGCCATAGCCCAGATGGAAGGTCGCGCGCATCCAGAGCAGGACCCGCATGACGATCGTGGCCAGCGGCTGCACGCCGGGAATCCAGCCGCCGTACGGATTGACATTCTCCAATCCATGGCCGGCCGCGCGCATGGCGTTCCAGGACTGCGGACCGGTGTACAGGTCGAAGCTGAAGCCGCCATCGTGCAGCGGGAGGATGGCGGTGGCGTGCCCCGTCACCTGCAGCTTGCCGGCGTGATGACCGCCGCGCATGCGGAGCGCGAGGAAGGGCTGCGTGCTGTCCGGCGCGACGAGCGCGATGAGGAAGTACTTGTTGTGCGTTGCCACCCAGGTCATCGGTCCGCTGTCGGTGCGAATGAGGGTGGAGTCGAGCTTGCCGAAGGCCACGCTCTTCACGTCCTCGCGCGCGAGCTTGTAGCCGTACGCGAGGTGACGGATGTCCTCCACCGTGTCGGCTTCCTCGGAGCGCAGGCCCTGCGGCAGCTCGACGAGCAGCTGCGCGGGCACCGCGGCAGCCGCTGCCTGCACCGTACCCTGCACGCGCGTGAGGTAGGGACGATCGCCGAAGCGATACTCGATGGAGATCTTCGGCGTCCCCGTGCTGCTGAAGCGGATGCCGTCGGCCGTGCGCGTGCTCTGGAGTGCCATGGTGTCCAGCGCGATGGTGTCGCGGCCGAGGACCACGCGATAGTTCAGGAGCGCCGCGGGCCTCGACGCCGGGGCGTCGGCTTCCGGCGGGTTCACCAGCACCACCTCGCCCGAGCGTCCGGGGCGCAGCACGCGGTAATCGGCCAGCGAGACGGACACCGGTGCGGCGCCGGGGGAGACGAAGGCGTACGCCCCCTGGGGCCGCTGCAAAACAGTGGTATCCACGCGAACGGGCGCGCTCGGAGCGACGTCAGCTGCCGTCGATGGGGCAGGCGCCGGCACCACCGGAGCCGCCGCGGGCGGTGCCGGAGATGCGGTGCTGCTGCCGGCAGTGGCTGTGCTGGCTGTGCTGGTCGCACCGGTTGCTGCGGCGCTGCTTCCCGCCGGCGGCAGCTCGCGTCGCGCGGAGCCGGCGCGGAAGAGCATCGGCGTCAGCACGATGACGAGCGCCGTGAGCAGCAGCGCGAGAAATGTACGTCTATCCATGCGGGAGAAGGTCGCGACGAGAGCTAGGGTACTGGGTCATAACCGCCAGGTCGGAAGGGATGGCAGCGGGCGATTCGCCGAGCCGCGAGCCAGCTCCCGCGAAGCGCGCCGTGTTTCTCAAGCGCTTCGATGGCGTAGGCGGAGCAACTGGGAAAATAGCGACACGCGGGCGGCAGCAGCGGCCCGAGGGTCACCTGATAGGCACGAACGACGAGAACGAGCAACGTACGCATGAGCAGCGGGTCTCCGGCCCCTACGCCGATTCTGGCGCGCTGGTGTCCGGCGCCGACGCACCGGCCACATCGTGCCGCATCAGCCGCGCCCCCGTCGCGTCGATCTCGCCGCCCAGCGCGGCAAAGGGCGCCTCGTAAGCCTCGCGGCGGGCACGGATCACGACATCGGCACGAGTGCCAGCGGTGGAACGCAGGGGCGCGATAAGGCGAGTCCGGACGAGCTCTCGCAGCTGCCGCTTGAGCCTGTTGCGGCGGACGGCGGTCCAGCGGTACTTCGGGACGACGATTCCGATGCGGTAATACGCGAGCGGGGAGGCGAGGATCCGCACGTCGAGATGCGCGGTTCGGAATCGCCTCCCCTCTCGAATCACCTTCTGCAGATCGCTTCCCCGCGTCAGCCGTTGCTGCCGCGGAAAGCGCGTGTGCTCGGCCGCAGGCTCAGGCCCCGGCGTACTTACTTGGCAGCTGGACGGTGAGACGCTTGCGTCCCTTCCGGCGGCGACGGCTCAGAACTGCGCGCCCCCAACGCGTGGACATGCGCTCGCGAAAGCCATGTGTCCTGATGCGGCGCTTGTTACGGGGACGGTAGGTGGGCTTGCCCATGCGAGACTCCGGAGGTGCTTTCGAGAGTGGTTCGGAACAGACTGGTAAAGCTATCCGTGGCAGCGACATAGATCAAGGCGCAACCGCTGGCCCAAAGCCCGCGAAGCTGTCGTCGCGGGCAGCGCCACTGGGGCGGATTGCATTTTCCTCCCGGCGGGTCTAGCTTCGCTGCCCCTCCGGAGTTTTCCACACGCATGAGTCTCACCGCGAAAGAAACCTGGTCTCGTCTGCTGGATCGCGCTCGTCAGGAGCTGCCAGACCAGACGTACCGGACCTGGCTCGAGCCGACAGAGCCGCTGTCACTCGAGGACGACAGGATCTACGTCGGCGCGCCGGATCAATTCGCGGCGGACTGGAACGAGTCGAAGCACGCGGAGCTGCTGGCCAGCCTGGCACCGATCGCCCTGGGACATCCGCTCCAGGTGGTGTTTCGAGTGCAGGAAGAGCGCAAGGAGCGGCCGCAAATGGATCTGTTCGTCGCGCCGCCACCGGGCAAGGCAGACCGTGCCGCGGGACAAGACCGTGGCAGTACCACGCCACCATTGAGCGACCGTTACACTTTCCGGTTCTTCGTGATCGGCAAGTCCAACGAGCTCGCGGCAGCCGCGGCACACGCCGTGGCTCAGGCACCGGCGAAGGTATACAACCCGCTGTTCATCTATGGGGATACCGGGGTCGGCAAGACGCACCTGATGCAGGCCATCGCGCACGATCTCCTGGAGCGCAAGCCGGAGAGCCGCATCACCTTCATCGGCACCGAGCAGTTCACCAACGAGCTCGTGGCCTCCATTCAGAACCGCACCACGCATCAGTTCCGCCGCCGCTTCCGCGAGACCGATCTGCTGCTCGTGGACGATGTGCAGTTCCTGAAGCGCACCGAGGCCACGCAGGAGGAGTTCTTCCACACCTTCAACGCGCTCTACGAGGCGGGACGGCAGATCGTGCTCACCAGCGACCGGCCACCCTCGGAGATCCCCGGGCTGGAGGCGCGTCTGGTGAGCCGCTTCCAGTGGGGGATGGTGGCCGATATCGAGCTGCCCGATCTGGAGCATCGGATCGCGATCCTGCGGCAGAAGGCGGAGCTGGATCACCTCGAGACGACGATGCCCGAGGATGTCATCCGGTTCATCGCCGAGAACGTGCCGTCGAACGTTCGCGAGCTGGAAGGGTCGATCATCAAGCTCCTGGCGTACGCGTCCCTGAAGCACCGCGACATCACGGTGGAGCTGGCGCGGGAGGCACTGCGTGACAAGCTCCGGGCCGTGGAAGGGGCTGGCGGCGGGGGCTTCGCATCACTCACGGTGCACGCGGTGCAGGACGCCGTGGCGCGGGAGTGGGGGGTGACCACCGAGGGGCTGCGGTCCAAGACACGAACGAAAACACTGACCGTGCCCCGGCAGGTCGCGATGTATCTGCTGCGCGAGCTGCTCTCGATGCAGCTCGTGGAGATCGGCAGCACCTTCGGCGGACGGGATCACTCGACGGTGATCCACAGTCTGGAGCGCGTCGCGGAGATGATGCGCGCGGAGCAGGGGTTCGCCGATCGCGTGAAACGGCTGCAGCGAGATCTGGAAAAGTTGCGGACGTGATGCGGAAAACGCCGCCGCTCTCCACAGCGCCGCACATGCGGTGCCCGGCGATGTGGTTTCCGGGGCGGCGTCCGGAGTTGTACACATGCGCCAGCTATAGGCGAAGCATTTGCGATGATGTAAGTTGCAGCCGATTTCCACGCCGTCCACAGCTCTACTACGACTGCTAGATTAGCTCTCTTCTTTCAGGAAGTAGTTCTTTCGCTCGACTTTGCACATTCAGAGGAGCGGTGATGCGGTTTACGATCTCCCGTGAAAAGTTGCAGGAGGGCCTGACCGCGGTGACGGCGACCATTCCGGCCAAGACGACCTTGCCGGTGCTCGCCAACATCCTCGTCGAGACCACGGACAAGGGCATCCGACTCTCCGGGACCGATCTCGATATCGCCGTGAGCACCGAAGTGGCCGCCGACCTGGAGGCTCCCGGGGCGATCACCATCCCCGCGAAGAAGCTCTCGGAGATCGCGCGCGAGCTCCCGCCATCGCCCGTGAAGATCGCGTCCGCGGGTGAGCAGCGGGTGACCCTCGACTGCGGCCGCTCGCACTTCAAGATCCTTGGCCTTCCACGCGACGAGTTCCCCAGCTTCCCCGCCGTGAGCTTCAGCGAAAGCTGGCGCATCCGCTCCGGCGACCTGCAGAAGCTCATCTCGCACACGTCGTTTGCCGTTTCCACCGAGGAGAGTCGTCCGATCCTCAACGGCGTGCTCTGGGAGCTTCGGCCGGACGTCATGCGGATGGTGGCGACCAACGGCCACCGCCTGGCCAAGATGGAGCTGCCCATCAAGACGGCCTCGGCGCCCTCCAGCGATCTGATCGTCCCGCCGAAGGCGCTGGAGCAGGTCCGGCGCCTTTTTCCGGAGGACGAGGAGCTGGAGATCGCGCGCGGCGAGAACCACCTGGGGTTCCGCTCGCCGTTCACCTCGGTGTTCACGCGCCTGATCGAGGGGCCCTATCCGCCGTACGAGCAGGTGATTCCGCGGGACAACGATCGTTTCGCCATCGCGGACCGGGCAGCGCTCATGAGTGCGCTCCGGCGGATGACCATCATCGCCTCGGACCAGACCCATCGAATCCGGCTCTCGTTCAACGCGGGCTTGCTCCGCTTCAGCGTGCAGACGCCGGATCTCGGCGAGGCGACGGACGAGCTCCCGATCCGGTTCACCGGCGATCCGCTGGACATCGGCTTCAACGCGAACTACCTGCTCGAGATTCTGCGCTACATTCCCACGGACGAGGTTCGCCTCACATTCAAGGCGCCCGAGCGTGCCGCGACGGCCGAGCCGGAGGGATGGTCCGATCCTGCCTCGTATCTCTGCCTGGTGATGCCGTTGCGGCTGTTGGACTGAGGGCGCAGGTGGGGCCAGCAGTGGCCCGGAGCAGCGCGTGAACAGCATCGTCACTCTCGTTCAGGCGTTTGGCGTCGCGTACGCCGCGGGACTGAACCTCTACGCCAGCGTGGCGGTGATCGGGCTCGCCGCGCGATTCGGCTGGCTCGGGCCGCTCCCCGGCTCGCTTGCGACGTTCGCGAACCCATGGGTCATCGCGATCGCAGCGATTCTGTACGTCATCGAGTTCGTCGCGACGCTGCTCCCGGGCGTGGCCTCCGCGTGGGAGACGGTGCACAGTCTCATCCGGCCGCCGGCCGCTGCCGCCCTCGCCGCGGCGACGGCCTGGAACGGCGATCCCGTGCTGGTGCTGCTCGCGGCGCTGTTAGGCGGAGGGATCGCCGCCGCGACGCACACCACGAAGCTGGGCCTGCGGTATGCCATCGACACATCGCCGGAGCCCTTCACCAACGCCGCGTCGAACGCCGCCGAGCTGGGGCTGGTGACGGGGCTGCTGCTGGCGATCTGGTCGCACCCGTTTCTCGCGGTGGCGATCGCGCTGGCGATCCTCGTCTTTCTCATCGCGACCGTGCGGCTCATCTGGCGCGCGCTGCGCCAGGTGCTCTCCGGCCGCTGGGTACCGGGACGGGGTTTTCTCCAGGCGCCACGATCGTCCGGCTCGGTGCATCCGCCGGATGATGTGTAGGCGGCCACACGCCGGCGCCCTCGTCCAGCGAATCTGATCGTGCCACCGAAGGCGCTGGAGCCGCTCGGGCGCCGATGACGCAAGGCCCCGCACGCGCTGAGCCTGCGTGCAGGGCCGTGGTGACGAGTGTGCGTGGGACCTGTAAGCCGGGTTCTGTGAGACGCTCTCGCGCCCCGATGGTCATTCCTCTCGGACTGCGATCGCTCGCAGCCTCCAGCAGCCTACCCGCAGTGTCTTGATCGAGGTGGGCGCCTCTCACTGCCTATTTGGCCTTGCTCCGGCCGGGGTTTACCCTGCCACGGCTGTTACCAGCCGCGCGGTGGGCTCTTACCCCACCTTTTCACCCTTGCCTGCCCGGACGAGCCGGGCATCGGCGGTGTGTTTTCTGTGGCACTGTCCGTCGCCGCGGCCATCGCTGGTCTGATCGCCGCAACGCCCAGGCGTTACCTGGCGGCCTGCCCATGGGAGCCCGGACTTTCCTCGGAACGGCGTGAGTAGCACACCGCTTCGCGACCATCCGGTCCCGCGCTCCACCCATCGAATGAACGCAGCCCGTGGCCGATCCTCACCGGCGGCATTCACCTTCCGAAATATACCTGGCTGCCGGCGCGCGACAATGGTCCGTCCGGCTCGTTATGAATGACGCAGCGGCCGTTCCTGGTGACGGTGCGGTGACCGGCGGGCGCTAGCTTTGGCGCCCACGCTGCCGATGCGGGCCGCGTCGCCGCCGCGCGCCGCGGCGCCCCCGGACGCTCGCCGGAGCCCACGCCCATGTCCGAGCCCTCGCCTAACGCCCCCCTGCCCTCCCACGCCAGTGCGGCCCCCGTCGCCGCGGTCTCCACGGTTCTGACGCCCACCGAGCGCCTGCGGGTCGACGCCGCCGGCGTGGGATCGTATAGCGCGCTGCATCGCGATTCCGTGGAGGAGGTGGTGAACGATCTCCGCGGTAACCGGTCCATGGCGGTGCTGGTCTCGGTCACGCGCTGCGCCCAGTGGGGGCGCGACGACGTCGCGCTGATGGTGCGCGAGTTTCCCCGCGTTCCGCTCGTCGCGCTGCTCAGCGAGATCGAGCCGAGCACGCCGCGGACGATGCTCAGCCTTGGCCGGAGCGGCGTGCACCAGCTGGTGGACGTGCGCGAGCCGGCGGGCTGGCGCGAGCTGCGCACGCTCCTGCTCGGCGCCCGGCGCGAGGGCATCCAGCGCCAGGCGCTCAGTGAGCTCCAGGCCGACATGCGTGGCGCACCGGACGACTGCTGGCGCTTCTTCGAGGTGCTCTTTCTGGCGCCGCCGCGCGTGAGCACCGTGCGCGCCCTCGCCCGCCAGCTCGCCGTGTATCCAAGTACGCTCATGAGTCGCTTTCTGCGCAGCGGACTGCCGACGCCGAAGCGGTACCTCGCGCTCGCGCGCCTGGTCCGGGCGGCCCGGCTGTTCGAGAATCCCGGCTTCTCGGTGGCGAATGTGTCCGACCACCTGGACTATTCCTCGCCGCAGAGCTTCGGCCGGCACGTGCGCACCCAGCTCGGCGTCACCGCGGTGGAGTTCCGCCGCCGCTTCGACGGCGAATCCATGCTGGTGCACTTCCGCGAGCTGCTGGTGCTGCCCTATTTGCCGGCGCTGCGGCAGCTCAGGCCACTGACAGCGCTCTCGAGCTGGAGGGCCCCGCGCGGGGAACGCTGAGCGAAGCCTCGGCCTCCGGCGTTGCACCACGGGCGTTGCCTTCGGCCGGCGACGCGGCGTTCACGGTGAAGCGCGCGGTGGACTGACGCAGGCGATCGGCCAGCTTCGCCAGGCCACGCGAGGTATCGGCCAGCTGACCCAACGCGCGCGACTGCCGGGTGGCGGCTTCCGACGCATCACGGGCCTGCCCCGCCGCCTCGGCCGAGACGCCCTGCACGCCCTCGATTGCCTCGTACAGCTGGCGCATGGTGGCGGACTGATCGCGCGAGGTGCCCGCGACATCGGCGATCAGCTCGGCGAGGCGGCCGATGCCCTCGACCATGGTGCTCAAGGCCGCGTTGGCCTCGCCGGCGATTGCTCCGACGTCCCGCACCTCGCGCTCGCCTTCCGACATCGACTGCACCGCCGTCGCGATGCTCTCGCGGACGTCGTTGATAGTGGCATTGATCTCCTTCGCCGCGCGTCCGCTCTCCTCGGCCAGCCGGCGGATCTCCTCGGCCACCACCGCGAAGCCGCGCCCGTGCTCGCCGGCGCGCGCGGCCTCGATGGCGGCGTTGAGCGCCAGCAGATTGGTCTGGCGCGCAATGCGCGACACCGCTTCCACGAAATCCCCCACCCGCTCGGAGGCCACGCCCAGGGTGCTCACCGTGGTCGAGGCGGATCGCACCCGCTCGCCGATGGCGACCAGCGTGTTGGACGCGCGCACGATGGAATCGCGGCCCTGCTGGGCGGTGGCGACCAGACCGCGCGCGTTCGACTCCATCTCCTCGGCGCCGTCGCGCAGCCGCTCCGACGCCGCCATCGCCTCGTCGGTCCGGTGTCGTCCTGTCTCGGCGAAGCCGCGTTGCTGCTCCAGCTGCGTCGTGAGGCGCTGGGCCGCGCCCGCGAACTCGCTGCCCGCCGTCGTGAGACCGGCGCTGGCGCCCGCCAGCTGCTCTGCGGACGCAGCCACCTCGTCCGATTCGCGCTGCACCGCGCCGATAAGGCCCCCGAGCTGCTCGAGCATGCGATTGAAGCTGCGCTGCAGAAACCCCAGCTCGTCCGTGTATCGGGATTCCGCGCGGGCCGCCAGATTCCCGCGCTCCACCTCGTGCAGCTGATCGCGGGTCTGGCGCACGCGGCGAATGAGCCTGGACGCGATGGGGACGATCTGCAGTGCGATGAACAGCAGCAGCGCCGCGGAAACCGCGGTCCACGCCGGCCGGATGGGAGCTCGCGGATTCATCGTGGCGTACCACCAGCTCGACGCCAGGAACGCGGCGGTGGAGAGCCCCGCGGTGTAGTAGCCCAGCGCCCGGCCCCGATCGAACGAGTACGGGACGATGATGATGAAATAAAGCGCCGCCAGCGCCTCGTCCCCGAATGCCACCACGAGGGTGCTTACCAGCAGCACATCCAGGCTCGCGAAGGCATAGCGGTGCCACCACCGGTGCGTGTCCGCCCGTGTCGCCAGCGTCGTGAGGAGATAGTTCGCCAGGAGTCCGCCGCCGGACACCACCACCGCAGCCAGTGGTGCGGCCGCGCCGATGTGCAGCCATGCCGCGACGAAGGCGCTGATGCCGAGGACCGCGATCGCGCGAGCCCGCCGCCGGGAACCGAGCCGGAAGGTGACGGAGTCCTTCTCCTGCTCCTCCGAGCTCGTGGGATGATGCGGAGCGCGCGGGGTGGGTGCGGAGAAGTAACGGAACATTGCGACGGAGGTCGGGTGGGCGTACGCTCACGAATGGGACGCGGCGCGCGCGGAGAGGTCACCAGACCGGCGTCACTTCAGGAGCTCATGCACGAAATGATATCGCTCGCCCGCGCCAGGCTGGTGACCTGCAGCCCGGCGGCTTCCAGGGCCTCGCGGCCACCCTCCTCCCGGTCCACCAGTGCCAGAACACCGGCCACCCGGCCCCCGGCCGCCTGCACGGCCGCCACCGCCCGGAGGGCGGAGCCGCCGCTGGTGATCACGTCCTCGATGACCGCGACGGAGTCGCCGGCCTCGAAAGGACCTTCGATCAGCTTGCCGGTTCCGTGTCGCTTCGCCTCTTTTCGCACGGTGAAGGCCCGCAGCGGGGTGGGCGTGTGCGCGCTGGCGTAGGCGATGGCATAGGCGATTGGGTCGGCGCCGAGGGTGAGACCGCCGACGGCATCGACAGTCCACCCGACGGAACGCAGCACGCCCAGCGCGAGCGGTCCAATGAGCGCGAGCCCGTCGGGGCTCATTGTGGTGAGCCGGGCGTCGATGTATAAAGACGACTGCCGCCCCGAGGCGAGCGTGAAGTATCCGCGGCGGGCGGAGCGCGTCGCCAGAAGGCGAAGCAGCGCCGCGGTGTCCCGATCCGGCATGGTCACGGTGCGAAGCGTCGAAGCACGACAGCGAGGTGGCGGCGAGCGAATGATGCCCAGGTCAATTAAGCCGGCCCCGGGGATCTTGTGAATCCGGTCCGATCGTTTCTCGCGCGGGTGGGAATTGGCATCTTCCCCGTCGTACTGGTGGGCGTGTTCGCGCTGATGGTCGGCGGACTGCTCGTCGCCGATCACGCGCTCACCCGGGCGGACCGTTCGCAGGCGGAGATCGACGCGACACAATCGGCGCTGGTGGTCCAGCAGATGATCGCGACGCAGGTCGCGCGGCTGGATGCCTTCGCGATCGTGTTCGCCAGCACGCCGCAGCTTCGCGCGCAGGAGTTTTCCGCGCTGGCGCGGTCGTTTACCACGCCGGCCGTCGGCGCCCGCAGCGTCTGGCTGATCGATTCGTCGCGCAGCATCGAGCTCGACACGGCGTTCGTGCCGATGAGCGCCGGTGCGGCGCTCCGCGCGCAGGCCCGCGCCGCGGGCATCGCCGACGCGCTCGGCATCGGCCAGCCGGTGCTGCGACTGGCCGGCAATGCCGGCGGAAGCCGTGAGCTGGTGCTGGTGGCCCCGCTCACGGTGCAGGGGCGACCGGCCGGCGTGGCCGGCGCCGAATTCGATGCGGCACAGCTCTTCGAGGGACTGCTTCGGAAGCCACCGCCGACGCGTTCCCAGCTGATGCTGCTCGCCGGCAGCGATACGATCGTGACCTGGAAGGCCTCCGAGACACATTTCGGCGGGCCCGGACGCGTGGTGCTCGACGTCCCGAGCACCACGCACTGGCAGATTGTCGTCGCGCATGCGCAGGCCAGTCAGGGACTGCGCATCACGCTCTGGGTGCTGGGACTGGTCGCGGTGCTCTTTCTCGGGATCGGCGTCTTTCGCGAACGGCGGCAGGCGTTGCGGGTGAGCGAACGCTCGGCGGAGCTGGAGCGCCTCTCCAGTGAGCTGCTGCGCGCCAATCGGATGAAGAGCGAGTTCCTGGCCAACGTGTCGCACGAGCTGCGCACGCCGCTCAATGCCATTGTCGGGTTCGTGGATCTGCTGCGCGATGGCGTCTACGGAGACCTGAGCTCACGGCAGATCCCGCCGGTGGACCGCATCGCGGCGTCGGCGACGCATCTGCGCCATCTAGTGGATCAGGTGCTGGACATCGCGAAGATCGCCGCCGGCCGGCTGGAGGTGCACTCGGAAACGGTGGTGTTGCGTCCCTTCGTGCTGAACGTGGCGAGCGAGCTGGAGCCGCTAATCGCCGAACGCGGGCTGAATCTCTCCCTCGCCGTCGGCGCATCGCTGCCACGGGTGCACACGGATCCGACACATCTCCGACAGATCCTGGTCAACCTGATCGGCAACGCGGTGAAGTACACGACCAACGGCGGCATCGCCGTCCGGGCGCGTCTGGTGGGCTCGACAACGAACGGCAAGCGTCCATCCCTGGACGATCCCACGCTCCTGGCGCGCGCCCCCGATCGAAGGCGAACCTGGATCGCGCTTCAGGTGATCGATACCGGGATCGGCATCGCGCCCGCGGACCAGGAGCGCATCTTCGACGAGTTCGAGCAGGTGAATGCGGGACCGCGAGGGGACTCGATGCACCGCGGCACTGGTCTGGGGCTCGCGATCTCGCGACGCCTCGCCCGGCTGCTGGGGGGCGAGATCGGGGTGGAGAGCCAGTTAGGCAAGGGCTCCACGTTCACCGTGTGGCTGCCGGTGAGCATCGCCGATGTCCCGGGACCGGAGCTCGCGGATGGCAGAGGTGGCGAACGGGGCGGAGTGTCGACGGCCGCCGGAGGACAGGACGCGTTGGGCGGCCCTACTTCTTCCTGAAGAGCGACTTCACCCGAGCGAGCAGCCCGGCATCGTCCTCGACGTGTGGCTCCAACAGGGCGGCGCGCAGCTCGGCCGCGAAGGTCACCGTGTCGGCAAATCGCTTGGCGGGCTCCTTGCTCAACCCGCGCATGATGATGGCCTCCACGGCCGGGGCGAAGCGCAGTCCGGGGCGCGCCTGATTCAGAAGGATCGGGGGTTGTGAAAGGAGCTGCGAGAACATCTCGCGCGGCGTCTTCGCCATGAACGGGAGGCAGCCGGTGAGCAGGAAGTAGGCGATCGTCGCGAGGCTGTACTGATCGGCGGCAGGCCCCACGAGCTCCCCCGAGAGCGCTTCCGGCGCGACGTACATGAGCGTACCCACGAAAAACCCGGCGCGCGTGAGCCGCTCCTCGGGCGCGATATCGGTATCCGTGGCGATGCCGAAATCCAGCAGCTTCACCTGGCGCGTGGCCGGGTTGTACATCACGTTCTCCGGCTTGAGATCGCGATGGACGATGCCAACGGCGTGGGCGGCCTGCACGGCCGCGGCGATCTGCACCACGATCGCGGCCACCTCGTCAGGAGGGAGCGGGCCCTGCCGGCGCGCATACTTCTCGAGCAGCTCGCCCTCGGCCCATTCGATGGCGAGGAAGTGCATGCCCGACGTGGCCTCGCCGATCTCGATAGTGCGGACCACGTTGGGATGCGTGACGCGCTCGCCGTAGCGGGCCTCGCGCAGGAAGCGCGCGACCGCCGTGCGATCCTGCCGCAGCTTCTCGCGTAGCACCTTGATCGCGACGGTGCCGTGATCGGCGTGGTGCGCCTTGAAGACCGCCGAAGTACCACCTTCGCCGATCTCGTTCTGCAGCTCGTATCCGGCGATGGTCTGACCGACGAGGCTCTCGCGTGGCACGCGGCGAACCTAATGGCGGTGCGAGGGGGGAGCAAGCGAGCGCGTCACGGTCGGCCCGGACACCGATGCAGCGGCCCTAAATCGCGACGTGCACACGACTTGACAAAAGAGCAGGCGGATCCTATATAGGGCGCGCAAGTCCAGTTGGCTTGCCCGGCACCATGCAGTGCAGGATCGATTCACCTCGTAGGAGGCAGCGCGCATGGCCAGAGGGAAGGTGAAGTGGTTCAATGATGCCAAGGGATACGGCTTCATTGAGCAGGAGGGCGGCGAAGACGTATTCGTGCACTTCTCCGCGATTCAGATGGATGGGTTCAAGACGCTTGCCGAAGGTCAGGAAGTCGAGTTTGAGATCCGCACCGGAGACAAGGGGCTGCACGCCGCGAACGTTACACGCGTCTGACCGTCCGCGCTTCTCCGACCGCACGATCCTGCTGCCGCCTGCCGAGGAAATCCATCGGCAGGCGGTGCTGCATTCGCCATCATCTTCACCTGTCCACTCGTGTCCGATGCTTCATCCGGCGCGGTCGTCACGCCGCCGCCTGCACCACGCCTCTTTCTCGTCGACGGTTACGCGCTGATCTATCGTGCCTTCTTCGCGCTCATCTCGCGGCCACTCACTACGAGCCATGGCGAGAACACGTCGGCAGCGTGGGGAATCGTCAATTTCCTGAACCGACTGCTCACGACGCACAAGCCGGAATACCTCGGCTGGGTCCACGACTCCGGTCTTTCCTTTCGGCACGAGACCTATCCGGAGTACAAGGCGACGCGCGAGAAGCTCACGGAGGAGCTGCAGTCGGACTTCGACCGGGGGATGGAACGGATCGGCGAGCTCCTGGATGCGTATCACATTCCGATCGTCACGGTCCCCGGCTACGAGGCGGACGACGTCATTGGAACGCTCGCGCGGATGGGCGTCGAGGCCGGACTGAACGTCGTGGTGGTATCGGGCGACAAGGATTTTCAGCAGCTGGTACGTCCGGCGGTATGGCTGCTCAATCCAGGGCGCGGCGGGCCGGCGAGCGTGGAGGAGCAGTGGGTGGGAGTGGAGAATGGCCACGAGCGACTGGGCGTCCCACCCGCGCTCGTGACGGACTATCTCGCGCTGGTGGGCGATGCGTCGGACAACGTGCCGGGCGTCAAGGGCATCGGCGAGAAGACCGCGCAGGAACTCGTCAACGGCTATGGCGCGCTGGAGAACATTCTCGCGCACGCCACGGAGATTCCCAGGAAGCGCCCGCGCGAAGCCCTTCTCGAGCAGGCCGATCGCGCCCGCCTGTCCAAGGCACTGGTGACGATCCACGACGACGTGAATGTCGCACTCGATCCGGAGCAACTGCGTGTCACGGATCCCGATCGCGACCGGCTGCGGTCGCTCTTCGTGGAGCTGGAGTTTCACACACTCGCCAAGGAGGTGGCCGCCCCGGCGGCCGAGGCGCCCGTCGCGGCGGTGCCCTCGCGGCGGTATGTCACCGTGGACACCCTCCCGGCCATGGAGAAGATCGTGGCCCGGGCGCGAAAGGCGCCGCACCTGGCCGTGGATACGGAATCGGTGATCGATGCCGGTGCCCCGACGCTGGTCGATCCGCTGCGTGCGACGCTCGTTGCGGTGACGCTCGGCGTCACTGCGGGTGAAGCATACTACTTCCCGCTTGCGCACCGTGCGTGGACCGAACCGCAGGGCAGACTTGCGCTCGGAAACGTGACCGGGGATCGCACCGCCGAGGCCGAAGCCGAGGACGAGCTGGCCGGCGGGCCCGGCTCGAAAAAACCGGCGCGCAAGCGCAAGACATCCGCCGCCCGGCCGGAACCGACGAGCATCGCGGCGCGCGCGCTCGCGACCTCCGGGCCGGGCGCGGCGCGGAATCTTCCGCCGATCACCGATCCCGCGATGGCGTCGCTTCGGGCGCTGCTCGAGGATCCCACCGTGAAGAAGACGACGCAGAACGGGAAGTTCGATCTGCTCGTGCTGCGCGGTGCGGGCGTGGAGCTGCGGGGGGTGGACTTCGACACCATGATCGCGAGCTATGTGTTGGATCCCGGACGGCGCTCGCATGGCCTCGACGTGCTCTCGCTCGAGTTTCTGGGTCGCAAGATGACCAGCTTCGACGAGCTGTGCGGCAAGGGCAAGGACGCCATTCCGTACGATCGCGTGCCCGTGGACTGCGCGCGGGACTACTCGTGCGAGGATACCGATGTCACGTGGCAGCTGCGTGGGATCTTCGAGCCGCAACTCGATGCCCTGCAACTCTCACCGCTGTTCCGCGAGGTGGAGATGCCACTCGTCCGCGTGCTCGCTGACATCGAATGGAACGGCGTCGCGATCGACGTCGCGTGGTTCGGCGCCCTGAAGGAGCGCTTCGAGCGCGAGCGGCGACGGGTGGAGCAGGAGATCTACGCGGCGGCCGGCGAGGAGTTCAACATCAATTCCAACCCGCGGCTCCGCGAGATCCTGTTCGAAAAGCTCGGACTGCCCGTGCTCAAGCGCACCGCGACCGGAGCCTCGACGGATGCCAGCGTGCTGCAGCAGCTCGCCGACGAGGGCCATCCGCTCCCGGCGCTGCTGATGGAGTACCGCGAGCTGGCGAAGTTGGAGAGCACGTACATCGACGCCCTGCCGGGCTACGTGAATCCGCGCACGGGGCGCGTGCACACGTCCTTCAGCCAGACGGTCGCCGCGACCGGGCGTCTCTCGTCGAGCGACCCGAACCTTCAGAACATCCCAATACGTCGCGAGCTCGGGCGCGACATTCGCCGTGGCTTCGTGCCGCGGCGAGGCTGGCTGTTCCTCGCCGCCGACTATTCCCAGATCGAGCTGCGTCTGCTGGCCCACCTGTCCGAGGATGCCGCCTTCGTGCATGCGTTCCAGACCGGCGGGGACATCCACCGGCAGACGGCGGCGCTGATCTTCGATGTGCCGCTGGATATGGTGACGGCGGAGATGCGTGGGCGCGCGAAGACCATCAACTTCGCCACCATCTACGGGCAGGGTCCGCACGCGCTGTCGCGGCAGCTCAAGATCACGCACGCCGAGGCGCGCGCGTTCATCGATCGCTACTTCGAGCGCTTTCAGCGCGTACGGCAGTACCTGGATTCGATGGTGGAGTTCGCGCGGGAGCACGGTTACGTGACGACCATCTTCGGCCGGCGGCGCTACATCCCGGAGCTCCGGGACCGCAACTTCAACATTCGCGCATTTGGGGAGCGCACGGCGGCGAACTCGCCGATTCAGGGCTCCGCCGCCGACCTGATCAAGGTGGCGATGATCCGCATCGACGCGGCACTGCGGGCGCGCGGGCTGAGCAGCCGGATGCTGCTGCAGGTGCACGACGAACTCGTGTTCGAGGCGCCCGGTCCGGAGCGGGAGGAGCTGGAGGCCATCGTGCGCCACGAGATGGAGCACGCGGCGGAGCTGTCGGTGCCGCTCGTGGTCGACATCGGCACCGGGACCAACTGGCTGGAAACGAAGATGGGCTAATGGTTTGTGATCTCAGCGTCTCCTGCCGCTCTTGCACTCTGCGACGCGAGCGCGCAATTCGAACGAGCGGCAGCTACGGACGGGCTTCAGGTCGAGTCCCGCATTATGTTACGCAACAATGGGTTAGGTCGTATGAGGCTCGCGGGCACCGTGATTGCCTTGCTGTGGGCCGCCGGCAGTACCCAACCGCCGGACTACCTGTCTCCTAACCTCCCGTCCGATGTCACGCCTCCGACGTTCGGGCTTTACCCTGATCGAGCTGCTGATCGTGGTCGTCATCATCGGCATCCTTGCCGCGATTGCGATCCCGAAGTTCAAGGCGACCAAGGGCAAGGCGAACTTCGCCGCGCTGAAAAGCGACCTGAAGAACGTCTCCACCGCCGAAGAGTCGTACTTCTACGACCATCAGGCGTACACGGACGTGCTCGACTCTCTTGCCTTCAAGCCGTCGCATGGCGTCACGCTGACGATCACTGCCGGGGTGAACGGGTGGGGTGCCACCGCGCAGCATCCGGACTCCTGGCCGCACATTTGTGCGCTCTTCCTCGGGAAGGCGGTGACGTCCATCGGCCCCGCAACGGTCGAGGGGCAGATCACCTGTAACTGACGTCCTGGGCGGATCACGAGGTGGCGGGAGATTCAGCAGTCGGTCGTGATGCGGCGGCCCCTCCGTTTCGCGAGTTTCGCTCGCGGCGCGAGGGGATGATTCACGCGATGGACGGCGGCCTGTGGTTGCATCGGCACGTGTGGCAGGGGCGCCCGATGGCACACCTGGTCTCCACTGATCGCGAACAGTTACTCGCATATGGCGTGGCTGTCGGCCTGCCGGCGGAGCGGCTGCAGTTCAAGCCGCTGAAGGATCCTCGTACGGGTGAGCGGCGAAGGGCCTGGCACTGGGATCTGGGCGGCCCATATCTGCCGGCTCGGAAGCGCTGAGAGCTCGAAGCGCTGCATCGATGGTGAGGGCTTCGGCGCGGAGCCAGCGCATCTCGTCCCGCAGGCGTTCCGCCATCCCTGGATGGCGGCGGAGCACCAAGAAGGTGCGCGCCCGCCGCCGAGCGCGGGCAGCGTGGTCGCGCCAGCGCAACATCACCTGCGCCGCCAGGGGCAGCGTCGCGAGGTACACCGCCGCGGCCACTCCGCCGAACGCGGCGGCGACGGCGGCGCCCTGGATGGCGTAGAAGCCGAGCACCAGCGCGCAACCGGTGAGAATGGTTCGCATCGCGGGATCCGACGCGCTCTCCACCGACCGCATCGCGATCGCGCGCGCCGCATGGAACGGGATCCAGTGGTTGATCTGCCCCCAGAGTGCCAGCGGCCCCGCCACGACCAGCATCCCCGCGAGGCGCGCGAGAAATCGCACCCCCGCTCGCCATGACGTCGAGATCTCCAGATCGTCGGCTGTAATGTCGCGCGCGCGGAGCTTCTGCTCGAACTCCTCCAACCGGTGCAGCAGATGGTCCGCGCGCTCGCGGAGCGCCGGCGTGGCGCTGGCCAGCCGCTGGCGTGACTCTTGGATCCGGCGGGCGATGCTCACCTGCTCATGCAACGATCGTCCGGCGGGGTCGAGAGGCGCGGGCGGGCGGAAGAGCCCGGTGAAAAGCGAGGCGAGTGCGGTCGCGCGCGCCGCATCGTCGCTCGTGGCGTAGTTCACTGTCACGGCGCGCAGGCGGACATCCAGTTCGTCCGTGAGGGCCTGCGGGGCATTCTCGCCATTCGGCGCGATCCAATCATTCAAGGCGATCGGCTGCGCCACCTGGACCAGCACACGCGACCGCGGCGCCTCCTTGCGCTCGAAGGTGAGGCCGACCGGCACGATGGACAGTCCCTGCACGCCCGCGCCGTCACGCGCCTCGAGTGCAATCCGCGCCGTGCCCGTCCGGAGGGGCGCCAGGGCGGGCTCGTCGTGCGATTTCCCTTCCGGGAAAATCAGAATGGCGCCGCCGCGCCGCAGCACGTCGAGCAGCGCGCGGAACGACTGCGCATTGCGGGAGGGTTGCGTCCGGTCGCTGGCCGCGCCGGGCGGCAGATCGCTGGCGCGGATCAGCGGTACCACTCCGACATGCCGGAGAAACCACGCCAGCAAGGCGTGTTGAAACAGCGTCGCCTTGGCCGTGATGACGATGCGTCGCGGGATGCTCCAGCCGACCAACAACGCATCCACCAGCGCATTCGGATGATTCACTGCCAGGAGCAGTGGCCCGCGGCGCGGAATGCGGTCTGCCCCCTCCACGTCGACACGACGGTAGTACCAGTGCAGCGCCAGCCCCGCGACGGCACGCAGGAGGGCGTACATCAGTCCCGAACCGCTGCGAGATGCCGGCCGCTCCGGTCGGGAACGCCGCGCAACACCAGCAGCGCGATGACGAACATGAGGGCGACCACGAGGACGGCGGCGCGGTACGCGATGCCCGTGCCGAGGCGGCCTTCCAGTGTCTCGGTCGTCAGCCCCCAGAGGAGAGGGCCGATGATCGCCGCCACCCGCGCGGAGAGCAGCATGAGGCTGAAATAGCGACCCGCGTCCACGTCAGGGATGAGCGTCAGCATCATTGGCCGCTCTGCCGCGTTCACGCCACCGAAATTCAGGCCGATCGCCAGCCCCACCCCCCAGAAGGCCGCCTGCGTGGGAACCGCGATCATCGCCATCAGCAGGACGACCCAGATTCCGAGGGTGATCGCGAGCGTGCGCTTGGCACCGATCCGGTCGACCATCAGCCCGGCCACGTAGCTGCCGAAGACCGCGGGCACCGTGAGCACCATGAACAGTGTCACCTCGGACCCCTTCTGGAACCCGACCGCCTTCACGGCGTACAGCGTCATGAAGCTGACGATCGTGCCGATCGCATCCTGGTATATGAGACTGGTAATGATGAAGCGGAGAGCTCCCGGGTGGCGCCGTGCCTCCACGAGGGTGTCGCGCACCTCCCGAAAGGCCCGGCGCCACTCCACGGGCGCGCCGCGCAGGGCGGGATGATGGTCGCGACAGAAGACAAAGAGCGGCAGCGAGAACAGGAGAAAGAGGACGCCGGTGGGAACGAAAGTGGACACGCGGCCCGCATGGCTCGTGAACGGCATCAGGGTGTGCAGCGCCGCCATCGTGCCACTGCCCAACTTCCCCAGCAGCGGCAGGCCGCCGGTGAAGAAGGGGAAGACCATGATCACGCCGGCGATGGAGCCAACGTACCCGACGGCAGTGCCAAGCCCGGAGAGGCGCCCCTGCTCTTCCGGAGGCACGAGCTCGGGCAGCATCGCATTGTAGAACGGCTGCGCCGCCTGATAGGCGAAGTTGGCGATGACGAACGCGGCCAGCACCCAGAAGAGTTGACCGACGCCGACATGCCACCCCGCGGGTACCGTGGCGGCACCCGTGACCCCCTCTCCAACCAGCGGCAGCGTGGTCTGGCCCAGCACGCCGATGGCCGCGCACGCCACGCAGGACGCCACGGTGAATCCCACCACCCACGGCTTGCGCCGGCGCCGGACGTCCGAGATCGCGCCAAGCACCGGGATGGCGACCACGACGAGCAACGAGGCGACGGCGCTCGCGCCCGCGTACACGATGTCCGTGGCGCCGAGGTCGCTCACGATCCACACCGAGAAGTACAGCGTGGCGACGTTCATCGAGAAGATCGTATTCGAGAAATCATATAGCGCCCAGCTCCAGCGCTCGCGCGCCGGCGCGCGCGGGATGGCCCGGATCTCTCCATCCGGGCGCAGGATCGGTGCGGCGTGCTGGGGATGTGCCATTGAGGGGCCTCGGGGTGACGCCTGTGCGCAGCTTACGAGAGGACGGCCGCCGACGCGATACGTCAAGCGACGTAGCGTCGCCGCCCGTATGTCATTGACGGGGGCGTTGGGTCGTCCAAATTACGGCCGATGACTCCTGCCCGCCGGACGCCCTGCCCCGATGCACGGGTTTCGCGCGCCGCCTGCCAGGCGATGCGGGCGGCGCGCGCGCTCACCGCCGCGTGCGGGCTGGTGCTGCCGATGCTCGCCGGATGCGAGCGGCACCAGAGCGTTCCGGCGATCGACTCCACGATGCCCATGCGGCCGGCGCCGGCGGGCCGCTCCGCCGCTGCGGTGGCGAGCACGTGGGATGAGCGACTGGGTCCCGTGCTCCTCGTCGGTGCGGAAGCCGCCGACGAGGCGACTCTGGTGGTGCCGGACTCCACCGCCGCCGGCGCCGACACCCTCACGGAACCGCAGGCGATTGCCATCCGGTCGACGCCCGCGACGCTGCTGGGCCGCGGCGATTCGGTGCAGCTCGCCATCCTGCAGGAACGGCGCACCGAGCGCGGCAGCGGCGAATCCACGGAAGAGTGTACGGGCTGGCCGCTCTGGCACATTGCTGCGCCGCCCCAGGCGCACGGGTCGCCGCTCGCACCGTGGACCATCGGCTTCGTGGGCGCGGCGGTGCTTCCGGTGCACCTCGATTCCATCGAGGAGTTGAGCCGCTCGGATTCTGCCCGCCTCGCGGCGGAGGTCACGCGACTTGCCTCCACGCTGCCGAACGCGGGCGGGGACCGTTTCGTCGGTCTGCCCTTCACCGTTACGTCGCTGTGGCGCTTCCATGCGGCGCCCGGCACCGCGGCCGTTGCCGCGAATCTGGTGCGCCGCGTGAACCAGGAAGCGCGCCCCTGGGAGGAGCGCACGCTGCTCATCGCGGAACGCGACAGCACGCGCCGCGACGATCGCTTCACACTCGCGTACTACTCCCGCACCCAGGGTACCGAGGAGACGATCGAGAGCGCCGATGTCCTCGGCGGCGCGCGCACCGGTCCGGGCGGGCAGCCGATGCTGGTGGTCGGGCGCGACTACGGCGACGGCATGGCGTACTCCATCGTCGAGCGCGACCCGTCGGGCCGCTGGCGCGAACGCTGGCGCAGCGCGCGGGGCAGCTGCAAGTAGCCGATCACGCCGGCGGACGCAGACCCTCGTCAGGCGCTGTCGCTCTCGAGCTTCGCGAGCGCGGCGGGCGGATCGGCGCGACCCGCGACTCCCGCCAGCGCTGCCAGCGTCAGGACGTATGGAAAGGCCAGAAAGAGCTGATAGGGAAGCGCGAGTCCCAGCGCCTGCAAGATGAACTGCAGTGCCGTTGCGCTCCCGAACAACAGCGCAGCGAACGCCACGCCGATGGGATGCCACCGTCCCAGTACCACGATCGCGAGCGCGACGAAGCCGCGGCCCGCGGACATCCCTTCCGCGAACGTCCCGGCCTGGGCGAGCACCAGCATCCCACCCGCGATCCCGCCAGTGATGCCGCTGAACAGCAGCGCCGCGAGGCGCACCCGCGCCACGCGCACGCCGGCTGCCCTCGCCACGGCGGGGCTCTCCCCCACCGCACGAAGCGCGAGCCCCGCGTGAGTCCGATACATCCACCACCACAGCACCGGGACGAGCAGATAGGCGCCGTACGTGATGGGCGGCTGGTCGAAGAGCGCCGTCCCAACGAACGGAATCCGGGAGAGCCCGGGCAGCGCGAGCGGCCCGCTGGTTGGCGTTTCGAGCGCAGCGCCCGCGGCCCCGTACAACGTCCGGTAGAGCGTCCCCGTGGCGCCAAGGCTCAGCATCGTGATCGCCGTACCGGTAATGATCTGGTCCGCTCGCACCCAGAGCGTGAACGCCGCGAACAGGAGCGCGACGAGCACTCCGCTGCCTGCTGAAGCGAGGAATCCGGCGAGAACGCCGCCGTGATCCGCACCCACCAGGGCGCCGAACGCGCCGGCAAGGATGATTCCCTCCAGCCCGATGTCGATCATTCCGGCCCGCTCCACCACGAGCTCACCGAGCGCGGCGAGTGCCAGCGGCGTGGCGGTTCGGATGGCTGATTCGAGAAAGCTGGCGAGAACCCGGTCCATCATGCCGCTGGTGCAACCGAGCGAAGAATCACGGCGCTCACGAGCTGGCGTCCGGGATGCTGGGTTCCTCCGCCTGGGCCGCGCGGCGAGATAGCAGCGGACGCACGGGCGCACTCCATGCCGCCACAACCGCCAGGATGATCGATGCCTCGATGACGGACACCACCACGGATGGGATCCCGGCGTCGCGCTGCATCGCTGCCCCGCCAGCCTCCAGTCCGCCGAACAGAATGCCGCTCAGCAGCACACCGGCAGGGTCCAGCCGCGCCAGCAGCGCCACGGCGATCCCGGTATAGCCGTAGCCTGGGGAGATGTTCTCATACAGGGCGAAGGTGACCCCGGTGAGCTCGATGGCTCCCGCGAGCCCCGCGAGCGCGCCGCTCACCAGAAATGCCGATACCATCGTGCGCTTCACCGCAATCAGGCTCGCGCTACTCGCCGCGAATGGGTTCGCCCCCACGACGCGCCAGCGAAACCCCTCCGCGGTGAACCGCATGAACCACCAGGAGCCGGCACAGCCGATGACCGCGAGGAGCAAACCAGCATGCAGCCGACTGCCGGGAAGCAGGCGGGGCAGCCTGGCAGCCGGCGCGAGCGCCACGGACTGCGGATAGATGTGCAGTGGCTCCTGCAGCGGGCCACGGACGAGGTATCCCACCAGATACGCCGCCACGAAGTTCAGCAGAATGGTGCTGATCACCTCGAGAACGCGAAAGCGCACACGCAAGAGTGCCGCGAGACCCGCCCAGGCGCCGCCCGCAACAGTCCCCGCGATCAACTCGAGGACCAGGGTGCCAGAGCCGGATAATCCGGTCCGCGACAGCCCCACGATCGCCGCCGCCGCGGCGCCGACGAGGAGCTGACCCTCCGCCCCGATGTTGAAGATGCCGGCGCGAAATGCCAGCGCCACCGAAAGTCCGGTGAGCACGAGCGGCGTCGCGCGCACCAGGGTGCCGGACGTGAGCGCATAGCTCGATCCGAACGAGCCTGCCCAGAGCGCGCGGAGTCCGGCGCCAGCATCATACCCCAGCAGGATGAGGAGCACGGGGATCGCCAGCACCAACGCGAGCAGCAGCACCATCGTTCGGCGGGACGAGGCGAGCGCCGCGCGCATACCAGCTGGCACCTGAGCAGCGCCTCGACGTCCGTTCAGGAAACGACCCTCGCGGACGCCAGCCGGGCGTACCGGCGGATCGCAGCGATACCGAAGATGGGCCCCAGCGCCAGCAGCGTGAATGCCCATCGCCATCCGAGCAGCGCCGCGGCCGGGGGGATGAGCTGGATCGACACCATCGTCAGAAGGAAGCCGAGCGACGTCTGGACCGTGAGGGCCGTCCCCACCGCGTGGGGCGGCACCGATTCGGTGACCAGGACACTGAACTGTGCCGAGTCGGCAATCACGAAGAATCCCCACGCGAGGGCGACCGCCACGAGAATCCAGAGGCTTCCGCCGAAGGTGAACCCGATGAGCAGGGCACAACATCCGCTGGCCGCGAGCGACAGCGTCACGAGCCGCTCCCGTCCGCGCCGATCGGCGACCAGCCCGCCCCAGATGCAGCCGATGCCGCCAACGGCGATCGCGCCGAATGCGATGCCGGATGAAAGTGACGTGCGTGCCGTTCCCGCCGCCATACCGCTTGCGGTGAGACTGGCAGTCACGAAAACCGGAATCCAGGTCCACGCGCTGTACAGCTCGAACATGTGTCCGAGGTAGCCGGCGGTCGCGAGTCGCCAGCGCCGCTCGCGCACCACTGTGGCGACGAGGGCCCAGGAGAAAGGGCGCGGCGGGAACGGGTAGGGGCCATCACGATAACCAAATAACACCAGCACGGCCGCGAGCAGCGCCGCCAACGTTGCCGAGAGCACGACCGGCACCTCTCCCGCACCCGGAAATGCGTGCACCAGATATGGTCCGGCCTTTCCGACCGTGAGCGCTCCGACGATCGTGCCGATGGCCAACCCTCGTCGCGCGCGAAACCACGTCGAGATCATCTTCATGGCAGGCGGATACACGCCGGCCAGTGCGAAGCCCGTCAGCAGTCGTGACGTGAGCGCCGCCCGAAAGCCGGACGCCACCAGCAGACTCGCGTTGGCCAGGGCGCCCAACAGTGCCGAGGCCGCGAACAGCCGCCATGATGGAATGATGTCGGCCAGGTTGAGCAGCGCGGAGACGGCAGTACCCAGGACGAATCCGAGTTGTACCACCGCCGTGAGCCAGCCGACCTGCGATTGCGAAAGGTGCCAGCGGGCGCCGAGTTGCGGGCCCACCGCGCTCGCGGCGAACCAGAGTGACATGCCCAGCAGCTCCGCGATCGCGAGCAGCGCCAGGGTGCGCCAGCGGTTCGGATCTCCGTCCACGCCCAGCGGCACACCGGCGCCGTGCTGCCGGACGGGCGGCCGAATCGGCGATGGCGCCGGGGCACTCACAGCTGGGGGCCGCGTCATGGCAGTCCCAGCATGAGGCGGCCCACTACCGCGCGGTCGAGCGACGCGTCGCGTACCCTGCCGGCGTGTACGACGATCATGCGCGTCGCCAGCGCGAGCACCTCGTCGACATCGCTCGAATAGACGACCACCCCCATGTCTCCAGCCGCGGCGGCGCGGAGACGCGCATGCACCGCCGCGGATGCGCGGACGTCGAGACCGCGCGTAGGGTTCTCGGCCACGAGCACCGCAGGCACGTCGCGAAGCTCGCGTGCGAGGACGAGCTTCTGCTGATTGCCACCGGAAAGCGCGGCAGCGGCAGCCGCGGGCGAGGACGCGCGCACGTCGAAGTCGCGCAGCAGCGCCGCCGTCGTTCGGCGCCAGTTTTTCCAGCGCGCGCGCCCGCGCCGGCGCCCCGCCCCCGCGAGCGCGACGTTCTGCACGAGTGAGAATTCCTCGACGAGCGCATCGCGGTGGCGATCTTCCGGCACGAAGCCCACCACGTCAGGGAGCGACAGTGTTCCCGCATTCACAGACAGGCGGCCCGCGAGCGCGCGCAATAGATATGAATGGCCCGAGCCGTCGATGGCTGCCACGCCGAGAATTTCCCCCCGGCGGAGCCGAAGCGACGCGTCGATGATGCGCGGGCGCCCCTCCGAATCGGCGACCGAGATTCCGTCCGCGAAGATCACGATGTCGCCGGATGCGGTCGAGCCGGCGTGATGCTCGACGGCGGAGGAAGGTGCTTCGCCGAGCATCGCCTGCGCCAGTGTCTGCTCGGTGACATCCGCGGCCCGCGCCGCGAGCACGGTGCGGCCGCGCCGGAGCACCGTGACGTGATCGGCCACCGAGAGCGCCTCGCGCAGCTTGTGCGTGATCAACACGACCGTGCGGCCGCGGTCGGCCAGCGACCGCACGTGCGCCAGCAGCTCGTCGGCCTCCGCTGGCGCCAGCACGGCCGTGGGCTCGTCGAGAATCAGAATTCGGGCGTCGCGCGCGAGCGCCTTGAGGATCTCGACCTTCTGCTGCGCGGCTACCGGGAGATCGCGTGCGCGGTCATCCGGGTTCACCGTGATTCCGAGCGCTGCGGCGCAGTCGCGGACGTGACGAGCCGCCGCACGCCGGTGGAATAGCCCGTGTCCACCGAGGGCCACGTTTTCCGCCACCGTCATTGCTGGAACGAGTGTGAAGTGCTGGTGCACCATACCGATACCCGCGCGAATGGCGTCGGCCGGCGTTCGAAGGCGCACCTCCCGGAGCGCCCCGGCGGCATCGGCCATCCGGATCCCGCCGGCATCCGGGCGGAGCAGGCCATAGGCAATGCGCATGAGGGTCGTCTTCCCCGCCCCATTTTCCCCGAGCAGCGCATGCACGCTCCCACGGCCCAGCTGCAGCGCCGCCCCGTCAAGCGCGCGCGTCGCTCCGAAGTCCTTGACGATCCCCGAGAGCACGAGCGCGGCGCCTCTGGAAGCGTCGCGCACGAGCGCCTCAGAGCCCGGTGGGCGCATGGATGAACAAAGACGCCGTCCCGAATTCGCGCTCGAGGGCGCGTGCGAGCGCACGCACCCCCAGTGTCTCCGTGGCGTAATGTCCAGCGTAGATGATGACGAGGCCTGCATCGCGCGCCTGCACGGCGGTATGGTGCGGCCCCTCGCCCACGATCAGCGTGTCGATGCCGGCGCTCAGAGCCTCCGCGATCGTGGCGCTGCTGGCGCCCGCACCGGAGCAGATGCCCCAGTGGGACGTCCTGCGCGCGGTGTCGAATGGGGTGACGACCACCGTACCGTCGAGGGTGTGGGCGAATCGCCGGGCGCGTTCCACGAGCTCCATCGTCGGAAGGTCCGTGCGCCCGGAGACGCCGACGTCGATGGACTGGAAGCGCGCGAATCCGGCGGTGGGATCCAGGCCGAGCTCGCGGGCCAGGAGCACGCTGTTGCCGAAATCGCCATGTGCATCCAGCGGCAGATGCGCCGAGTAGACGGCGACGTCGTTGGCCAGGAGCAGCGACAGACGGTCATAGCTGCCGTTCACGATCGGCTGCGCGCCGCCCCAGAACATCCCGTGATGCACGAGCAGGAGATCGGCCTCGAGCCGGACGGCTTCCTGGACTGCGCGCGTGGAATAGTCCACCGCTGCAGCGACGGTGCGGATCTCTCCCGTGCTGGCGAGCTGCAGCCCGTTCACGGCATTGGGATAGTCCAGGATGGTTCGGGTCTGGAGCAACGCGTCGAGGAACTCCGCCACCGCGTAGGCCGAGGGCACGATGGCTCCGGTTCGCCTAACGTGCACGCGTGGGCCGGGCGGCCGAATCGCCGGGCACCGCGGGGGATCCGGGGGCGAGCATGACCGCCCGCGCGGAATCCACGGCGTGCCGCGCGGCGGCGGGTATCACCTGCTCCATGGCGGGATTGAGCACGAGCTTCACGACATCCTCGCGCATCCCGAGCTCCAGCACGCCGGGGTGAAAGGTGTGCTGCTGCACCTGTCTGGCCACGAGCAGAAAAGCGTGGGGCAGGTCAATCGCCACGCTTCCCAGGGTGACCTCGGGCGCGACGGCGTTCTGGTTCGCATTGGAACCGAACACGTACGCATGTCTGGCTTCGCGTGCGGCCTGGAAGACGCCCAGCCCGGCCGCATCGGCGTTCTGGAAGATGACGTCCACTCCGCGGGAGAGCTGTGCGAGCGCCTGTTCCTTGCCCGCACTCACGTCATCCCAGTTGCCGATGTAGGAGGTAATCACCTTCACGCGTGCATCGGTGGCGCGAGCGCCCTCGGCAAAGGCCTGAAAGCTCTCGCGGACGGGAGGCAGCTCGGTACCGCCGATCACCCCGACGAGATTCGTGCGCGTAACGGCTCCGGCAATCATGCCGGCGAGGTATGAAGGCTCCGCGAACCCGAAGACCAGCCCGGCGATGTTGGGCCCGGAGATATTGCCCGAGGTGATGACGAAGACCGTCTTTGGAAACTGTGGTGCGACGGCGCGGGCCGCATCCTGGAATTCGAAGCCGTGGCCGAAGACGACATCGTAGCCCTGCGCACCGTACTGGCGAAAGTTCTCTTCGAATTCAGCGGGTGTCTTAGTCTGAATATGGCTTATTCGTGCGCCAAGGCTGTCGCGAATCCTGAGCAGCCCGGCGTATGCGCCGCCATTCCAGGACTGGTCGGAAACGGGGCCGGGGGTGAGGAGGGCCACCCGGAACGCTGCCGATGCGCGCGCTGGTGATCGTTGCTCCCGTCCCCCACTGCACGCCGCCAGCAAGAAAGCCAGGACCAGGCTGGCCGGTGGATGCACCACCGACCGTCGGGTCCTCAGAGCCGGTCCGCTGAGCGTAAAGCCATATCGCATAACGTCTTAGTGATGATCGACGGCTGGCCCACCTGCTCCGTTGCCCACCGTTCTGCTCAGAAGTCGCTTCGTCTGTCTCTCAGAATCAGGTCCAGCAACCGTTCGAGATCCTCGGGGGAGTAGAATGACAGGCGGATGGTGCCCTTCTCCGCGCCGCTGAGGTTCACTGTGACGTCCGTCTGCAGGTATCTGCGCAAGTCGTCCTGAATGCGCGCCACAGCCGGATCCCGGTACGGACTGGCGCCATCTTCGGGCGTTGGCCGCTTCCCCCGCCTGGCTTCTCTGCTCTTGAGAGATCTGCCTGCCCGAGCACGCTGCTCAGTGGCTCGAACGTTGAGCCCGCGCGCCACCACCTCGTTGGCCAGCTCGAGCATCGCCGCGTTCTCCTCCAGGCCGAGGATCGCGCGCGCGTGGCCGACGCTCAAGACTCCCTCCTCGACGAATCGCTGGATCTCCGCAGGAAGTGAGAGAATCCGCAGCAGGTTCGTGACCGTCGTTCGGTCCTTGCCGACCAGGTCGGCAACTTGTTGGTGCGTGAGCTCGAACTCCTCCAGCAGCCGGCTATAGCCTCGCGCCTCCTCGATCGGGTTCAGATCGGAGCGCTGTAGATTCTCGACGAGTGCCAGCACGAGCATCGCCTGGTCGTCGAGATCGCGCACGATGGCAGGCACATCTCGCCAACCCAGATTGGTGACGGCGCGGAGCCGCCGCTCGCCCGCGATGAGCTCGTACAGTTCGCCCGTTCTGCGCACTGTGATCGGCTGCAGAAGCCCACTCACCTTGATCGACGTTTCGAGATCCGTGAGCTCCTGCGCGTCAAATTCACGACGGGGCTGGTACGGATTGGCACGCACCCGAATGACGGGAATGCGCTGCAGCTCGCTGGCGGTCGCGGTCGCTGCCTGTGAACCGATCAGCGCCTCGAGTCCGCGACCTAGCCGCCGTGGTTTTTCTGCGCTCATGCCGTACGCTGAATATCCGACTCGGAAGCGTCGTGCGCTGTGGACCTGGCGGACGGGTGCGCAGCGGCTGTGGAGCGCTGGATGAGCTCCCTGGCCACGCTCATGTAGGCCTGCGCTCCGACGGAGGCGACGTCATACAGAATGATCGGCTTGCCGAAGCTCGGCGCCTCCGCCAGTCGGATGTTTCGTGGGATCACCGTTTCGAACACCTTCGAGCCAAAGTAGTCGCGCGCTTCGGCAGCAACTTGCCGCGACAGGTTGAGGCGCGCGTCGTACATCGTGAGCAGCACACCCTCGATGCCCAGGTGCTCGTTCACCGTGCGTTGGACGAGGTGCACCGTATTGAGCAGCTGCGAGAGACCCTCCAGCGCGTAATACTCGCACTGGACCGGGATCAGCAAGGCATCGGCAGCGGCGAGCATGTTGACCGTGATGAGGCTGAGCGACGGCGGGCAGTCGATCAGGATGTAGTCATAGCGGTCCCGAACAGCCGCCAGGGCGGCTCTCATCGCCCGGTCTCGATCCGGAGCATCGATGAGCTCCACCTCGGCACCAGCCAGCTCCGGCGTCGCCGGGACCACATCCAGATGGGGAAACTGGACCGCATGCATCGTGGCAGCGTCAATGCTGGACCCGCCAATCAGCACATCGTACGTCGTCGCGGCGATTTGCTCTCGGCTGATCCCGATGCCACTCGTGGCGTTTCCCTGCGGATCGGCGTCGACGAGGAGAATACGCTGCTCAGCGACGGCCAGGCTGGCGGCGAGGTTCACCGCCGTCGTTGTCTTACCGACGCCGCCTTTTTGATTGGCAATGGCGAGGATGCGTGCCACAGGGTTGCAGCCGGGTGGAGGCCGGGAGGCCGATGCTCGGCAGCAATATATCCGCCCGGCACAGAAAAGGTGGTGCAATGTGTCACGTGGAACACCGTTTCACCGCGATCCCCCGGAGAGTCTGCCGCACTCATGAGCAGAGATTGGCGGTCCTTAGCCGGAGGTGGGGTGTCGTTCGCGGCACCACGTTCGCCGAGGTCTCCAGCAGCTGCGAGTGGGGGTTGGGTGCCCGTTCGCACGGGGCGGCAGATCGCACGACCGGAGGAGGACCTTGCGAAGAAGTGGCGACTCCCCTTGCGACAAGTGGCAGGAGTACGCGAGCGGGTCGCGAGACCCCCAGGTGCGCGTGGCGACGACCCGCGCACAGGTTGCGGAGGCCCGCGCGCAGGCGGCAGCGGCTCGCGCGCAAGTGGCAGCACCCCGCGCGGAGCTCGCCGCGGCCCGCGCGAAACGAGCAGTCCCTCGCGCGCACGTGGCAACGGCTCGCGCGCAAGTGGCAGTCTCTCGCGAGGAAGTGGTAGTCTCTCGCGAGGAAGTGGTAGTTCTCTCGCGAGGAAATGGTAGTCTCGCGCGAGCAAGTGGCAGCAGGCCCCGAGAGCGGTGGCGCCGCGCCGCGCGCCGGTGGCTGCATCCCGCGCGCCGGTGGCGGGCGGAAACCGCGATCCCGCACCGGCGATGGATCGCGTGTGGTCGGCTCGC
>DATEPM010000157.1:0-3078 GCA_035273185.1 Gemmatimonadaceae bacterium
CGAGAGGAGCATGAGCCGCACGAGCCACGCGGGCAGCGCGGGCAGCGCGGGCAGCGCGGGCAACGCGGACACGCTCATGCGGCCACCCCTGCACGCGCCAGCAGCTCGGCGACGTAAGGGGTGGCGGGGTGCACGCGCAGCGCCGCCGGCGAGGAGAGCTGTTCCACGCCCCCGGCCCGCATCACGGCCACGCAGTCCGCGAGCAGCAGCGCCTCGCGGAGATCGTGGGTGACCAGCACCGTGGTGAGCGGCCGCTCGTCACGGATGCGCTGCAGCACGAGCTGCAGCTCCGAGCGGGTGATCGCGTCGAGCGCGCCGAAGGGCTCATCGAGCAGCAGCAGGGACTGGCCGCCCGCGAGCGCGCGCGCGATGGCCACGCGCTGGCGCTGGCCGCCGGAGAGCGCGTGCGGCCAGCGTTCCGCGAACGAGGCCGGCGGGAGCCCCACCAGCTCGAGCGCCGCATCCGCGAGGGCGTCCGCGTCCGGCGTGCGGCGCAGCCAGGGGACCAGCGCGACGTTTTGCCGCACGCGCCAGTGCGGCAGCAGACCGCCGTCCTGCGGGACGTAGCCGATGGCGCGGCGCAGCTGCACGGCGTCCTGCGCGGCAACGTCCTGGCCGTCGATGGTGATGCGGCCCGCGTCGAGCGGCTCCAGGCGGTTGATGCAGCGCAGCAGCGTGCTCTTCCCTGCCCCACTCTCGCCCACGAGCGCGAGACAGCTCCCCGGCGCCGCGGCGAGTGAGACGCCGTCCAGCGCGATGACGGAACCATAGCGCCGGGAGACGTGCTCGACGACGAGCGACGGAGCGGTGTTGGAGCTGGAAGGCATGGGTAGGGTGCGTTGCATGAGGAAGCGCGAGGTCGTAAGATGCCGCTCGACTGTCGGCGACGAAAGCGCCGCGGTCGTGGAGCGGAAGCGGCAGCAGGAACACGTACGACTGTGCCGCGTCGCGCCGCCCATCTCACCATCACGGAGTGTTCGCCAAGGGGAGTCGCTGAACCCATGCTCACGCATTCTCGCATATCGGCCCCGCGCGGTCGTGAGGCCGCCCGCGCAACGGGAGCACCAGCAGATGGTGGTCCACGCCTCGACGGCAGTGCCGCGCCCCGTTTGCGCCTGACGGCGGTCCTCGCACTGGCGGCGCTCGTCGCGCTGGCGGGCACGCCCCTGTCCGCCCAGAGCACGACGCCGGTGGCGGCCTCGAAGCCGACGCCGCGCCCGACGACGTCGCAGGACGAGCAGCTCCGCACCGACTGGCCAAACCTGCAGCGCTACCGGGCCGCGAACGCGGCGCTCCCCGCGCCCGCTCCCGGCGAGAATCGCGTGGTGTTCATGGGGAACTCGATCACCGAGGGGTGGGCACCGCTGTTCGATTCACTCTTTCCGGGCAAGCCGTACATCGGGCGCGGCATCAGCGGCCAGACCACGCCGCAGATGCTCGTGCGCTTTCGGCAGGACGTCATCGACCTACATCCCCGCGTGGTGGTGATCCTCGCCGGCACCAACGACATCGCGGGGAACACTGGCCCCTCAACGCTGGAGATGATCGAGGACAACCTGGCGTCGATGACGCAGCTGGCGCAGGCGAACGGCATTCGGGTGGTGCTCGCGTCGGTGCTGCCGGCCTCCGACTACCGTTGGCGGCCGGGGCTGCACCCGGGGCCCAAGATCGTCACGCTCAACCGCTGGATCCGCGACTATGCGGCCGCGCATCACGCCGTGTACCTGGACTTCCACACGGCGATGGCTGACAGCGCGCTGGGACTCCCCACGACGCTCTCGGCGGACGGCGTGCACCCGAACCGGGCTGGCTATCGGGTGATGGCGCCGCTCACCGAGCGCGCGATCGGGGAGGCGCTGAGCATGCCCGAGTGACGAAACCACGAGCGGAATGGCGCATCATGCATCATCGCTCGCGCACGGTCTTCAGGGCGGCGAGATTCTTCCGCCGAAGCTCCCACGACTCCCGCTGATCGAGGGAGAGCGCGCGCCGCGCCACCAGCTCGCGATAGTACGTCAGCACGCGCGACCGCACACTCTCGACGGTATCCCCCGTCACCGAATGAAAGGGTGCGTAGCGGTGGGATTCGCCCGATACGGTGAACCACCACCACGGTTGCGCCGGATGCGCCCGTGCTTGCTCGATCTGGCACGCGAAGGTGCGGTCGTCGGCTTCAAACGTGAACGGTTGGAGCAGGGGATCGATCATGTTGCCTCAGCAAGGGGGATCGACATCAAGGGCGAGCGCGCCCAGCATCCCGCATCGTCACCAGACACGCCGCGGCCGTACTCATGTCACGCGCGCGGCCGACGTACGGTGCGACGCGGACTGGAAGGCGCTTCCATGAGATGAGCGACAACGGAGAGGAAGCGATCCTCACCCGAACGGGTGATCACGTAGCCGTCCGCGCCGATGCGTCGGGCCCAGTCCCGATCCTCACGCTTCCCATGGCTCGTGTACGCGAGCAGCTTGGTACGCCGCAGCGCCGGCGACGCGCCGATGGCGCGCGCGAGACAGCGGGACTTGCCGCTGCGGACGTACAGCTCCGTCACCACGAGGGCAATCTCCGAACCGTTGACGATGTTCATGGCCGTCGTCGCATCAGCGGCTTCGACGACGGTGTAACCCCTGTCCTCGAGCTTCGAGCGCAGATGCATGCTCGTATCGGTCTGCGGGTGAACGAGGAGAATGGTGCTGGAATACATGTATACCTCGGGATCGGGTGTCGCTGCGTCCTGCCCGCAGGAGTTGCTGGCAGTTGACGGCCGCTCTTGGATTGGCGCCGAACATGGACGCTGCGCAGGTCGCGAGCCGGTTCCCTCCAGCTCCGCGCCTTGCGAGAGCAAACAAAAAGGGGGCCCGCATTGGCAGGCCCCCGAATCGATCGGAACTTGTCCGCGCGCACCGAGCGCACGTATCGCTCATTGAAAGATAGCACGGGCGCGATCTTTAGCAACTCCGACGGTAGTGAGACTAGAAAGTCCGCATCCAACGCCGCGACATCTCCAAACGTGAAAACCCTCGCGCGGCCGCCGGGAACTCTCAGTGTCGGATGGCGAACAGCCACGCGGCGATCTG
>DATEPM010000158.1:0-2912 GCA_035273185.1 Gemmatimonadaceae bacterium
TCGGCGCGCCCGGCGAGCGTTCCGCCGAGCGCCAGCGCCATCCCGGCGCACACGAGCGCGCGGAGGCCGCTGCTCCCGCGCCGCGCGCCGGCCCCCCTCCTGCCGGTGCTCCCGTTCCTGGGCATCACTCGTCTCCCGTGACGTTCGGCGGCGACGTGTCCACGTTGCCCTGCACCGCGTCACGCGCGCGCTGTACCCACGCCGCCGCCTTGTCGTCCTTCTGGATCTCCGGCGTGGACTCCGCCTTCTGCACCAGCTCCTGCCAGATCTGTTTGGCGTTGGCGAAGTACTGCTCCGCCTCCTTCGCGGCGCCCTGCTGCGCTGCCGTGCGCTGCTCCTCGGTGAGGCTCGCGGGCAGCTCCACGTTCTTCAGGAAGTTGCCATAGTTCCACTGCGCCAGCCCCACGTAGTAGCTGCCGGCGGCGATGTACTGCGGCACGCCGCTCTTGATGGCGTCGGAGAACTGCGCGGTGAGCTGCTTCAGCAGCGCCAGCTTGCGCGCCGAGGCGCGCTTCACCGAGGCCGCCGTGACGCTGCCGGTGAGCACCAGCTTGAGCGGTTGATACTCGTTGAAGGTGGCCACCCCCGCCGTGAAGGAACGCTGCGCCACGCGCGAGGCACACTCCGTCCGCAGCGCGTCCGACGGGTGCGAGCAGGCGGCCGACAGCGCGGCGCTGGCCGCGGCGCTGTCCCCCGACTGCTGCAGCATCGCCACCTGCTGCGCCCGCGCCTGCGACGCCCGGTCATCCCGCGGATACCGCTGCGCGAACGCGGCATAGGTGCGCGCCGCCCCCGCGAAATCCTTGGCCTCCGCGAAGGTGGCGGCCGCGTTCCACAGTGCCCCGGCGGCGCGGTCGTCCTTCGGATATGCGTTCGCGAATGCCTCGTATGCAGCGGCCGCGTCGGTCTTCTTCCCCAGCGAGTCCAGCATCACGGCCACCCGCACCATCGCGTCCGGCCGCCCGCTCCAGCGCGGGTTCTGGGCGATGAGCTCCTGGTAGGCCTGCACCGACTCGTCCCGCTTGCCGGTCTCGTCCAGCAGCCGCGCGCGCAACGTCTGGTACTGCAGGCGGTACTTGTAATCCGGGTACTGCTGCGCCAGCTGCGCCGAGAGCTCGATGGCGCGCTGCCGCGCGTCGGTGGAGGCCGCCTGGTCGTTGCGCGACCGCGCCGCGCTGTCGGCCAGCATGTACGTCTCGATCGCGTTGCGCAGCGCGTCCGCCGCCTTGGTGGACTTCGGGTTGTTCTGCGCGTAGGCGACGTACACCTCCTCCGCCGCCTGCTTGTAGTTCCCGGCTTTGATCAGCGAATCCGCATAACCTTCGGCCGCGGTGGTGCGCAGCCGGGCGATGGAATCGGCCAGCGCCCGGCGGCCGCTGGTGGTCGCCACCTGCTGCGCCTGCTCCCACTGCGTCTGCGCCTGGGCGTACTGGCCGCTGCGGTACAGCGCGTCGCCGATCAGCCGCTGCGCCGTTGGGGTGTAGGGATCGGCCGGATACTTGGCCGCGTACGTCTGGAACGCCTTCGCCATCACGTCCCAGCGCTGCGTCTCCGACGCGCGGCGCCCCTCCTCGATCAGCGCCTTCTTCGCCACGTCGGTGTTGGGGAAGGTCGCCGCGAAACGGTCCACGGCGGCGAACAGCGAGTCCTGCGCCCCGCGATCGCTCTTGTTGCGCACCAGCGCCGAGTCGAAGGCCACGATCGCGTTGCGCCCGGCCTCCTGCGCGAGGGTGCTGTCCGGCGCGCCGTAGCCGTACGCCGTCCTGGAGAACTGCGCGCCGGCCTGCGCGTAGTTGCCGGCGCCGAAGAGCGCCTCCGCATAGTAGCGGTTCACCATCTGCGCGCTGTCCGACTTCGGATAGTCGTTCAGGTAGCGCTGATACAGCTGCGCGGCCTCGGGGAAGCGCGCGCGGTTGCCCGCCTGGGCCGACGCGAGCACGTACTGGCCCGCCTGGCGCAGCATCGTCTCCCGCAGCGCCGCCGCCGAATCCGCCAGCTGCGGGTTCGCCTGCGCCCACGGGCTCCCCGGCGCCAACCGGTCCACCAGCGCCAGCCGCGCGATCTGCGCCGAATCCGGCTGCAGCATCCGGTTCTGGTATATGTCCACGATCTCGCGCGACGCGGTCAGCACGCTCGAATCGGTGGGCGCCTGCGCGAGCACGGCCTGATACGCCTGGATGGCCTCGGGGAAGCTCCCCTGGTCGCGCAGGCTCTGCGCCACGCGCCGCATGATCGTGATCTTGTAGGGGAAGCCGCCGTGCTGGGCGAAGTACCGGTCGGCCGCCGCGGACCCGCCCACCTGCGTGAAGGCGATGGCCATGTACTCGATGGCCTCGCCGCGTAACCCGAGGCGCGCCTGCTGCTCCGGCGTCAGCTTGTCGTAGGCGTCAACCAAGCGGCCGAACACGTCCACGGCACGCTGGTAGTCGGCCTGGTTCGCCTGGTTCGCCTGGTTGTAGTACGACCATCCCAGCTTGTACAGCGACAGGAAGTAGATGTCGCCCTGCTGCGGCGCCACCGCCACCGCCTGCTCGTACGCCTGCGCCGCCTGACCGAAGGTGGCCCGGCGTGCGTCGCCCGTCTGGCGCGACGCCAGCTCGAAGCGCGCGTCGCCCAGCCGGAAGAGCGCCTCCGGACGGAAGGGGGAGGCGCTGTCCGCCGCCACGCGCTCGAACATCGAGGCCGCGTTGGCGTACTGCTGCCCGAAGGAGTACAGCGTGCCGAGGGTGTACTCCGCCGCGTCGATCTGCTCGAAGTTGGGATACCGGGTGACCAGCTCACTGTAGCGCGCGATGGCCGCGGAGTAGTCCGCGCCCACCGGACCGGACGCAGACGTGGTCGCGGCTGCGGCGGCCGGCGCGCGTGTCGCCGCCGAGGTCGGAGCCGTGGCCGCACGTGCGGCGCTGTCCGCC
>DATEPM010000159.1:0-7486 GCA_035273185.1 Gemmatimonadaceae bacterium
CGGTGGCGGCCGGCTCGGCGTCTCCGCCGCGGCCATCTGGAGCTGTATATGGGTGGGCCTCGCCGTGGCATTCGGGCTGTGGCTCGGCCGCGCCCGCGGCACCGACGACGCACTCGCGTATTTCGCCGCCTACCTCACGGAAGAATCGCTGAGCGTCGATAACATGCTCGTGTTCGTCGCCGTGTTCGAGTACTTCCGCGTGCCCCCCGCGTACCAGCCGCGCGTGCTGGTCTGGGGGATCCTCGGCGCCATCGTGCTGCGCGGCCTCATGATCGCTGCCGGGGTGGAGCTGTTCGAGCGCGTTGCCTGGATCGGCTACGTCTTTGGCGCCTTTCTCGTGGTGATGGGGCTCCGCCTGCTGCGCCAGCACCGCGCGGGCGCCTCGGAGAGCGGCGCCGGCGTCCTGCGGCTGGTGGCGCGGATCGTTCCGGTAACGGGCGACTGCCGTGACGCCCGCTTCATCCATCGGGTGAACGGCCGGTTCGCCGTGACGCCGCTGCTCGTCGCCCTCGTGGTCATCGAGCTGACCGATGCGGCGTTCGCCACCGATTCCATCCCCGCCGTCTTCGGCGTGACGCGCGATCCCTTCCTGGTATACACCTCCAACCTGCTGGCCGTGCTCGGCCTGCGGAGTCTCTACTTCCTGGTGGCCGGCTTCCTCCCGCGGCTCCGCTACCTGCACTACGGCCTGGCGGTCGTGCTGGCCTTCGTCGGCGCGAAGATGCTGGCGGCCGACGTGGTGGACGTGCCTGTGCTGGTCTCGCTGGCGGTGATCGCTTGTGCGGTGGGCATCGCGGCGGCCGCGTCGGTGCTCGCGGCGCCCGCGAACGGCGGGTCGTGAGTGGTGCCGCGGGCGTCAGTCGACGCCCGCGAACACCTCACGCAGGTCCATTCGCAGCACCATCTCCAACGATGGCACGCGCCACGGGATCACATCGCGCAGCGTCCTGCGCATCCCCGACGCGTCCCACACCTCCACGCTGCCAGGGCGACGGACAGTCGGCTCTGGATCCGGCTCGCGACGATCCTATGCGTCGCGCTGGGCGCCGACGTCACGAGCAGGGCGCCGTCCAGCGGCTCGTAGCGGCTTCCGTCGTTCGGGAACCGCTCCAACTCCTCCACGGTGTGGCGCGGCATCGCCAGTGCCGTGCCCATACGATACCATCCCGGCAGGAGTTTTGTCTACTCGGCATGCCCCGGTTCTGTCTACCCGGCATGACCCAACAGCAGGCGCCGCCCCCCGCGGCGCCGCACCGAATTCATTCACGACGAATGAACGATGCGCAGCCCGCGCGAGAGCGTCTGGCTCACGGGACAGCGGGTGGCGATCCGCAGCAATCCCTCGCGCTGCTCCGGCGTGAGTAGACCGTCGAGGTCGATGCCCACTTCCAGCTGGTCGAGCCCCACAGCCTGCGTCTCACAGGCCTCGCAATCCCGCTCGTGCACGCGGCGGTGCCGCACGCGGACGACGATGCCGTCCACCGCCCAGCCGCGGCGGTCGGCGTACATCCGAATGGTCATGGCCGTACACGCGCCGAGTGCGGCGGCCACGTAGTCGTACGGCGTGGGACCCGCGTCGGTCCCGCCGAGCGCGGCCGGCTCGTCGGCCACGAGCGTGTGGCCTCTGGCGGTGATCTCCATCCGGAAGCCGCTCGGACCTCCGCGCACCTGCACCACGTTTGGCTGTGCCATGCTGTGTCTCGGTGAGAGGATGCGCTCGGGTGTCGAGCACGCGCGCCCCACAGGGCGCGACTTGTGCGAGAGTCTTCCCGCGCGGCAGGTGAAGGAAAGCGCCGCCAGCGATGGGAATCCAGACAACGGAGGTGAGCCGATGCCCTACGACAAGATCTCCGATCTCCCGCAAGCCCAGGTGGACCAGTACGATCAGCATCAGAAAAAGGCATTCCTCGAGGCCTTCAACCATGCGGAGCAGGAGTACCACGACGAGCATCGGGCGTTCGCCGTGGCGCACCACGCGGCCAAGCAGGCGGGCGGCAAGGAGAGCGGCCACCAGTCGACCTGAGCCCGGCAGTTCGCGCGCAGGCGTTCCGTGCCGCTCCAACGAACCCGGCCGCATCGAGCATGAGTCTGATCGGACCGCTTGCGCAGTCGCTGGACGCGCTCGTGCAACTGGTGGAGCAGCAGTCGCCCGACCTGCTCTGCTCGATCCTGTTGCTCGAGGGAGACCGCCTGCGATTCGGTGCCGGCCCCAGCCTGCCGGAGGCGTACAACCAGGCGATCGACGGCCTGCCGGTGGGGCCTGCCGCGGGGTCGTGCGGCACTGCCGCCTATCGAGGCGAGCCCGTCATCGTGACGGACACGCTCACGGACCCGCTGTGGGCCGATTACCGCGAGCTGGCGGACACGCACCACCTGCGCGCCTGCTGGTCCACGCCCATCCGCGGCGGCGACCGCCGCGTCCTCGGCACATTTGCACTCTATTATCACGAGCCGCGCCGTCCCGCCGCCGCGGATCTCCAGCTCATCCAGTCCGCGGCGCAGGTGGCGGCGACGGTCATCGAGCGCTACCAGGCCGAGCGGGAGCGCCAGGGGCTGCTGGACCGGGAGCGCGCCGCGCGCAACGAGACCCAGGTGGCCGAGGCGCGGCTGCGCGAGGTGTTCCTGCGCGCGCCCGCGATGATCGCCACGCTGCGCGGCCCCGACCACGTGTTCGAGAGCGCGAACCCGCGCTACCTGCAGGCCATCGGCAACCGCCAGATCCTGGGCAAGCCGCTGGCGCAGGCGCTGCCGGAGGTGGCGGGGCAGGACATGTCGGATCTGCTGGACCGGGTGTACCGCTCCGGCGAGCCGGCGGACGCGAACCAGCTGCGCGTGCTGCTCGACCGCCGCGAGGACGGCATGCTGGACGAGGCGTATTTCAACTTCGTCTATCAGCCGCTCTTCGAGGCCGACGGCGCGGTGTCGGGCATCCTCGTGCACGCGGTGGAGGTGACGGAGTTGGTGCGGGCGCGGCGCGACGCCGAGGAGGCGCGCAGCGACGCCGAGCACGCGCTGGATGCGCTGCGCGCCTCGGAGCTGGCGCTGCGCCGCGCCGTGGAGTCGGAGCAGGGCGCGCGCGCCGAGGCGGAGGCGGCCAACCGCGCAAAGAGCGAGTTCCTGGCCGCGATGAGCCACGAGCTGCGCACGCCGCTCAACGCCATCGGCGGGTACGTGCAGCTGCTGGAGATGGGGATCCACGGGCCGCTCACCGCGGACCAGCACGAGGCGCTCGCGCGGGTGCAGAAGAGCGAGGAACATCTGCTGGCCCTGATCACCGACGTGCTGAACTTCGCGAGGCTCGAAGCCGGGCGCGTGGAGTACGAGATCAGCGACGTCCCGCTGGCGAACGTGGTGGCCGATGCCGCGCCGATCGTCGAGTCGCAGCTGGCGCACAAGCACATCGGGTACGAGGCGCGCGTCGCGCCCGGCCTCACCGTCTGCGCCGACGCGGACAAGCTGCGTCAGATCCTGCTCAATCTGCTGTCCAACGCGGCCAAGTTCACCGGCGCCGGCGGCCGCGTCTCCGTCACCGCGACCACCCGCGAGACGGGAGCGGACGGGGGCCGGCCGGGGCTGGTGTTCCTGCGCGTGGCGGACACCGGAATCGGCATCCCGCGGGAGAAGCAGGAGGCCATCTTCGATCCCTTCGTGCAGGCGCACCGCCGCCTGACGAACGTGACGGAGGGCACGGGGCTGGGGCTGGCCATCAGCCGCGACCTGGCACGCGGGATGGGCGGCGACCTCCGCGTGCGCAGCACCGTCGATGCCGGCTCGAGCTTCACCCTGACGCTGCGCCGCGCGAGCGAACCAGCGTCAGCGTGAACGCCGAGGCCTGATCCTGGCTTTCAGACCTGGTTCGTCCGCTTCTCCGAGGCGCCGTGGTGGACCCGCCTGAGCCGCCCGCCGAGAGCTACCGGTTCGAGCTGCCGGTGCAGATACATCGGCATAGATAAGCGTCGTCGCGGTCACCGGGTCCCGACGCCTGCCGGGTTGTCACGAACAATGCTCACCCGCCAGGAACCAGCAGCGCGCCGTGGGCGCCGTGCTGAAGAAGTCGAGCAGCAGGCCGCCTACCTTCGGGACGCCGGATTCGACGGACGGGTGTGTCCCATCGCTCTTGAAATCCGACCGCTGCCAGGTGAGACCGTCTCGCCGCGGTACCGAGCCGTTGGCCCAGAGATCCGGCCCCCACGCGATCCATGGTGCCGTCGAATCGTAGTTCAGGTCACCGGCGCGCCCATCTACGATCCGGCCACCGTTCCGCATCTGCCGTATCTGCGCCTGGATCAGCCACTGCACGGCGAAGCCCGTCTCGTACGCATACGGCTCGGGGTTCTCGGGCGTGGTCGCGTAGCCGCCGTAGATGCGGTTGGAGAGATAGACCTGCTGCAGGTTCGGATAGCGGGCACGCAGTGCGCGCACGATCCGGCCGAGGTTCGCCTCGAGCGTGAAGGCATCGGCGTTGGAGGTGGGCAGTGAGACCGCCGGCTGCTTCGTTGCTTCCAAGAGCCAGACCACCTGGACCTGTTGCTCCGTGACCCCCATGAGCGCGAGGCGCTCGTCGCGTACGACGTCGAAGGGCCGCGCCGACGGCGATGTCCATTCGCGGGCATCCATCCCGCCCTGCGCCCCGTTCACCGGCACCAGCGTCGATCGGTTGACCGCGGGGTCGGCCGACGCGCGCTGCACGAAGGATCCTGGCACGCAGTCGACCGTGACGTTCACGCCGCAGAACTCCTGCGACGTGTTGGACATGCCGATTGACAGCAGCACGATCTTGCCTGCCGGGTCCACGCTCCCAGTCGCTTTCCGCGGCAGGATGTTGCGGGCGCGGGCGGCGCCCACGGCAGCGTGATCCTCCGGCAAGCTATTGCTTCCGCCTTCGTACAGGCCGCCCGCGAAGCCGAGATACGTGCGGGTGCCGAGCTCCGTCAGCGGTACCCGCACCGTGTCCTCAGCGGGACGGATGTGGTCGTTCTTGTCGACTTCCGTCGCGCGACCTGCGCTGCAGCCCGCAGCGACCTGCGCCAGAAGGACGCCGCCAAGCACGAGAACTCGACCGATCCTCTTCGGCACTACAATTCCTCGTGGATTAGTTCTCGACAGTGCGTCGGGGGAGCCCGTGCAGGACCCCGCTGCCGCCTCACTAGTGACGAGCAACGGATCGTGTCGTTAAGGCGGCGCTCCGCGGAGTCGATCTCCACGCCCACATCGTGCTCCAACTCGAGCGGCTGCGAGGGCCACCCCTTGACAAACCCCACACCGTGGTTATCATTGACTCACCGGAGCCGAAGGTGTGTCCAGCACCGCCTGCTTCCGCGGCTCGAAGCCGATCGTTCTTCCTCCGGCTCGCCGCCCCGACCCCAGCGCCGCTTTCCGCCACCGAGTCCCTCTCGGGTCATGCGTCGGAGAGCTCCGCACCGATGACAACTGATTTGCACTAGCGACTGAGCTGTCCTGCACCGCTGCACGGGCGCCCGGCTGCCGCGCATTGGTGTCGTACACCAGCGCATCGATTTTCTGCACCCGCAGCACTGATGCGCTGCACGCGCGCACTCATGCGCTGCGCTCGCGCATGGACGGCCTGCACTCGCGCATCGGCACCGTGCACTCGTGCATCGGCACCGTGCACTCGTGCATCGCCGTCCGGGAATTGGTGCGCGGCGTTTCGGAAGCTGTGCGCACACCCCCGCACGGCGACCGAGAAGCCGGTGTGCACGCGCGGGCGCCCGCTTCACCGTCGCAATGGCCGCCGGGCGCGCCGAACCGACAGCTGTGCGCGCCCTGCGTTCCCCTGCGCAGCCGTCGGAGACGAGTAATTCCGGTGCATTAGCCGGGGCGCCGCGGCGCATCACCGCGAGTGCACGACCGCAGCGGCGCGCGCACCCGCGCACAACGCCTCTGCACTGGCGCACAGCGCCACTGCACCCCCGTACGGGGCGGCCGCATGCGCGCACAGCCTCTCTGTACTCGCGCAGAACGCGGTCGCACGCGCGCAGAACGCGGTCGCACGCGCGCAGAACGCGGTCGCACGCGCGCAGAACGCGGTCGCACTCGCGCAGAACGCGGTCGCATGCGCGCTCGATGTCCTCGCACGGGCGTTCAACGCCATCGCAGTGGCATTCAGAGCGACTGCAGCTCACGCACGACAGCCCGCACGAACCGCCCGCCCGCGCACATGCGAGTGGCGCCCCGACGTTCGCGCTCGCGACGACTTCCGGCCGGCCCTGTTGGACGCAGGGGGCCGGCCGGCCCTTTCCTCTGCGTCCATGCAGTTCCACTTTTTTTCAAGGAGGGTAGTTGTATGCAACGGATCGTGCAGTACCGGCTCCAATCGTTCCGGCGAGTCCAGACGTATCTTGCCGAGAACGGGCCCGAGCTCTCGGGCAGCACCAGCAACAGCCCGGTCTACCAGAAGCAGCGCACGATGCTCGACGAGGCGGTCGAGCACCTCGAGGCGCAGGCCGTGGCGCAGGACAGCAGCCGGATGGACGGCCGCGGCGGCGCGGCGACCATCTCGCGGCTGCGGCACGTCCTCCGCGAGGAGCACATGCGCCCCATCGCGGAGACTGCCAGGGCGCTCGATATCACCGTGCCCGATATCGGCAAGCTGTATCTGCCCAAGGAACGGGGGAAGGTCGAGGCGCTCATCACGGCTGCCAACTCGATGGCCGAGGCGGCGGCGCCGTACACGCAGCTGTTCGTGGATCACGGTCAGCCCGCGGACTTCGTGAAGCAGCTGACCGACGCGGCCGACGCGCTCAAGCAGGCGGTGAACGCGCGGGGCCGGGCGCTGGATCGCGGCAAGGGAGCCGTCGAGGCGATGGAGACCGACATGGTGCGGGCGCGGCAGGCGGTGCGCCTGATCCAGGCGGTGATCTGGCCGGTGATCCTGAAGGACTCGAAGCTCCTCGGCGAGTGGCTGAGCGCGCGTCGGATAGGCGCACGGCAGTCCCGCCGGAAGCTGCAACCGGTGAGCAGCAGCACGCCGGCGCAGGGCAGCACGACTCCGGCGGCGGGGACGACACCCGCGGCCAGCATGGCGCCGGAGCCCGCCCAGGTGACGACGTCCGCCGCCTGAGCGCGTAGTTGCAGCTGATGCTAACGGGGACCGCCGACGCTGGCGGCCCCCGTTCGTGTTGACTCTGGCTGCGCTGACGTCGTCAGGCTCTTCGAGTCGAAGATCGTTACGGGGTCACGTACGCCGAACTTTGCGAGCTCACGTACATCCCGGCGTCGGGATCGGCTTCGCCGGCATCGCGACCCTGGCGCCCGCGTGCAGCGCCGGCACCTCCGTGTCGCGGAGCCGGTTCCAGCGCGCCAGTGCGGCGCCCAGCTCCTTGCACGTACTGGTATACGCCGCGAGCATCGCGGGCGTGGGCGCCAGGTCGGCCTGGTCCTGCGCGTTCAGCTGGCGCACCAGTGCGGCGCTCACGCTCACGAAGCTTGGGGGCGGCGTGGGGCCGCCGCGGCCGCGGAAGCCGCG
>DATEPM010000160.1:0-17640 GCA_035273185.1 Gemmatimonadaceae bacterium
CCAGGAGCCGCGACGCACGCTCCCCGGAGCAGACCCAGAACGGCGGCCCCGCGAGAGCGACCTTGTGCCGGTTGAGGAGTGTTTCACGGCCAGTCACTCGTGCCCATGCCTCCCCGAGCGGAACCGCGGCGCGCACCAGGGCGCCGGGTAGGTTGACGGCGAGCGCGCGCCGGCCGACCGCAGCGGCAATCGCCGTGCCCAGATCGCACCAGCGTACGGGTGTCGTGCCGCACAGAAAGACGATCTGCCCCTGCATCGCCTCCGCCTCCGCCGCCGCCACGAGCCCGTCGACGAGGTCATCGACGTGCAGTAGCGAGAGGTACTGCGTCGCGGTACCCGGATAGAGCAGCAGACCATGTCGCGCCATACGAAAGAGCGCGAGGAAATCGACGTCGCCCGGTCCGTAGACACTGCATGGCCGCGCGATGGTCACCGGGAGGCGGGACATGCAGGCACGGGCTTCATCTTCCGCCTGAAGCTTGCTCGCGCCGTAGGCCTCGATCGGGCGCGGCGGATCCTCTTCGGTGACTGGTGCGTCCAGTGCACGCGCGGGCCCCGCCGCTGCCTGCGAGGAGACGAGCACGAAGCGGCGGAGCGATGAGCGCCCCTCGAGCGCACGCAGTAGATTTACGGTAGGCATCACGTTGCCGCGCGCAAACTCCCTCGGGGTACGCGCCCTGGTCACTCCGGCCAGGTGAAACACCAGCTCGGCCCCGTCGAGAGCCGCCGACCGCTGGAGCAATTCGGCGTCCTCGTAGTCGATCGTGTGTCGCTCCACGTCGCCATGGAACGAGCGAGTGGAGCGCGGCACGGCGCGCGATGCTGGCCGCACGAGACAGCGGACGCGGTAGCCCGACGTCACGAGCTGCCGCACGAGACGGGTGCCGATGAAGCCGGAGCTGCCGGTGACGACGGCGATGGCGCTCATGGTTTCGTGAATATGAGTGCCCGGTCGTACCCCTACAATCGCCGGCTGCGGCGCAGGTTGTGCTTTTCGTACTCGACCGAGGGATCACACACGAACGCATATCGCTCAACGTGAGCTCGTACTCCGATGTATCCACTGGCGCGAGGCAGGTCCTCGAGGCCAACTGGCGGGAAGGCCGCACTGCTGCCGGACTCGGCTTCGGCTACACCTGCCCGGACGAAGCAAAGTATCCTGACCAGTTCTTCTGGGACTCGTGCTTTCATGCGCTGGCATGGAGCCGATTCGATCCGAAGCGCGCCATGCGGGAGCTTCGCTCCCTCGCTACCGCCCAGCATCCCTCGGGGCTCATCGGGCACACGATCTTCTGGCGTGGCCCGGTGCGCGCGGCACGCGCCTTGACCTACAACGTGCTGCACCGGCGTGCGTTTCACACCACCACGATTCAGCCGCCATTCCTCGGCTGGGTCTGGGCGGAGGTTGCCGCGCGCTCGGGCGACGCGAGCTTCGCCGACGAGGGGCGTGCGATCCTCCAGCGCTACCACGAGTTCCTCGATCGCGAGCGCGCGGACACGGATGGTCTGCTCGGCGTCCTGCAGCCTGACGAAACGGGGCTCGACGCCACGCCGGCCTACGACCAACCGCTCGGCTGGCGCAGGCATCCCCGGCCCGGCTTTCTCGCGCTCCTGGCCTTCAATCGCCGGCGCGGATTCGACTACCGGAGAATCGTGGCGGAGGGCGGCTTCCACGCCACCGACGTGCTCGTGAACACCGCGTGGATCCTCGGCTGGGAGGGCCTCGCGCGGTTGGGCCATCCTGGCGCCGCAGCCCGCGTCCGACAGCTCACCGCGGCGCTCGTGAAGCGCCTGTACGATCGGGCGGCAGGCCTCTTCTACGCTGAGGGACCCACCGGCGAGCTGCTGCGGGTGAGCACGTGGGCGAGCCTGGCGCCGCTCGCGCTCGACCGGCTGCCGGCCGAGATCGGTCGCCGGATCGCGGATGAGCATCTGCTGAACCCGCGGTGCTTCTGGCTCGACTATCCCGTCCCGAGCACCGCGGCCTGCGAGCCGGCCTTCGTCCCGGGCAGCGACCGGTACCTGTGGATCGAGCGCTACTGGCGCGGGCCAACCTGGCTCTTCTCCACCTGGTTCGTCCTCCGCGGCCTGCTGCGTCTGGGCTACGAGGCGGAGGCCGCCCACCTGGCCGACCGCACCCTCGCCCTTATCCGCCAGTCGGGCTTTCGCGAGTATTACAATCCGCACACAGGCGAAGGCATGGGCGCGCGCCAGTTCGGCGTCTCGACGATCACCGTGGAATGCGCTGCGATGGCCGCGCCCGCGCCGGACGTCCACCAGTCGGTCGCGTGAGAATGTGATTTCACGCACAGCCAGCTCCCTCGTCGCCGCGCTCCAGGTCGCCGCCGGCGTCGCCGGAGCTCAGCCGGCATCGATGCCGCGGGCCGCAGCTATCGCGTCGTCGCGCAGCGGCGATTCGTGACCAGCGATTGGGTTGGCGACTCGCTCATCGTGCTCAATGGCGCGCCAACCTTCATGACCCTCGCCGGTGATCCGCACCGGCCAGCGGTCGTGCGGCTGGAGCTGCCGCAGGGCTGGCGCTCGGCGACGTCGCTCGATTCGGTGCCCGGCGCGGGCGCGGACCACGCCGACGCGTATCGCGCCACGGACTACGACGACCTGGTGGACTCGCCCATGGTCGCAGGCGGAAATCTCCGCATTCACGGCTTCGTGGTGGGCGGCAGCCGCCACGCGGTGGTCGACGCGGGGAACATCGATGATGGGACTCTGACCGAGCCGCGCGCGACATCGCCCGCTTCGTCGGCGAGGACCTCCGCCTCTGGGGATCGCTCCCGTACTCGCACTACGTGTTCCTGAACGTGTTTCGCCCGGGCGGCGGTGAGCATTCCGCGCGGCGCGGTGCGGCAACGCTATGGGGGTTGGGACAGGTATATCCGCTGATGGATGAAGCGCCGGGCCAGGCCGCTCCACGGCGGTGCCGGTGGAAACGCCAACCTTGGAGGCCCACACTGATCATGAACGGGATGCGTGGGATGATGGGCGGGATGTTGGCGTGGACGATCGTCGGAGTCCTGCTGATCATGCTTCTCGTCGTGGTGATCGCGAAGCTGCTACGGAAGCCGTGACTGCATCGCTGGTGGTGGAGCTTGCGACGTGAGCGACTGACGGCGACGCACGTCATGGTGACTGCGCAGGCATCGCCGAGCGGCGGGCGCGCTCGTGAGGCGCTCGTGCGCCGCAGCGCTCGGCTGAACCTGGCGACCCTCGCGTACAACGCACTGGAAGGGATCGTCGCGATCATCGCTGGCGCCATGGTCGGGAGCATCGCGCTCGTGGGCTTCGGCCTGGACAGCGTGATCGAGCTCGCCGCCAGTGCGGCGGCGTTGTGGCGGCTTGGCGCCGATGTCGACCCGGTTCGCCGCGAGCGCGCCGAGGGTGTGAGCCTACGCATCGTGGGCGCGCTCTTTGTCGGCCTGGCGGCCTACGTCGCCTACGATGCCGTGCACGCGCTGGTCGCGCGCGCGCCTCCCCGCGAGAGCACCGTGGGAATCCTGCTCGCTGCCCTATCGCTCCTGGTGATGCCGCTGCTCGCGCGGGCGAAGCGGCGCGTCGCGGTGCAGCTTGGCAGCGGCGCGCTCACGGCGGAGGCCATGCAGACATCCCTGTGCGCATATCTCTCGGCTATCCTTCTCGCTGGCCTCGTCGTCAACGGAGTCCTCGGCTGGTGGTGGGCCGATCCGGTTGCGGCGCTCGCGATGGTGCCCATCATCACGCGTGAAGGGATAGAAGGCCTCCGCGGGCGCTCGGCGTGCGTTGATGGTTGCGGCTGACGACCCGCTGCGTGCTTCGCCGACGCTGAAGTCCCCAAGAGGCCGCGTGTACAGCTTGCATCGTTCCTGCACCAGTGGCGAGTGAAGCAGTCCATGTCTCTCCGATTCGTCCGCACGTCCATGCCATGGGCAGTGCCGGTCGCGCTCTGGTTCGTGTGCCCTGGACGCGCGCCTGGCCAGCAGCCGATGCACATGGGCGGGCACGACACCACGCGGGCGGCCGCGCGCATGCCGCACGATTCGGCCGGCATGGCCGACACGAGCACCATGAGCGATCCGATCGGCCTGCCCATGGCGCGCACCGGCTCCGGCACCTCCTGGCTGCCCGACCGCACGCCCATGCACGCCAGGCACATCGTGGCGGGCGGCTGGGCGCTGATGCTCCACGGGCTCGCGTTCGTGCAGTACGACCGGCAGTACACGCGCCGGGGCGACACCCAGTTCGGCGCGCCGAATTGGGGGATGCTCATGGCGATGCACCCGCTCGGTGCCGGCCGGCTGCAACTGCGCGGCATGCTGAGCCTGGACCCGTTCACGGTGACGGCGCGCGGCTATCCGCTCCTGCTGCAGTCCGGGGAATCGTATCACGGACAGCCGCTGCACGACCGGCAGCATCCCCACGATCTCTTCATGGAGCTGGCCGCGATATACGAGTATCCGCTCGCGCGGAATCTCGGCCTGCAGCTCTACGTGGCGCCCGTGGGAGAGCCCGCGAGCGGGCCCGTGGCCTTTCCGCATCGCCCGTCCGCAGCGAGCGACCCGCTCGCGCCGCTCGGGCATCACTGGCAGGATGCCACGCACATCTCCTTCGGCGTGGCCACGGCGGCGCTGTACACGCACAACCTCAAGCTCGAGGGGTCCATCTTCAACGGCCGCGAGCCTGACGAGATCCGGACCAACTTCGACTACCAGGGACGCAGCCTGGATTCGTACGCGGGCCGCCTGACGGTGAACCCCAACGCGAACTGGAGCGTCGAGGGGTCATTCGCCTATCTGAAAAGTCCCGAATGGCTGCACCCGGAGCGCTCGCAGCACCGGATCACCGCCGCGGCGCTGTACGGCCGCACGCTGCGCACAACGGGCGAGTGGTCCAGCGCGCTCGTGTACGGGGGCAACCGGGAGAGCGGCGAGCGCACGCTCTCCAACAGCGTGCTCGCCGAGACCAATCTCGACCTGGACGGCAGCAACACGATCTTCGCGCGCGCGGGGCTCGTGCAGAAGAGCGCCGCCGATCTGGCGGTCGACGGCAGTGCGGGGAGCGGCACGCCCGCGCTGGCACCATCCGACACGCGATTCGACGTGGGATCGTTCGTGCTCGGCTACGTGCGCGAGGTCGGGCGCTTCACCGGCGGATCCATCGGCCTTGGTGCCTGTGGCTCGATCGGCGTGATCCCGCGCACGCTGCAGCCCGCGTATGGCACGCGGACCCCTGCAGGGTTCGCGATCTTCGTGCGCTTCAGGCCAGGCCGGATGCAGATGAACGCGCACGGCGGGGGGATGCACATGCCCGCGGGTATGCAGATGGGAGTGCAGACTCGCGAGCCACGTCCGCTCTGACGGTATCCTGCCCAGGGAGCGTGATGACATGAGCGCGAAACAACCACACGCATGTGATCCGCCGGCGTGCGGTCGTCGCCGTGCTGATGCTGGGCGACGCCGCCGTCATCGCGGCGCACACTCTGGCTCTGTACCACTTGTCGCCGATCGCCACTATCTTCCGGCCATGGCTCGCACGCGCCGTCTCACCGCGCTCCTCGTGAGCGTTCTGCTCGCCCATCTTACCTGGGTGGCGAGCGGCTTCGCGTGCACCATGCCGGCGATGCAGGGCGCGGCGAGTGTCCTCGTGGGGTCGGGCCATGTGACGAGCGCTTCCATGGCGGGCATGAGCATGCCGGAAGGGGCAGAGCGGCCGTCGCAGGGCGCGCCGGCGCATCGCGACGCGCCATGCAGACTGCCCTGGACGCCCACCGGCTGCCAGTCCATGGCGCCCTGCGCCGCCGCCGCCATCGCGTCGACCGCTGCGCTGGTGCCCGCGCTCCACAGTGCCCCCGGCCTTGCCGAGGTGCGTCCCGTCCTGATGCCGCCCTCCGAGACGCGCGCGCCCGAGCTGCCCCCGCCCAGGGCGTAGTCCACCGCACAACTCGCAACAGCTCTTCGTGAGCCGTTCACGGCCGCGGTCGTCGTAACCGACTGCGTGCCCGAACGGAGGTCGCGCGCACCGACGGCTGCGTCCAAGCCGATCGGCGGCGGCCGTGGACTTCACTCTGGCATCCATGCAGCACCACAACTCCGATCATCCCGGCCGCCGCTCCAGGCGGTGCCGCGCCCGCGCTTTCCGGCAGCGGCGCCTAACGCTGCAACCCGCCGCCCTCGCCCTGTCGCGGCTGGCGCTACTCGCTGCTGGCGTGACCCCACTGGCCAGCGCGGTCGCGCAGCTGACACGCCCGACCCCGCCGCTCGCGCACACCACGGCGCCGGTGGACACCCTGCACAGCGCCAATCGCGATACCCCCGCGGACAGCGTGCCCGCGGCCGATCTCGACAGCCTGGTCGCCCGGGCGATTGCGTTGAATCCAGGCATCCGCGCGGCCGCGGCACGCGTCCAGGCGGCGCGCCTTCGCGTGGCCCCCGCCGGGGCGCTCGCCGATCCGATGCTCATGGCAGGCATCCAGAACCTGCCGCTCGGCCGGATGCCCAGCACGTCTGGCATGCGCGCCAGCTCCGGCGGTCCGGACCCGATGACCATGCGCATGATCGGCGTGGAGCAGACCATCCCCTACCCGGGCAAGCGCGCGCTGCGGCGCCGCACGGCGGAGAGCGAGGTGCAGGCGGCGCAGGCATCACTCGATGCGGCCACGCGGCAGCTGGTGCGCGACGTCAAGGCCGCCTACTACGAGCTGGCGTTCCTGGACCAGGCGCTCTCGATCGTCCGGCGCAACCGCGATGTGCTGGCCGGCGTCATCCGCGTCACCGAGACGCGCTACGGTGTCGGCCAGGCAGAGCAGCAGGATGTGCTCAAGTCGCACGTCGAGGCAACACGGCTGGCCGAGACGGCCGTGACGCTCACCGAGCAGCGCCGCGCCGCCCTGGCTCGGCTTGATGCGCTGCTCGATCGTCCCACCGAAACACCGATCGAGCATGCCGTCATCCCGACGGCCGTGGCGCGCGCGGCCGTCCCGGCAGAGCGCGGGGAGATTCGGTTCGCGTCGGCCGCGCTCGGCGCCCGGGCGGCGGATTCCCCTCTGCCACCCCTCGCCGAGCTGCAGCACGAGGCCGTTCGCGAGAGTCCGGAGATCCATGAGCAGGATGCTATGATCGCCGCCGCGACGCTGCGGCTGGAGCTCGCGCGGAGAGATTACCTGCCGGATTTCGACGTCTCGCTCCAGTACGGCCAGCGCGGCGGCGGGCTCCCCGACATGGTGACGGCGCTCGTGTCGGTGCCGCTCCCCATCTTCAAGGGACGCAAGCAGGACCAGCTGGTGGCTGCGTCCGGCGCACAGCTCGCCGCTCTCGCCGGCGAGCGCGCGGCGAAGCAGAACGCGATCCGCGCCCAAGTGGCGACGCTCGTCTCCGAGCTGGAGCGTTCGCGCGCACAGCTCGCGCTCTACGTCAAGGCGCTGCTCCCGCAGGCGCGGGCGACTCTGGCCTCCGCGACGGCCAGCTATCAGGCGGGGCGCGTGGAGCTCCTCACCGCGCTCGACGACCAGGCGACCGTCTTCAATTACGAAACCGAATACTTTCGCGCCCTCAGTGATTTCGCCACGAATCTGGCGGAGCTCGAGCGGGTGGTGGGCAAGGAGATCATCCAGTGAAAGCGCCAACCACGCGGCTCGCCGGCATGTCACCGGCGGCACGGCGGTTCGTTCTTGCCGGCAGCGTCGGCGCCGTGCTCGTGATCGCCATGGCGGCTGTCATCGTCGCCCGGCATCGCGGCGCCCAGCACCCCGGGCCTGCTGGCACCACGGGCACGGCTGGCATGCCGGGAATGCAAGGGAGCTCCGGGATGAGCACCAGCCGGAACGGATCGGTGAAGCTCACCAGCGCGCAGATCCGCCAGTTCGGCGTCACCTTCGGCACGGCCGACGTCCGGCCGCTCACCGCGGAGACGCGCACCACCGGCGTGATCACCTTCGATGAAACGAAGATCACGCAGGTGTCGCCCAAGTTCGGTGGCTTTGTCGAGCGGCTGTACGTCGACTTCACGGGGCAGCCCGTCAGGCGCGGGCAGCCGCTCCTCGAGATCTACTCGCCAGACCTGGTTGCGGCGCAGCAGGAGCTGCTCCTTGCCGGCCAGCTCCAGCGCGATATCGGACGAAGTGCGGTGCCCGGAGTGCCGGGGAACACCACCGATCTCCTCGCCGCGGCGAAGCGCCGGCTGGTGCTCTGGGACATCTCCCAGCCGCAGATCGACGACATCCTGCGCACGGGGCAGGTGCGGCGCACCCTCACGCTGTATGCTCCCGTCTCGGGCGTGATCATCGACAAGAAGGTCGTGCGGGGCCAGGCGACCACGCCTGGCGAGATGCTCTACACCATCGCCGATCTCGGTGACGTCTGGGTGGATGCGCAACTGCGCGAGGCCGACGCGGCGTGGGTGCGCAACGGGTCGGGCGCGGACATCGACGTCGCCGGACTGCCGGGCCGCACGTTCAAGGGCCGCGTCACCTACGTCTATCCGACGCTGGACTCCACCTCGCGCGCGGTCCGCGCGCGCGTGGTCGTCAGCAATACCGGTGGCATGCTCAAGCCTGGGATGTATGCGACGGTGCGCCTCTCCACACCGAGCCGTTCGGCGCTGACGGTGCCCAACTCTGCGGTGCTCCGCACTGGCGAGCGCAACGTGGTGTTCGTCGACATGGGAGATCGGGGGCTGATGCCTCACGAGGTGCAGCTGGGTCGCACGGCGGGCGACTACACCGAGGTTGTCGCGGGTCTCGAGCCGGGCCAGCGCGTGGTGACCTCGGCGCAGTTCCTCCTGGATTCCGAGTCCAACCTGGGCGAGGTGATGAAGGCGATGATGGGCCAGATGGGCGCGCAGGACGTGGGCAAGATGCGGGACATGCCGGGGATGAGCATGCCCGCGGGGGCAACGAGTGGCGGAATGAACGACACGGGCGCCGACATGCGCAGGATGAAGATGCCTGCCGTCACCCGGCCCGCAGCCACACCGCGGAGGTAGCCCGCCATGCTCGAGCGCATCATCGAATGGTCGGTGGGCCACAAGCTGCTGGTCCTTCTCGGCACCGCGGCGCTCACGATCGCGGGGCTGGCGGCGATGTTCAGGACGCCGGTGGACGCGATCCCCGATCTGTCGGATGTCCAGGTGATCGTCATGACCCAGTGGCCGGGCCAGGCACCGCAGACGGTGGAGGATCAGGTCACCTATCCGCTCTCGACCGAGATGCTCAAGGTGCCGCACACCAAGGTCGTGCGTGGGATGAGCCAGTTCGGGCTCTCGGCGGTGTACGTCGTCTTCGACGACGGTACGGACCTGTACTGGGCACGCTCGCGCGTGCTGGAATATCTGAACGGGATAGGGGCCAGGCTGCCGCAGGGCGCGACGCCGATGCTTGGCCCCGATGCTACGGGTGTGGGTTGGGTGATGCAGTACATCCTCGCAGACACCAGCGGCACGCTCAACCTCGCGCAGCTCCGGAGTCTCCAGGATTGGACCGTGCGGCCGGCGCTCACGGCCGTGAAGGGCGTCGCGGAGATCGCGTCGTTCGGTGGATTCGAGAAGCAGTATCAGGTGGACGTGGACCCGGCGAAGCTGCTCGCGTACGACATCCCCCTCTCGAAGGTGAGCGACGCGGTGCGGGCCTCGAACGAGGACGTCGGCGGGCGCGTGTTGGAGATGGGCGGCTCGGAGTACGTCATCCGCGGGCGCGGCCGATTCGAGAGCCTGGACGATATTCGCAGGGTGGCGTTGGGGATGGGCCCCGGCGGGACGCCGATCACGGTTGGCGATGTGGCGAACGTCCAGGTGGGCCCCCAGATCCGCCGCGGCATCGCGGATCTGAACGGCAGGGGCGAGATCGTCACCGGCTGGGTGGTGATGCGCTATGGCGAGAACCCGCTGGACGTCATCGGCAACGTCAAGGCGAAGATGGCCGACGTGCAGAAGGCGCTCCCCAGGGGCGTCGTGTTCGTCGACGGCTACGATCGATCGGGGCTGATCGACGAGGCCATCGCGACGCTGCGGAGCAAGGTCGTCGAGGAGTCGATCATCGTTGCGCTGGTCGCCGTCATCTTCCTCCTGCACGCCCCGAGCGCGCTGGTGGCCATCCTCACGCTTCCGATTGGCATTCTCATGGCCATCCTGGCCATGAGAGTTCTCGATCTGAATGCCAACATCATGTCCCTCGGCGGCATCGCGATCGCCATCGGGGCGATGATCGATGCGGCCATCGTCATGGTGGAGAACCTCCACAAGCACATGGAGCGAAACGGCAGCCAGGGCCAGCCGCGCACGCACTGGCAGCTCGTGGTGGACGCATCGAAGGAGGTTGGCCCGTCGCTCTTCGTGTCGCTGCTGATCATCACGGTGTCGTTCGTCCCCGTGTTCGCGCTCGAGGCGCAGGAGGGGCGGCTCTTCAAGCCCCTGGCGTGGACGAAGACGCTCTCCATGGCGTCCGCGTCGCTTCTCTCCATCACGCTCGTGCCGGTGATGATGGGTCTCTTCATCCGGAAGGGAGTGAAGCCCGAGGCAGCCAATCCGGTGAACCGCTTCCTGTTATGGATCTACCGGCCGGTGATGGCCCTGGTGCTCCGGCACCGCTGGCTGACGATCGCAGCCGCGGGCGCGCTGCTCGTCGCGACCATCTTCCCGTGGTCGCGGCTGGGGAGCGAGTTCATGCCGCCCCTGAACGAGGGCTCGATCATGGACATGCCATCGCTCTTTCCGGGCGTCGGCACCGAGCAGGCGAAGCTGATCCTGCAGCAGCGCGACGCGGCGCTCGCGAGGATTCCCGAGGTTCGGATGGTACTGGGTAAGATCGGCCGCGCGGAGACGGCAACCGACATGGCTCCGATGTCGATGATCGAAACCATCGCGATGCTGAAAGACAGGAGAGACTGGCGTCCCGGCGTGACCTACGACTCCATCGTGGCCGAGGCGAACAACACAGTGAAGACGCCCGGGGTCGGCAATATGTGGTCGATGCCGATCAAGAACCGGCTGGACATGCTGACCACGGGCATCAAGACGCCGGTCGGGATCAAGATCTTCGGACCGAGCCTCGACACCCTGGACCTGCTCGGGAAGGAGATCGAGGCACTCCTGCCCGCCGTGCGGGGCACCAACACGGTCTTCGCGGAGCGGGCGGTCGGCGGGAAGTACCTGGACATCACCGTCGATCGTGACGCCGCGGCGCGGTACGGTATGACCACGGACCAGGTGCAGAACGCGATCGCCACCGCCGCTGGCGGGATGGAGGCCGGGCAGGTGATCCAGGGGCGCGAGCGCTACTCGGTGCTGGTGCGCTACCCGCGCGAGCTCCGCGACGATCCCGGGAAGATCGCCGAGATCCTGGTGGCCACGCCGGCCGGGGCGCAGGTGGCGTTGGGCCAGCTCGCGCGCCTCGCGGTGACGAAGGGCCCGACGCTCATCAAATCAGAAGATGCCTATCTCGAGAACATCGTCTACGTGGACGTCCTCGGGCGCGACGTGGGCGGCTATGTGGCCGATGCGAAGCAGCTCCTGGAGCACAGGCTCACGCTGCCGCCGGGCTACCGGCTGGAATGGTCGGGGCAGTTCGAGGCCATGCAGCGGGCCAACCGGAAGCTCAGGGTCGTCGTGCCGATCACCCTCGCGATCATCTTCGGGCTCCTGTACTTCAACTTCCGGAGTGTGGCGGAGGCAGCGATCGTGATGCTCGCGCTGCCCTTCGCGCTGGTGGGAGGCGTGTGGCTCATGTGGATGCTCGGATACAACATGAGCGTCGCCGTCGCGATCGGCTTCATCGCGCTTGCGGGCGTTGCCGCGGAGACCGGCGTGATCATGTTGATCTATCTGGACCACGCCTATCGGCACCGACACGAACGCGACGCGCTGCGCGACCGCGCCGATGTGGATGCCGCGGTCGAGGAGGGCGCGGTCGAGCGCGTGCGCCCCAAGATGATGACGGTGACCGCGATCATCGCGGGCCTGGTGCCGATCCTCTGGAGCCACGGGACCGGCGCGGACGTCATGAAGCGCATCGCGGCGCCGATGGTGGGGGGGATGGTCACGAGCACGATCCTCACGCTGGTGGTGATCCCCGCGATCTACTCGCTGTGGAAGGAGCGGGAAGTGGCGCGTCGGGCATCGCGGGCGCGCGACGCGGATGCCCGCGGGTCTGTCCGGCCGGAGAAAGCCCTGGCGCCCGTCCATCGGTGAGCCCATGGCCGGCGCGCCTGTTGCAAACGCACTGGAACCTCCATCCACACTTGCGGAGATCCCACATGGAGATGATGCGCAGATGGACGAGCTTACGAGGTACTCGCCTATGATGAACGCGATGCGCGGGATGATGGGAGGAATGTGGGTGTGGACGATCGGGGGAATCCTGCTGATCGTCCTCCTCATCGTCGTCATCATGAAGTTGCTTCGGAAGTCGTAAGGGCAGGCGTCCATGAATGGAATACACGACGCCCTGGCGATTCTCACGGACGTCGGGCACGCGCTCGCGATGGCATTCGCGATGTTCTGGGAGATTCTCTGGCCGCTGATCCTCGGCTTCACGATCTCCGGCGTCGTGCAGGCGGTCGTCTCGAAGCAGCAGATGGTTCAGCTCCTCGGTGATGATCGGCCGGCGACGCTCGCCAGGGCATGTGGTCTGGGCGCCGCCTCGAGCTCCTGCTCGTACGCCGCGGTCGCCATCGCGCGTTCGGTATTTCGCAAGGGAGCGAACTTCACCGCGGCGATGGCGTTCGAGCTGGCCTCCACCAACCTGGTGCTCGAGCTCGCGATCATAATGATCGTGTTCCTGGGCTGGCAGTTCGCCCTCGCGGAGCTCGTCGGGGCACCGCTCATGGTCATCTTTCTCGCACTGCTCTTCCGGCGCTTCCTCTCCCGCCGGCTTGTGACCGAGGCGAGAGCACAGGCGGAGAAGGGCGTCAAGGGAAAAATGGAAGGCCATGCGGAGATGCACATGGAGGTGACCGAAGGGCGCCTCTGGCAGCGGATCTGGTCCGAGCGGGGGAAGACGGCGATCAGCCACTACTTCGTGATGGAGTGGGTGTCGGTGTGGAAGGACATCGCGGGCGGGCTCCTCATCGCGGGCGCGCTCGCGGCGTGGGTGCCCCGCGGCTTCTGGCAGCGATTCTTCCTGACGTCACATCCGCTCGTCTCGACGCTGTGGGGACCAGTGGTGGGGCCAGTGGTGGCGATCCTCTCGTTCGTTTGTTCCGTGGGGAACATTCCCCTGGCCGCGGTGCTCTGGAACGGCGGGATCAGCTTCGGCGGCGTGCTGGCATTCATCTTCGCCGACCTGATCGTGCTCCCGATTCTTCACATCTACCGCAAGTACTACGGCTGGCGGGCAATGTGGTTCATCCTCGGGACGTTCTATCTTGCGATGGCCCTGGCATCGCTGGTGGTAGAGCTGGCGTTCGAGGCGCTGGGCCTCGTCCCCGCGCAGCGGACGGCGACCGTCGTCGAGACGGCGATCACGTTCGATTACACCACGATGCTCGATATCATCTTCCTGATCCTGGCGGGCGTGCTCGTCTATCGCTTCTTCAGGACCGGCGGGTCCGAGATGCTTCGCATGATGAACATGTCGGCGCAGGAGATGCAGCAGAGGGAGCAGAGTGAGATGGCGCACGGCTAGGGCCATGGGTGAATCAGAGGTCACGACCAGCGGGAGCGGATCTACTCGGAACTGACCACGATCAGCGGCCGGGCTGGTTCTCTGAGCCTTGCGGGATATCGCGTCAGCGGTTACTGCGCTCCGCCACCAGCTCGGCGACTGAGCCCGAGCACGAAGAACCCGACGAAGAACATGAGTGCAGACAGGAGCTGCCCCATGCTGAAGGGGCCGAGTACGAACCCGAGCTGCACGTCCGGTTCGCGCGTAAACTCGAGGAGAAACCGAAGTGCCGCGTAGCCGGTGAGAAAGGCGCCGGTGAGCAGTCCGGGACGGTTCCAGCCGTGCGCGTGACTCCATCGGTCCAGCCACCAGAGGAACGCCGCGAGGAGAAGCCCCTCGGACACAGCTTCGTAGAGTTGAGAAGGATGCCGAGGCACGTGCACCGGATCGCCCGGAAAAACCATTGCCCAGGGCACATTGCTCGGTCGGCCGTACAGCTCTCCATTGATGAAGTTCCCGAGCCGGCCGAAGAACAGTCCTGGTGTGCCGCAGAGTGCCAGAGTATCGGTAACCCCGAGGAAGGGCAGGCGGTGTCGCCGAGCGAAGAGCGCGCACGCGAGCGCCATCCCGGCAACCGCACCATGGAACGAGAGCCCTCCCCGCCAGATCGCGATCACATCTCCAGGATGCGCCCGATAGGCGGCGGGGTCGTACACCAGTACGTACGTCAGGCGCGCACCGATGAGCATCCCGAGGACCAGGTACCCCAAGAGCGTATCGAGACCCTCACGTGTAAGGGCGGTGGCGCCACGCCGAATGCGACCGATGGCGAGGAAGTAACCGACCGCGTAGCCGATGACGTACATGACGCCATACCATCGGATCGCGAGAGGACCGATGGAGACGATCACTGGCGGGATGTGTGGGTAGGGAATTTCGAGCACGAGAGCAGGTTGCATGATCATGCAGTATGGCGCGCGGGTCGCGCTTGAGCGATGACGTCCGCTACCCGTCCGGGACGGGAGTCAAGCGCGTGGACTTCGTGGCTGCCGAGCGGCCCCCGCTCATCGTGCTCGATCTGGGGCTCCCGGAGGGTGCCGCGCGAGCCGTACGTGGTTCGATCGCACGGCAGCTCGTGAGCACGCTGTCCGGCACCGCGCGGTTACGGAGTCACGGGCTATCGCGGTCGGACCGCCTGCGGCGCCACGGGCGGCGCGCCGATAGCAGCAGGATGGTGATGATCAGAATGCCAAGCCAGATCACGCCGAGATAATGCCGGTCCACGACCGGCCCTGGCGGGCCCGGCGTGCGCGAGGAGGCCGTCGTCTCGGCTGCCGTCTGAATGCTCATCGTCGAGCTCTGATACTGGCCCGGCATCGTCAGGCGGCGCGAGCGGCCATGGCCGCGATGTTCGCGCGGATGATGAACGTGAGGATCTCGCGCGCCATCCCGCTGGAGAACACGCGGCGAATCGGCGCGAGGCGCCGGGCCAGCTCGGTATCCCCCAGCTGCCGGTGCGCGCGCCCCATGATGTAGGTGGGGGCGCCCGGCGGAATGCTCGAGAGATCGTCCTCGCCCACGATCGGCACATGCAGGTTGGCGCCCACATCCATCGGATTGAATACCACGCGCATGGCCTCGCGGAAGCGCGGATCGCTTCCCACCAGGTACACCGGACCCTCCGAGAGCTGGCGCGTGACCTCGCCCATCAGATCGGACCGCAGGGCGACGGTGATGGCCGGCTTTCCGAGCCGCTGCGCCACATGCTGCACCTGCGTTGCGTGGGCCGCGGTGCTCACGAGCAGGTCGGCCTGCGTGAGCGCACGCTGCGCCTCCGCGTCCAGCACCGCGAGCTGCGTGGGCTCCAGGCCGTCCGATTCGAGGCCGTAATCGCTCTGCAGCTCATGGCAGATCTGCTCGAGCTGGTCCGCGCTGCCGGCCACGCACACCGCGCGAAGCCGGAGCGTCTCCAGGCAGCGTCGCACGCGCTCGGAGAAGCCGATGGGTGGAATCTCGCGCGAACGCGCGTCGACGAGGATGTCCACCACCCAGCCCGCGAGCTGCGGGAGCATCGGCGCGCCGCCGCCGCCCGGGGCGACGTAGATCCCGGAGCGCTCGCGCAGCTCCACCAGTCCCTCGGCCTCCAGCAGCCGGTACGCGGCCATGACGGTACGAGGCGCCACGTCGAACTCCTCGGCGATCTCGCGCGTGCTCCACAGGCGCGCGCCCGCGTTGAGCGTACCCAGGTGCAGGCCACTGATGATGCGCTGTCGGATCGCGTCCGCGATCTCGTTCCGGCGGTCGGCCATGGCGTTCTCCTCCTGATCCGGAGCGCGGCTCAGGCGCCGCGTACACGGTTGCCAGAGCTGTGCCACACTCGGACAGAAATGTGCATCAGTTCTCCGCTGTATTCGAATCTGCTGCACAACTACATCACCAGGCTGGCGCGACGTATGCGAGCGGTGCACGCCTGCACGTCCTCCGCGCGACCGTGCGCGCGGGCCGGACGCTGACTGCCACCGAGGAGCGCACCATGAAAGCGGGAAGAGCCTTCGTCGCCGGCGTGATCGGCGGCATCGCGATGGTCGTGCTGATGTGGATGGGCCGGATGATGGGGATGGACGTCAACCTCTCGATGATGCTCGGGACGATGATCGTCCCCCGGCCAGGAGCCGCCGCGTGGATCACGGGGTTCATCATGCACCTGATCATCTCCGGGCTCATCGCCCTGATCTACGCGTGGGGATTCGAGCACGTGACGCATCGGGCGGGATGGCTCGTGGGGCTGCTCTTCTCGCTCATTCACTCCATCGGCACGGGGCTGTTCATGGGCATGGTGCCCATGATGCACCCGATGATACGGGCGGGCATGATGCCGGCGCCGGGGCTCTTCATGGCGAACAAGGGGGCGATGTACGTCGTCGCGCTGTTCGTGCTGCATGCCGTCTACGGCGCGATCGTCGGCGCGATCTACGGCGAGGTTGTGCACGGCCGGGTCGCTTCACCGGAGGGCCGTCCGTTGCGCGCGTGAGCTCCTGTCCCGATGCCGACGATCTGATCCGGAGACCCTGGTGAAAGCGCCCGGGAATGCCGCGCTCCCATCCATCCTACATCCGCATCATGTCACGACGCATCGCGAGCATGCCCTCGATGCGCGTCCGGTGCTCGGGCATCACGGTCCGGAGCTGCGCGCCGCTCATGCTCGCCATGCGATCGAGGTCCTGCCGGAGATCCTGCACCGCGTTCCGCCACTTTCGGGGCGGCTCCATCTTCATCGCGCGCATCATCTGCTCGCAGTCGGCGATGAGCGTGGTCACCACCTCGCGGTCCACGGGCACCAGCGCCCTGAGCGAGTCCGGATTGGTGGTGTCCAGGCGCCTGAGGTGCGCCTCCACCTTCGCCGCGAGCGTGTCCTGGTGCATGGCCTGCATCCCGCCGGCCATCGCGCCACGGGACGTGTCGGCGCCACGAGCCGCGGCGCCGGTCTCGGCAACAGTCTTCTGCTCCTGGGATCGGCAGGCCGCCGCCGCCGCAAGTAGCAGCGTGAATGCGGCCAACCGGGGCAGATCCAAACGAGTCGTCATGGTTCGCTCCTTCGGGAATGGGTGAACCGCCTCGTAATGGTGCGGAGGGACAAGACGCGGCGGTCCCCGAAAGTTCCGCCCAGGCGTGAGCGGGGACTCGGCGGCACGGGCTGCCCTTTCGTACTATGGAATTGCGCACGCGTGGCACCACATCCCCTCGCAACCGAGGCCGCGACCGATGATGCCTGAGAGCCAGCACTATGACCTGATCGTGATCGGCGCCGGCCAGGGTGGCGGCCCACTCGCCGGCGCCTTTGCCCGTGCCGGCCGGCGCGTCGCGCTCGTGGAGCGCGTGCACGTCGGCGGCACCTGCATCAACGAGGGGTGCAGCCCCACCAAGACGATCATCGCCAGCGCCCGTGTGGCGCACCTGGTGCACCGGGCGCGCGACTACGGCGTGGAGACCGGCGCCCCCGCCGGTGCTGTCTCGGTGGACCTGTCCCGCGTCCATCAGCGCAAGCAACACATCGTCGA
>DATEPM010000161.1:0-3713 GCA_035273185.1 Gemmatimonadaceae bacterium
GCGCCGACGCGCACTCCAGACCGAGCTCGTGCTGAAGCCGCGTCGCGGGATACTGAAACCGGCGAGTGCTGGCAATGTGACTGGCCGCGTCCGCGGAGCTGCCGGCCGCGGCGAATGCGACCGAGGCCGTGCCGCAGTACAGCAGCGTATCGATGCTCGCGGGCGCCACGTCATGCTCCTGAAGCAGCGCCGTGGCAGCCGCGAGGGCGAGCGAGTAGGGCGCCTCCTCCTCCGCGACAAACACGTGCGAGAAGCCGAACTGCTCGAGCACCGCGGGATCGCTCTCGAGCTGGCCGAGAACGTCCAGCTCGCGCAGCGAGTGCCTTTGCGCGGGGAGCGCGTACGCGATGCCCGCAATACCGACGGCACCAGACGTCGCGCGTGTCACTGCAGCTCCTGACCGATCTCGAGCACAGCCGCGACGAGGCGGGGCCGGCGCGTGATGCGCGTGACGACAGCACGCGCCGCCATCCACGCGCCCTCCACCCGAACGCCCTGCAGCGAGCCCGCCTCGCGATCGAACGAGAGCTGCACCGCCGTGAAGGGAATGCCGGGCCCCAGGGCGAGTGCCTTCCAGGCCGCCTCCTTGAGCACCCATGCGAGCGACGCCTCGGTGCATCGCTCCGACGCAGCGAGAAAGTAGCGGAGGTGCTCGGGCGCGATCTCGCCTACGCGCTCGATGTCGACGCCTACCCGGATCGAGCTGTCGGCCGCGGCGGCGATCGCCACGCCGTCGCAATGCGCGATCGAGACCGAGAGAGGTAGCTGGGCCCAGGTCTCGCCGTCGAGCACCATGCATCGAGGAGCGGCGCCGGCCCGGCAGGCGAGTTGGACGTGCTCGAGGGGCACGCCGGAACGCGCGGCGATCGCCCGCTTGGCGGCGCATCGGCCGGCGAGCCAATCACAGCGGCTCCCGCCGTCGGGCAGGCGATCATACTCCCATCGCTCGCCTGGCGTGAGGATTCCGATTGCGGTGGCCCTACTGCTGGCGAAGGCAACCGTGTACGGAGTACTCGAGGCGTTGGACGGGAACGTGGCGAGCGACATCGGCTTCCTCGTCGTTGAGGACAGGAGCACGATGTCGATTCGCAGGCGTCTGCTATATCGGTCGGACTACGTAGGAGGGGGCCGGGCATTACGTAGTAATGGCCCACGGCCGCCATACACGCGGCGGCGCCGAAGCGCGGCATCGCGCCACTCGATCGGCAGCCCGGCACCGGCGAACGCTGCTTGTCATTTGGCTGCCAGCGGGGGCCCGGCGACATTCTACTTCTTCAGACCCACTCACGGAGATGCACCCTATGCGCAAGCTCATCGTATCCGAGTTCGTCACCCTGGACGGCGTGATCCAGGCGCCCGGCGGCAAGGACGAGGATCGGGACGGCGGGTTCGAGTACGGCGGCTGGACCTGGCCGTACTGGCACGACGACATCGGGCAGCACTTCGCCGCGCTCATGCAGGACACCGACGCGCTTCTCCTCGGCCGCCGCACGTACGTGACGCACGCGCAGGCCTTCGAGCCGATGCCCGCGGGGGATCCGTTCGGCGACATGATGAACGCGCCCAAGAAATACGTGGTGTCGCGCACGTTGAAGGATCCGATCTGGCGCAACACGACGATCATTCGCGACAACGTCATTGACGCGGTGCGTACCCTCAAGGCACAGCCGGGCAAGAACATCATGACGGACGGCAGCAGTCAGCTCCTCCACGATCTCCTCGCGCACGACCTGGTGGACGAGCTGCATCTGCTCCTGTATCCACTCACGGTGGGAGGCGGCAAGCGACTGCTGCCCGAGGGTCTACATGCGACCTTCAGCCTGATCTCCGCGACGCCGTATCCGAGCGGGGTGGTGGGCCTGCACTACGCGCGTCAGCGGAGTTGACGGCGGAGACCATGGGCCGGGTGCGCCTGGTGCATCCCAGTCCCTCGCTGCGCGGATTCGCCAGGCAAACGGTGTACGGGCCACTCCAGCACCAGCCGGTCGCCGTTGGCCAGCGCGAGCCATCCCGCGTACGTGGCGTCGAGGGCGGCAGCCACGGGCGTGCCCGCCCCCCGCTTCCAGGCGTAGTAGTGCCCGTTCACCACCCCCTCGACGGTCATCAGCGCCGCCTGATGTGCCCGGACGAGCGCGCGACCCGCCCGCGTGGGACGGCGCCCCGGCACGCTCGCGAACGACCCGCCGTTGGCGAGCAGCCCCCAGAAGCCGTCCCGGATATCGAGCGCACGCTCGATCAGGAACTGCGTAAGGTCGTGCGGCAGGTCGCGCGAGGCAGCCATCGTCGTGCCCTGAAACGGCCGGCGCTTCGGGGGCGTGGCCACCCACCCGCAGAGGCGTCCCTCGTCGCCCTTGTAGAACTCGACGCGCATCACCGGCATCGCGACCTCCAGTTGGTTCCGAAATCTACCATCTTCGCTGCAGCGGCTCTCGACTCCGCGCGCTCGCCGCGCTGTCCGGGCCGCGAACGCGGCAGCGGCAATCGAGGCAGGCACGGAATCGCTCGTCCGATCCCCGTAGGTCACCCGGCAGGCGCGCGATCCTGGACAGGCCCGCTCGGGCACGCGGCGCGAACCACTCTGCCCCCCTTCATTACCATTCGCACATGCTCCAGGGCGTGGATGTCTCGGGTGGGGTCCCCGTCCACGGCGACGAGATCGGCCAGGAGTCCGGGTGCGATGCTGCCGCGGTCGGCCAGGTGGAAGACGCGCGCGTCGACCACCGTCGCGGACTGGAGCGCCGCCACCGGAGTCATGCCGTACTCCACCAGCAGCGCGATCTCGCGCGCGTTCTCGCCGTGCGGGTAGGCGCCCACGTCGCTGCCGTTGCAGATGGTGACCCCCGCCTCCAGCGCGGCGCGAAAGGTCCGGTGCTTGAGCGCCACCGCCGCCGGCATCGGGTCGATCCCCTTGCGCCAGCCGTCGCGCACGAAGCCCGCCTCGGTGCCGGAGAGCGTGGGACACAGCGCCACGCCGTGCGCCGCCATCAGCCGGAACACCTCCGGGGTCACGGAGTCGGCGTGCTCCACGGTGGCCACCCCCGCCAGCACCGCGCGGCGCACCCCCTCGCTGGCGCGCGCATGAGCGGATACATATCGCCCGGAGCTGCGCGCCGTCTCCACCGCCGCCCTGAGCTCGTCCAGCGAGAAGGTGGGCTCGGTTTCACCATCCGGCCCCCACTCGTGGTCCGCGTACAGCTTGATCCAGGTGGCGCCGTGCTTGATCTGGCTGCGCACGGCATGGATCATCCCGTCCACCCCGTCGGCCTCCTCCGCACCCTGCGGCACCCGGAAGCGCGGGTCAAAGCCGCCGGGGCCATATGACCCGGTGGCCACGATGGCACGGGTGACCACGAGCAGCCGCGGGCCCGGGATGATCCCCTGATCGATGGCCTCCTTGAGCCCCACGTCCGCGTAGCCCGCTCCCTCGGTGCCCAGGTCGCGCTCCGTGGTGAATCCCGCCTCCAGAGTGCGGCGCGCCGCCACGGTCGCACGGGCCACGCGCAGGGCGAGTGGTTCCTTCAGCACCTGGTCGTTCCAGGGGGTTTCGGCGTACGGATGCAGAAAGAGGTGCGAATGTCCCTCGATCAGTCCGGGCAGCAGCGTGGCGCCGGGGAGCGCGATCCGCCGCGTGCCGACGGGCAGGGCGAGCGTGCCGCGCGGACCCACCGCCGCGATGCGATCCCCGCGGACCAGCACCGCCCAGCCGTCGTGCA
>DATEPM010000162.1:0-7704 GCA_035273185.1 Gemmatimonadaceae bacterium
GGGATGGGCGCGACGACGCGGATGGAGGGTGCGCGCATGGCAAGCGCCAGGTCGCTGGAGAGGTTCGCGAACTGCCGCACCTTCACGCCGGGCGCGGGCTCCACCTCGTACTGCGTGACGACGGGCCCCGTGGTGCGCCCCACGAGCTCCCCGTCCACGCGAAAGGTGCGCAGTGCGTCCATGAGCTTCGCCCCCATGGCATCGAGCTCGCGGCGCCCCGCCTCGGTGTTGCGCGGCGGGGGCGGAGACAGCAGCTCCGGCGTGGGGAGCTCGTCGCCGAGGACGTCGGAGGGCGCCGTGGCCTCGATTGCGGCCGCGATCTCCACCTCGCGTTCCTCCGCCAGCTCGGCCCGGCTCTTCCTCCGGCGACGCCTGGGGCCATCGTCCAGCGCCTCCTCGTTGGCACCTTCCAGGACGCCGGCGGCAATGGCGGGCATTTCCTCGGGAGTGGGCTCCAGGTCGAGCGCGCGCTGGACCGCGTCCTCGGCCTCGCGATCGCGCTTGCGGCGTGCCGTAGGCAGCAAAGGGTCCGCCGTTTCGGGGACCACGGGCCGGGGGACATCGTGGCCTACCAGCGCGCGAATCGGATTCCACGCCAGCGTGGCCGCCGTGAGCACGCTGAGCGCGAGCACGATCACCACCCAGGCGCCCACGTCACCGAACCACGCGCTCCAGTAGTAGGCCACGACGGCTCCCCAGAGGCCGGACGCGGCACTGCTGTCCCCCAGGGGCGGCATGATGGCGAGACCGATGGCCACGGGTACGAGCGCGACCAGCCCGCCGAAGAAGATCATCCAGGAGCGGTCGGTGCCCGACTCCAACCGGCCGAAGACCCGGAGGGCGTGCACGGCCGGGACGAGCGGGGTGAGGGCCGCCGCGGGCCAGCCCAGGAGCTCCACCAGAGGGCGGGCGAGATACGCGCCCACCCAGCCGACGTGCTCGCGCACGTTGATGCCGAAGCGGAGCTGCGCGAGCGCGAGCGCACCGAGCGCCGCGGCCAGAAAGACGGCGAACGACAGGAGCGCGATGCCGGTGATCTCGCGCTTGAGGGAACTGCCCACGTGAAACGACTCCTACCGCCGGTGTTACCGCTCCCGCTCGGGTCCCAGCTTGGTGACCTGGCGGTCCTGAAAGATGGGGATGACAGGATACGAATCGACCGCCGCACAGGCGGCGAGGTCGTCCGCGAAGCCCGCCCCGCTCAGCGCCTGGCCGTGTGCGGAGGCGGCGAAGAGGCGCAGCAGGTTGTCCGCGTACTTGCGATCGATGAAGGTGGCCGCGAGCGCGGCGTCGTTCAGCTCCAGTGCCGTATCGCGCTTCGCGAGGTGATGCACGAACCGTCCCGCGCAGCTGGCATCCTCCAGCGAGAACTGCCGGTCGCGCCCCGCGCACACGATGGCGACGTCCGCGCCGCCGCGCAACGCCGCGCGCAGCATCGCGAGCACGGCGGAGAAGTTGACGTACGACGCGATCACCACGTCGCGCGCCCCCTGCACCGCCCCGATGGCGAAGGTGCCGTTGGTGGTGGTCATGAGGACGGTCTTCCCCTCCACGGCCTCGCGCGTGAACTCGCGCGGCGAGTTGCCGAGGTCGAAGCCGGGGATCGGCCGCATCTGCCGCTCGCCCGCGAGGCGCACGTCCGAGCGCTCGAACGCCTTCGCGCGCGTCACCACGTCCTCCGTGCTGTCCAGCGGAATCACGGTGCGCGCGCCGTTGGCGAGCGCCACGGCGATGGAGGTCGAGGCGCGCAGCACGTCGATGATGGCGACCACGCGGCCGGTGGTCTCCGCCGACCCCACGCCGCCGAGGCCGAAGTACACGTCGAGGCGCACCCTACAGCGGCTCCCGGAGCAGCTGGTGCTCGCGCTCCAGGAACTTCGTATCGAAGTCGCCGGACACGAACTTCTCGTTCCGCATCACGCGCGCGAGAAAGGGGATGGTCGTCGTCACACCCTCGATGATGAAGCTCTCCAGCGCCACGTTCATGCGCGCGATGCACTCGGTCCGATCGCCGCCCTGGCAGATGAGCTTCGCCAGCAGCGAATCATAATAGGGCGGCACCGTGTAGCCGTCATACACGTGGCTGTCCAGGCGCACGCCGGGGCCGCCGGGCGGATGGTACGTCGTGATCTTCCCCGGCGAGGGCTGAAAGTTCCGCGCGGGATCTTCGGCGTTGACGCGCACCTCCATCACGTGTCCGCGGCGGGCCGGCAGCTCGCGCATGCTGAGCGGCTGTCCCGCGGCCACGCGGATCTGTTCCTTCACCAGATCCACCCCGTAGAGCATCTCCGTCACGGGATGCTCCACCTGGATCCGGGTGTTCATCTCCATGAAGTAGTACGAGCCGTCCTCGTCCAGCAGCATCTCGATGGTGCCGGCACCGACGTACTCGATGGCCCTGGCGCCGGCGACCGCGTCCGCGCCCATCCGGGTGCGCAGCGCATCGTCCACCGCCGGGCTCGGGGATTCCTCGATCAGCTTCTGGTGGCGGCGCTGCACGGAGCAGTCGCGCTCGCCCAGATGGATCAGGTGGCCGTGCTTGTCGCCGAGGATCTGGAATTCGATGTGCCGCGGCCGCTGGAGGTACTTCTCCACGTACACACTGCCATTCCCGAATGCGGACAGCGCCTCGGAGCGGGCGAGCTGGAAGGAGCGCGCGAAATCGTCCGGATCGCGCGCGACGCGCATGCCCTTGCCGCCGCCGCCGGCGGCGGCCTTGATGATCACGGGAAAGCCGATGTCGGTCGCGAAGGCGAGTGCCTCGTCCACGTCCTCCACGGGCCCCGGGGTGCCCGGCACGATGGGGACGCCCACCGCCGTCATCGCCTTGCGGGCCTCGGCCTTGTCGCCCATCACCCGGATCTGATCGGCGGTGGGACCGATGAAGGCGATCTTCGACGCGGCGCAGATCTGCGCGAACTCGGCGTTCTCGGCCAGGAAGCCGTAGCCCGGATGGATGGCATCGGCACCGGTGATCTCCGCCGCGGCGATGATCCGCGGGATGTTGAGGTACGAATCACGCGCCGGCGCGGGCCCGATGCACACGTCGTCGTCGGCGAAGCGGACGTGCAGCGACTCGCGGTCGGCATCGGAGTAGACGGCCACGGTCTCGACGCCGAGCTCACGGCAGGCACGAATGACGCGAAGCGCGATCTCGCCCCGATTGGCGATCAGAACTTTCTTGAACATTGCGTGCGGCAGGGCGTTCGCAGGGATGGGAGCATAGACGGGCTGAAATCTACCCCTGTCCGTCCCCTTCGAACGCCGCCCACGTGTTGTCGCTGGTGCCGGCCACCCCCTGGACGCGCAGCGCGAACTCCGCCGGGCTGGTGGCGAAGAACACCGCGTTCTCGTACGAGATGACGCCCTTGGTGTACCAGCCCATCAGGGACTGGTCGAAGCTCTGCATGCCGTACTGGACCGTGCCTTCCTTGATGAGATCCGGAATGTTGAGGATGGCGCTCATGTCACGAATCTGATCGCGCACGGCGGCCGTGTTGATGAGGATCTCGCAGGCGGGGATGCGGCCGGGCTTGTCCGCGCGCGGCACCAGCCGCAGCGAGACGATCGCCTGCAGCGCGCTCGCGAGGGAGAAGCGCACCTCCGTCTGCTGGTGCGGCGGATAGAACGACAACACGCGGTTGATGGTCTGGGTCGTGTCGGTGGTGTGCAGCGTGGAGAACACCAGGTGGCCCGTATCCGCCGCCTTGAGGGCCGTGTCCAGGGTCTCGATGTCACGGATCTCGCCGATGAGCACCACGTCGGGATCCTGCCGCAGCACACGCCGCAACGCCTGGCCGAAGGTGGCGGTGTCGGTGCCCACCTCGCGCTGGTTGATGTGGCAGTTGATGTCGCGGTGCAGGAACTCGATCGGGTCCTCGATCGTGATGATGTTCGCCCGGCGGCTCTCGTTGATGTGCTGGATCATCGCCGCCAGCGCCGTGGACTTCCCCGAGCCGGTGATCCCGGTGACGAGGACCAGCCCGCGCGGCTTCATCGCGATCTCCTCGAGGACGGGCGGGAGGTTCAGCTCCTTGAGCGTGCGCGCCTGGTACGGGATGGCGCGCATGGCGTAGCACAGCGACCCGCGCTGCTGGTATGCGTTCACGCGGAAGCGGCCGATGCCCGGGACGCCGATGGCGAAGTCACACTCCTTCTCCTCGGCGAACTGCTTCACCTGCCGCGGCGTCATGAGCTGCTCCGCCAGCGCCTTGAGGTCTTCCGGACGCATGGGCGGCCGGTGCAGCGGCTCCAGCTCGCCGTTGACGCGAAGCGTCGGCGGCCGGCCGATCTTGAGGTGCAGGTCGGAGGCGTTGCGCTGGATCAGCTCCTGGAGCACTGACTTGAAGCTGAAGGCGGTGGCGGAGCCCGTGGGCGCGGCGGTGAGCGGCGCCGTCGCGGTGGCGGCGGCGTGCGGGGCGTTAGGCATTGGGGTCGATTCGGAAAAGCACCTGGCCGTATTCCACGGGCTGCGAGTCCTGCACGAGCATCTCCCGGATGGTGCCGCTGTACTCGGACTCGATCTCGTTCATGATCTTCATCGCCTCGATGATGCAGAGGATCTGTCCCTTGGCCACACGGTCGCCCACCACCACGTATGGCTTGGCGCCGGGCTCCGGCGACTGGTAGAAAGTCCCCACCATCGGCGACTTGACCTCGAGTAGCTGTTGTTTGGACGCTTCCGCCCTCCCGGACGTTTCGCCCTCGGCCAGGGCGGCGACGCCATCGGCCGGTGTGGGCCGCCCGGCCGCCGGCGCCAGGAGCGCCGGAACGGGCATGGGGGCGGCCATCTGCACCGCGCCGCGCTGCTGGGGGCTCTTCGAGATCCGGATCTTCATCCCCTTGTCGGTCGAGATCTCGATGGAATCCACCGTCGACTCGTCGATGATCTCGATGAGCTTCTTGACGTAGCGTAAGTCGATCATGGCTCGTTGAAGGAGTCGCGACAGGCAGGGCGCGGCGCCCCGCCTCAGGCTCACGCCAGCTCGAGGAGCTCGCGTGGAAAGCGCGTCAGGATCCGCGGGCCAGCGGCGTCCAGGACGACGTCGTCCTCGATACGCACGCCGCCCCAGCCCGGCCGGTACACACCGGGCTCGATGGTCACCACGGCGCCCTCGGCGAGCGCCCCCTCGGAAGTTCGCGCCAGCCGCGGCGCCTCGTGCACCTCGAGCCCCACGCCGTGCCCGAGGCTGTGCCCGAACAGCTCCCCGTACCCACGCTGCTCGATGTAGTCCCGGGCCACGGCATCGGCATCGCGCCCCGTCATCCCCGGCCGAACCGCGTGCGCCGCCTGCTCGTTGGCCGCGCGCACCACGTCGTACACTTCGCGCTGCTCGGTCGAGGCGCGGCCCACGACGACCGTCCGGGTGATGTCGGAGCAGTAGCCCTGCACCTCGGCGCCGAAGTCAAGCAGCAGGAAATCGCCCGGCGCGATGCGCGCCTGCGTCGCGCGGGCGTGCGGCAGTGCCGATCGTGCGCCACTGGCCACGATGGACGGAAAGGGAAAGCCCTCGCTCCCCGCATCGCGCAGAGCCTTCTCCAGAATCCCCGCCACCTGCAGTTCGCTGAGGCCCGCGCGCACCTGGTGCAGGGTGGCGTGGAGCGCCGTGGTCGCCACGTCGGCGGCTGCCTGGATCAGCGCCACCTCGCCCGGATCCTTGCGCTCCCGCAGGGTCTCGACGAGGTCCACCGTCGGCCGCCACTGCCAGCGCGCGCCTGCCTCCACCAGCCGCTGAAAGTCGCGATGCATGGTGTGCGCGGACTCGAAGCCCACCACCTGCAGGTATCCCAGCTGCCCGAGCTGCGCCCAGAGCCCCGCCCAGAGGCTCTGCGGCTCGATGATGGTGCGCGCGAGGGTTCCCACCTCCGCAGCCACCTGCGTCTGATATCTGAAATCCGTGATGAGCACCGTGTCGCGCGCGGTGACCAGCAGGAGTGCGCTGGAACCGGAGAACCCGGTGAGGTACCGGACATTCGCCAGTCCGGTGACCAGCAAGGCGTCCACGTGGGCGGCGATGAGGCCGTCGGCCACGGCGGCGAGCCGGCGCGCGCGGGGATCAGACACGCGCAGCGGCCCCGCTGGGCATCCTGTGCTGCAGCTTCGCGGCGAGTCCGCGCAGGGCGAGCTCGTACCCGTAGGTGCCCAGCCCGCAGATCACCCCGATCGCGCTGGATGCGAGCATGGAATGCCGCCGTTCCGGCTCGCGGGCGTAGATGTTCGTGACGTGGACCTCCACGAAGGGCAGCGCCACACCGTCCAGCGCGTCGCGAATCGCGAGGCTGGTATGGCTGTACGCGCCGGCGTTCACCACCGCGCCGTCGGCGTGGCCTCGCAGTGCATGGATGCAGTCTACCAGCTCGCCCTCGCCGTTGCGCTGCACGAACTCCAGCTCCGCCCCCAGCTCCAGGCCCACCCCCCTCAGCCGGCGCTCCACGTCGGCCAGCGTTTCGGCACCGTAGAGCGCCGGCTCCCGCACGCCGAGCAGGTCGAGATTGGGCCCGTTGAGGATGGCGATCCTCACGACTTCTTCAATCCTTCGAGCCAGGCATTGAACTGCTGGATGTCGTCGCCGTCCGTGGGGTGTCCGTCGCGCGCCACCTCCGCGCTGGCCGACTCACCACCTTCCTGCGCCTGCTGCGAGAAGAACTGGTCGAAGGAGAACCCGCCCTGCGCGGGCGACCCCGATGCCGGCGTGGGCTTCCGAAAGACATGATCGAGCGAAAGCTCGGTCTCCGCAGGCTTCGTGGGACGACCCGGAAGCTCGGAGCCCTGGTCGGTTGCGGCACCCTCACCCTGCGGTTCCGACAGATCAGCGCGCCGGTTGACCCCCTCGGGAGCCGCAATCTCATCGAGAAACGCGAGCTCGAGGGGTGATGCGCCGGCGCTCTCGCTGCTGCGCTCCGCGCCACCGAACAGCGCGTCCAACGACCCGCCGACCGTGGCAGCCGACTGGGCGCTCCGGGGCGTCTCCGACGCTGGCCCAGGGGCGGCTTCAAGCCCCTGCGGGGGCGTCTGGGGACGCTGCACGTCCGGTGACGCGGCAGGCCCGCCGGAGCTGGGCCGCCGCGTCGCCAGAGCGCTCAGGAACTCCCGAATGGTAGGCCCGCCCGAGGGCGCCGAGGACTCGACGACCGGTACGGCTGGCGGTGTCTCGAGCTCGAGCACCCTGGCGCGGAGCGATGCATCGCCCGGCCGTGCCGCAAGCAGCTGCCGGTAGACCTCGAGCGCCTGCTCCCGGTGACCCTGCCGCAGATACAGCTCCGCCATGGTTTCGGTGACGAAGGTTGCGGCCGCAGGCGCCGGCGGGAAGGGCGAAGCATCGGAGAGGTCCAGCGCGCTATTGGCGAAGTCGGTCGGCGCGGCGGGTTCGGGAGCGGCTGTCGGTACCGCCGGCGGTGCTACTGGCGTCGCAGCCGCAGCAGGGGTTGGCATGCCCGCCGGTGCTGCCGCAGGTGCTGGGGCGGCGTGTGCGCCCCCGACGTCGCGGAAGAGGGTGTCCAGATCGAAAGCGGCCGGGGCTGGCGACGGAGCCTCGGCGTTCGAGGCCTGCGTCGTACCGACGTCCGTGGCCTGCAGCCCTTCCAGTGCCGCCACCTCGCCCAGCTCGTCGCCCTGTGCACCACTGACCGGTGCCTCGAGCTCCACAGCGGCGCCCGAGCTTTCTGGTGGCGCGGCGGCGGGACCTGGCGCCGAGGCGGCCGGGG
>DATEPM010000163.1:0-10643 GCA_035273185.1 Gemmatimonadaceae bacterium
GAGCGCGAGCGGCACCGACATCAAGAGCATGGAGCTGCGCAGCGCCGACGGGAAGGCGATCGGCTCGGTGCTGGTGGAGGTGGAGAACCTCGCGCACCTGCAGAAGATCGTGAAGGCGGCGCGCCGGGTGAAGGGAATCACTGAGGTGGCGCGGAGGGAGCGGCTCACGGAGCAGTGATCCCGAAGAAAGACCGGCGTGGCATTATATTGGGATATGCCCGCCGCCTTCGACCTCCAGGCTCCGTTCCAACCCGCGGGTGATCAGCCCAGGGCCATCGCCGAGCTCACGGCGGGGCTCGCCCGCGGCGACCGGTTCCAGACGCTGCTTGGCGTGACAGGCTCCGGGAAGACGATGTCCGTGGCCAACGTCATCCGGAATCACGGCCGGCCGACGCTCGTGCTCTCGCACAACAAGACGCTGGCCGCGCAGCTCTACGGGGAGCTCAAGAGCTTCTTCCCGCACAACGCCGTCGAGTACTTCATCTCGTACTACGACTACTACCAGCCGGAGGCGTACGTCCCCTCCACCGACACCTACATCGAGAAGGACGCGTCGATCAACGAGGACATCGACCGGCTGCGGCTGCGCGCGACGTCGAGCCTGATGGAGCGCGACGACGTCGTCATCGTCGCGACGGTCTCCGCGATCTACGGACTTGGCGATCCGGTGTCGTACAAGGCGCAGATGGTGACGCTCACCGCGGGCCAGCACGTGGCACGCGACGAGATCCTGCGCTCGCTGGTGAAGATCCAGTACAGCCGCAACGACGTGGCCTTCGAGCGCGGCACCTTCCGCGTCCGCGGCGACACGGTGGAGATCTTCCCCGCCTACGAGGAGCAGGGCGTGCGCGTGGAGATGTGGGGGGAGGAGATCGAGCGCATCTCCAAGATCAACGTTCTCACCGGTGAGACCATTGCCGTGCTCGAGCGCGCGGCCATCTACCCGGCGAAGCATTTCGTCACCCAGCGCGAGACGCTGGAGCGCGCCGTGAAGCTCATCCGCAGCGAGCTGCAGGAGCGCCTTGCGGAGCTGCGCGGGGCGGGGAAGCTGCTGGAAGCGCAACGGCTGGAATCGCGCACGAACTTCGACGTCGAGATGATGCTCGAGATCGGGACCTGTGCCGGGATCGAGAACTATTCGCGGCACCTGTCGGGCCGGGGTGCCGGCGAACGGCCTGCCTGCCTCTTCGATTACTTCCCCGACGATTTCCTGGTGGTCGTGGACGAGTCGCACGTCTCGCTGCCGCAGATCGGCGGAATGTTCAATGGCGACCGCGCGCGCAAGCTGACGCTCGTCGATTATGGTTTCCGGCTGCCCAGCGCGCTGGACAATCGGCCGCTGATGTTCGACGAGTTTCTCGCGCTCACGCCGCGCGCCCTGTTCGTGTCGGCCACGCCGGGAGAGCTGGAGCTGCGCCTGTCCGAGGGGGTCGTGGTCGAGCAGATCATCCGGCCCACCGGGCTGGTGGATCCCGAGATCGAGGTGCGCTCCGTCCGCGGCCAGGTGGACGATCTGCTGAACGAGGTCCGGCTTCGCGAGCGGCGCGGCGAACGCGTGCTCGTCACCACCCTCACCAAGCGCATGGCGGAGGACCTGACCGATTACCTGCAGCAGGTGGGAGTGCGCGTGCGCTACATGCACTCGGACATCGATGCCATCGAGCGGATGGAGATCGTCCGTGGGCTGCGCCTCGGCGAGTTCGATGTGCTGGTGGGGATCAATCTGCTGCGCGAGGGGCTGGATCTGCCCGAGGTCTCGCTGGTGGCGATCCTCGACGCCGACCAGGAAGGATTCCTGCGCAGCGACCGGTCGCTCATCCAGACGGTCGGGCGCGCCGCGCGGAACGTGCACGGAAAGGCCATCTTCTACGCCGATCGCATCACCGGATCGATGCAGCGGTGCATCGAAGAGACCGGGCGGCGGCGTGAGCTCCAGATGGCGTACAATCGGGAACACGACATCACGCCGACCACGGTGTCCAAGAGCGTGGATCAGGTCCGCTTCATCACGCGGGTGGCGGATGCACGCACCGGCGATCGCGAGGCGCAGCGCGTGGCGGAGCCCGCCCGCGGATACGCGGTGATGGAGGCCGGTGAGCTGGAGAAGCTGCTGGAGCAGCAGATGCGCGAGGCGGCCGCGGCGATGGACTTCGAGCTGGCGGCGCAGCTGCGCGACCAGCTTTTCGAGGTCCGGGCGCGCGCACCATCCGCGCCGGCCAGAGGACGGCCCCTGAGCGGCGCGGCGCGCGGCGCACGCTGACGGAAGGGCCCCGTTCGTGAACGAGGAGCGTGGCATCATCCCGCCGCTGGCGTCGCGCAGCCATCTCGCGCTCACCGAGCCGGAGCTGGTGGCCTGGGGTGAGCGCTTCGGGCGCGCCGCGCGGCCGCCACTGGTGGTGACCGTCAGCGGCGAGCTTGGGGCAGGGAAGACGACCCTGGCGCGGGCGATCTGCCGAGGCTACGGCGTTCAGGACGACGTGACCAGCCCGACGTTCACCATCGTCCACGAGTACGCGGGAGGGCTCTCCCCGGTGCTGCACGTGGACCTGTACCGGTTACGCGGTCCACGCGAGCTGGCGGAGTTGGGGTGGGACGAGCTGGTGGCCAGCCATGCGCTCGTGCTCATCGAATGGCCGGAGCGCGCCCGCGGCCTGATTCCGACGGTGCACGTGCCCATCCAACTGCAGCACGTGGACGATACTCCCGGCCGGCGGCTGCTCTACGCGGGCGGCCACGTGGGTGAAGGGCAGTTCGGAGATCATTCGTGATCACGCTGGCGATCGATGCCTCGACCTACACTGGCACGGTGGCGATCGCGCGCGGCGGCGACGTGGTCGCCTCGGCGGTCGCCGCGATGCGCGGCGCAGCAGAGGAGCATCTCATGCCGGCCGTGGCATCGGCGGTCACCGCGGCGGGACTCACGCCTCGCGCCATCGAGCGCGTGGTCTGCGGGGCCGGGCCGGGAAGCTTCACGAGTCTGCGGATCGCGGCGTCCATCGCCAAGGGGCTGGCCGTGGGGTTGGAGCGGCCGCTCTTCGCGGTTTCCTCGCTGGCGCTGCTCGTCGCGAGTGCGGGTGACGCGCTCGCGCCGGGCACCTACCTGGCCGCACTCGACGCCTTGCGCGGCGAATGGTACGCGGCCGAATACGTAGTCGCGCGGGACGGCTCGATCGCAGCGCGCGATGGCGAGCTGCATCTGGTCCCGGCCGACGGACTGGTGCCGCTGGCACGGCAGCTGGACGCGCGGCTCACTGGTCCCGGGCTCGAGCTGGACGTGCAGCCCCATGCCGCCGGGGTGGTTCGGCTGGAGCCCATGCTTCGCAAAGATGGCCCGGTGGATCTCGCGAGCTGGCAGCCGGACTATGGCCGCAAGGCGGAAGCGCAGGTGCGCTGGGAGGCGGCGCATGGCCGGCCGCTGCCCCACACATGAACGAGATGGCCAGGGGGGACGTTGCCCGCGTGCGTCCGGAGGAGATTCCCGCGATCGCGACGATCGAGCGCCAGACGTTCTCCGATCCGTGGTCGGAGACCGCGTTCAGAGAGGCTCTGGCGAACCCGCGGGTGTTCTTTGCCGCAGTGCACGAGACTGCCGCCGCTGCGAACGCCACTGAGGGTGACGGCGGAGCGGTGGCCGGTTATGTTGTCGCGTGGTTCATCCTCGATGAAGGGGAGATCGCGAACCTGGCTGTCGCAGCCGAGCGGCGCGGCCGGGGCTTCGGTGCGCGGCTGCTCGATGCCGCGCTGGCCGAAGGCGAACGGAGCGGCGTGACCACGATGTATCTCGAGGTGCGCAGTTCGAACCACCGCGCGCGCGAGTTGTACCGGTCGCGCGGGTTCGTGGAGGTTGGCCGCCGGCCGCAGTACTATCGCCGGCCCGTGGAGGACGCGATCATCCTGCGTCGCACGCCGGCGTAGTTGACGCAGAACATCGGATGCAATGATGAAGTTGCAGTAAGACAGGCACTTGTTGGTGTTTGCCTCGAAATCATTCGAGGTGCGTGGAATCGGTGGTGCGGCCACTTCGGTCGGATGACATCGTGAGCGGCGAGACCTCTGTCACTCTCGCCAGGAGGAATTCGTGAGCCGTAGCTTGAACAAGGTGACGTTGATCGGAAATCTCGGAAACGATCCCGAGGTGCGCTCGACGTCGGGAGGCAACCGGGTGGCGACCTTTTCGCTCGCCACGAGCCGGTCCTGGAACGACGCATCCGGTGCCAAGCAGGAGAAGACGGAATGGCATCGTTGCGTCGTCTGGAACACCAAGACGTCGCAGCTGGCGGATATCGTCGAGCGGTACGTGCACAAGGGCGACAAGCTGTACGTGGAAGGGCGCATCGAGTACCGGCAGTGGCAGGACAAGGAAGGCCAGACCCGCTACAGCACCGAGATCAACGTGCGCGAGCTGATCATGCTGGGAGGCGGGCGCGGGGGTGCAGGGGTCGGCGCCGACCTGGACGGAGAGGCCGCGAGCGCGCGCCCCAGCCGGCCGGCGGCAGCGCAGAAGGCCAAGGCCGCCGCTGGCGGCGATGACTTCGAGGATTTCCCCGGAGCGCTCGAGGACGAGGACGACGATCTTCCCTTCTGATCGTTCGTGGCATCACTCGTGGTGCGGTGGCCCGGTCGGGTATCCCCCGCCGGGCCACGAGCGTCTTTGGGCGCCAGCATCGCGAACGTCCGCGTACGGTTACGCGTTTCCATCGTTGGGATCGGCTCGTCATCTGTGAGCGGTCGCACCGCGGAACGCGGTCGCGTCCACGCGGTTCACCATGAGACGACCTGGAGTTGACGCTATGCTCTGCCGAGTGGTTCGCAGGGAGCAGCCTCGCTGTCTGCCGCGCCGCGGGCGCGCGCGGCCGGCCCGTGCCGCGCTGGTCGCGTTCACCGCGCTCGTGCTGCTCCCCGCAGGCACGCTGCGCGCCCAGGAGCCGATGCCATCCTCGCACACGGTGAAGCGCGGCGACACGCTCTGGGATCTCGCGCGGCTGTATCTCGGCGATTCCTTCCTGTGGCCCGAGATCTACCGGGTGAACACCGACCAGATCGACGATCCGCACTGGATCTATCCCGGCGAGGTGCTGGCGCTGCCCACGGGAATATCGCCGGCGGTCGCCGCGGCGCCCGCCGAGCCGTCCGCGCCGGCGGCGCCCGCCGCCGAAGAACCGATCGGGACGCTCGACGGTCCGACGGTGTTCCCCAAGCAGCGCGACCTCGCTGGCGGCGGTCCAGCGCGCCATCGCGTGGACGTGGAGCCGCCGCAGTCCACGGTGCGCTTCGGCGAGTATCTCGCGGCGCCCTTCGTGGATCGCCGCAGCGGACCGCGCGGGAGCGGCCGGATCCTCAAGCTCGTCTCTCCCTCCGTGGCCGCGTCCACGCGGGACATGCACGGCCGCATGCAGCTCCATGACGAGATACTCATCTCACCGCCCGTGGGATCCGCCGCGCCCGAGGGAGAGCGGTACGTCGCCTATACGGTCGGGCCGTATCTCGAGGACGTGGGCCAGGTGATCATCCCGACCGGGGTCGTCGCGGTCACGCGCGCGCCGCGTTCGGGCGAGGCTGCCATCGGCCAGGTCGTGCAGATGTTCCGCGAGATGGAGGCGGACCAGCTGCTGATGCCGTACGACAGCTCCGTGGTCGAGATCACCGCGCGTCCGCAGCCGATCGGGGGCGCCGGTTGGTCCAGCGTGCAGCTCGTCCTGAACGACGCGTTGCTGCCCAGCATACAGAACTATCTGGTACTGAACGTGTCCAGCCGCGACGGCGTGAAGCTGGGTGACGAGTTCCAGCTCTTCCAGCCGCGACATACCGCGCGCGACGAGGATGGTCTGGCGGAGCCGGACATCCCGCTCGCCCGCGCCCAGGCCGTGCGCGTGACGCCCTATGGCACGACGCTGCTGCTCACGGGCCTCGACTATCCGAAGATCGAGGTCGGCACCGTGGCCCGCGTCGTCGCGAGAATGCCGTAAACGGCCGCGGCTTGCGACCCCTGCCGGCCGCATGCCCGGCGGCCCGGGCAAGGTGAAAACCGTTAGATTGGAGCGACCGCCATGATCGCGATCGCTCATTTCATTGCCATCACCTGCTACATCGGCGCGGCCGCGCTGGCGGCCGTGCCCTTTGCCAGGCCCGTCGGCGCGCCGGTGCGGGGCGTGGTCGGCCTGCTCGGCATCGGGATCGCCGTGCACGCGCTCGCGCTGCTCACCTTTGCGCATCGGGAGGGCGCGGTGCCGCTCACCGGGCTGGGACCCTCGCTGTCCTTCGCCGGATTCGTGCTCGCGGTGACCCTCTGGATCGTCGAGCTCATCGCGCACGAGGTGACGCTCACGCTGGTGGCCGCGCCGCTGGCCGCGCTGCCCACCACGTTCGCGAACGTGATCGGGCTCACGCCGGGGCACGAACCCGCCGGCGTGCGCGGCCTCTGGCTCTTCGCGCACATCGCCCTGAGCTTCGTCGGGATCGCGGCGTTCGCCACAGCGGCGGCGGCAGGCACGATGTATCTCGTCGAGCGCCGCGAGCTGCGCTCCCGCCGCTTCGGGCCGATCTTCCGCTTCTTTCCGCCACTCGCCACCCTGGACCGCGTGAATCACGTGGCCGCGATCGCGGGATGGCTCGGACTCACGCTCGGTATCGTGCTCGCGGCGGCGTACTCCATCGCGTACCGCGAGATGAACGTTCTGCAATTGCTGTGGGGAACGGGCGCGTGGCTGTGCGTCAGCGCCGTGGCGCTCGGGCGCGTGCTCGGGCGCTGGCAGGCCCGGCGCGCGGCGCTGTATTCGAGCGTCAGCTTCGTGGCGGTGCTGGTGCTGTACGTCGCGTTCCGCGTGGCCGGCCCCGGCGCGGGGAACTTCCTGTGAGCCCTCCAGCCCCATGCCGGTGATCGTAGCGGGCATCAGCCATCGGGGCGCACCGGTCGCGATCCGCGAGAAGATCGCGTACCGGCCGGTGGAGCTCGTGCCGACCCTCGCCGCGCTACGCGACCGCAGCGGCGCGCGCGAGGGCGTGCTGCTCTCCACCTGCAATCGCACGGAGCTCTACCTCGTGGAGGGCGCGGGCGACGCGCTGCCCTTTATCTGGGCGGAGCTGTCGGCGCGCCTGGGCGAGGAAGCCTCGGCGTACGGTTACGTGCGGCGGGACCGCGAGGCAGTGGCGCACCTCTTCCGGGTGGCCGCGGGCCTCGACTCGATGATCCTCGGCGAGGCGCAGATCCATGGCCAGGTGCGGGATGCCTGGTCGGCCTGCCGCTCGCAATCGGGCACGGTGCTCAACCGGCTCTTCCAGACGTCGCTCCAGGTGGCCGGACGCATTCGCGCGGACACGGCGATCGCGCGGGGCGCCGCGTCGGTGAGCACGGCCGCGCTGCAGCTCGCGCGGCAGATCTTCGGCTCGCTCACGGGCAGGCGCGCAATGGTCCTCGGGGCGGGGGAGATGGCGGAGCTCGCGCTGGAGTGCCTCGCGGCCGAGGGGGTGCGCACGGCGGTGGTGGCCAACCGTACCTTCGAGCGGGCCGTGGCGCTGGCGGCCCGCTACGGCGCCACGGCGATGCATTACGAGCAGTGCTGGGAGCAGCTCGCCGGGGTGGACGTGCTGCTCTGCTCCACGGCGGCCCCGCATCCCGTGGTGACGGCGGACCACGTGCGCGCGGCGGTGGAACGCCGGCGGCATCAGCCCTTGTGCATCCTCGACATCGCCATGCCGCGCGACGTCGATCCTGCCGTGCGCCAGCTGGAGAACGTCTATCTGTACGACCTGGATGACCTGCACGCCGTGGTCGCGACGAATCTCGAGCGCCGCCGCGCGGAGCTGCCGGCCGTCGAGACGGTGATCGCGGCGGAGGTCGAGCGCTTCTGGCAGTGGCTCGCGGGGCTGGCGGCCGTGCCGGTGCTCACGCGCTTTCGCGGAGAGATGGAGCGCGTCCGCCAGCAGGAGCTGCAGGAGGCGCTGCACAGGCTCGGCGCGCTCCCGCCCGAGCAGCGCGCGGTGGTGGAGCAGCTCTCGCGATCGCTGATGAACAAGTTTCTCCACGGCCCGACGGTGCGTCTCCGGGCAGCAGCGGCGAACGGGCGAGGACTGGGCGTCATCGACGCCCTTCGTTATCTCTTCGATCTCGCCGACTCGCCGACCCGTGATGACGAGCCGGTACTGCCCCCTGCCGCCGAGGCGGCGCGGACTACGGATGATGCACAACAGGGAGAGCCATAGTGCCGAGAGTACTCGTGACCGGAGGCGCCGGATTCATCGGATCGCATGTCGTGGATCGTTTCGCCGCGCACGGCTACGATGTCGAGGTGCTCGACAATCTCTCCACCGGCCGCCGGGAAAACCTGCATCCCAAGGCGCGGCTGCACGAGCTGGACATCCGCGCGGCCGAGGCCGCGCGGCTCGTCCGCGAGGGACAGTTCGACGTGATCGCCCATCTCGCCGCGCAGATCGACGTGCGCAGGAGCGTGGCGGATCCGGTGAACGATGCAGGCATCAACGTGCTCGGTACGATCAATCTCGCGGAGGCGGTGCGCCAGAGCGCCACGCCCGCGCGCACGCGATTCGTGTTCTCCTCCACGGGGGGCGCGCTGTACGGCGATTTCGTCGAGCCGCCGAACGTGGAGACGTACCCCAAGGATCCCGAGTCCCCGTACGGCATCGCGAAGCTGAGCGCGGAGTACTACCTCGCGTACTACGCTCGCGTGCACGGTGTCGAGACGGCGGCGGTGCGCTTCGCGAACGTGTACGGGCCGCGGCAGGATCCGCACGGTGAGGCCGGCGTGGTCGCGATCTTCTGCGGTCGCCTGCTGGACGGGCGCCCGCTCACGGTGTTCGGCGATGGCAGCCAGACGCGTGACTATGTGTACGTGGGCGACGTGGCGGAAGCCACCTTCCTGGCCGCGACCCATGCCCTGCCGGAGCCCGGGCGTCTGGACGCCCGCGGCTTCAACGTGGGCACGGGCGAGGAGACGAGTGTGGTCGCGCTGGCAGAGGCGCTCGGCCGCGTCGCGGGAACGCCGCCCCGCATCGAGTACGCCCCCAGCCGGCCGGGCGAGCAGCAGCGTTCCGTGGTGAACAACGCCAAGGCGCGCTCGGTGCTCGGCTGGCAGCCGCAGCATCGGCTGGAGGATGGCCTGGGAGAGACCTACCGGTTCTTCGCCGCCCGACGCGCGGCGGCAGAGGCGCGACCCACCGCCGCGTCGCCCGCACCGAGCGGCGCCGCACGATGATGTTGGCGGTTCTCCTGCAGGTGCGCGGCGCGGTGCCCGCGACGCCGGTCGAGCTCATCACCGGCGCAACCACGATGACAAAGGTCGTTCTCGTCATCCTCGCCCTGCTCTCACTGCTCAGCTGGGCGATCATGGTCGGGGCCTGGCGGGAGCTGGCGAAGGCCTCGCGGACCTCGGAGCGGTTCCTGCGCGAGTTCGAGCGCGCGGGCCGGCTGGACGAGGCGGGCGCCCTGGTGCGCGTGTCGGTTCCCAGCGCGCTGACGCGCCTCTTCTCGCGGGCGATGCACTTCGTCTCCGACACGCGGGTGATGAACCAGCAGCAGCGGGAGCGCCAGACGCCGGTGGCCAACGCCCCCGCGGCCGCGACGCTCACCGGGTCGCAGATCGAGACGCTCCACCTGCTGCTCGAGAGCGAGGCGGCATCGGAGCGGGACCGGCTCGGCCGGTATCTGCCGTGGCTCGCGACGATCGGCTCGGCAAGCCCGCTCATCGGGTTGTTAGGCACGGTGCTCGGCGTGATCGACGCCTTCATCGGGATCGCCACCAAGGGCTCGGGCAATCTCTCGGCGGTGGCGCCCGGCGTGGCCGAGGCACTCATCGCCACCGCGGCGGCGCTGGCCGTCGCCATCCCGGCGACGTTCGGCTACAACATCTTCGCCAACCGGCTGAACCGCATCGACGGGTTGATGGAGAGCTTCGGCACGGCCACCATCGCGCTGCTCGTCCGCGAGGGGCAGATCTGATGCGCGTCGGCGAGGGGTGCTGAGATGCCGCGGCGGCGGCGCGAACGGTTGGCGCTCAATGCGGAGATCAACGTCGTCAACCTGATCGACGTCATGCTCCTGCTGCTGGTGATCTTCATGATCACGGCGCCGATGATGCAGGGCGGGGTGGACATCGCCCTGCCGCGCGCGGAAGCCAGGCCGCTGGAATCGCGAGGCGGCCTCGTGGTGACGGTGACGCGTGCCGGTCAGATCCTCGTGGGCGAGACGCGCATGAGCTATCCCGAATTTCGCGCCGCCTTTCGCAGCCTGGCCGCGCAGCAGTCGCGCCAGGGGGTGTACCTGCGCGCCGACGCGAACGTGGGCTATGGGCTGGTGGTTCAGGTGTTGGCCGTCATGCGGGCGGCGGGCGTGGGAGACATCGGGCTGGTGACCGAACCGGAGGAGATCCGTTGATGCCGGCGGCCGCGCTCGACGCGCGGCCGCGGCGGGCTCCCTTCGGAGTGCCCATCGCGGTCTCGCTCGCACTCCACGCCGTGGTGCTCGGGGCATTTCTGCTGCTGCGTGCGGGCGCGCCGCCGCCATCACCTCCGGTCTATCGCGTGAACCTCGTCGCGGCGCCGCCGGGCCCGCGGGCGGCGGGTGTCGTGAGGCAGCAGCCCGCGCCCACGCCGCCGGCGCCCATTCCCGTGCGGCCCCGGAGTGAGGCCCA
>DATEPM010000164.1:0-2508 GCA_035273185.1 Gemmatimonadaceae bacterium
CCAGGTCAGTGCGGGGTGATGCTCCGCTGCGGCGCCCGCACGCTCTCGCCCCCGGCCCCGGACGCGGCCCCGGTCCCGCCGGCTGCCCCGCGCTCGGCCAGGAGCTTCGTCGTGAACCGCTGACCCTCGCCCAGCCGCTCCAGCTCCACGGCGAGCGTGTCCATCGCCTGCTCCAGCCGCTCGAGCCGCGCGTCAATCGACGCCGCGGCCGCGGGGGAGAGTCCGCGGCGATCCGCCATCTTCAGCCGATAGCCGATCAGCATGCGCACCAGGATCACGATGGTGGGCAGGCCGAAGATCACGGGAACTATTATCAGATCGTTATCGATCATGCATACCGTCCGATGCGAGGGTGCATTGCCGGCAAGGGCGGCCGGTACGCGACCCTACGACGCGTGCGCGGGCCAGGTGTCAGAGCGATCCCCATAGGCCGCCCCGCCGGCCCTCAGGCGCTGCAGAGAGATGCAGCGACATCGTACTGGCCTGGCTGGCCCCAATGCCGAAGGGTATACGGATGCGGCGGATGAACTACCCGGATCCTGCGGATCGCTCCACGTGGCGGGACAGTTCCTCTCGCCGCGAGCCGTCAATGAACTTTGACAACAGCACACCGGCAGAGCAGTGCTGGCGTGCACGCCTCTCCTGGCGAGTAGGAGCTACCCGAGGCCCTTCCCACAGCATTCCTCCCGGCCCGTTGCGTTCGGCGTGCTCTCGCCACCTGGAGCGATCCGCAGCATCTGCTGGCATCCGCCTCATGCGTCACTCCTTCGGCATTGGGGCTCGCCCGAGCATTCGTCACTGGGACGAGAGCATCTGAATTGTGGCCAGAGCACCAGATGCCATACTATTCGGCATGCGCTCGCTGCTCCCGTTGATGCTCCTCGCCATCGCTGTGCCGGCCGCCGCACAGAGCTCCGACACCGTGCGCGTGGACTACTCGCCGTCCCGATGCCACTCCTGCGCCGCCTGGAACGTGCCGCACACACCGGCGCGCATCTACGGCAGCACGTATTACGTCGGCACACGTGCTCTGTCGTCGATTCTTGTCACGTCCGACTCGGGGGACATCCTGATCGACGGCACGCTGGCGATGTCCGCGCCGCAGATCATGGCCAACATCCGCGCGCTCGGCTTCCGCGCCGAGGACATCAAGTTCATCCTCAACTCGCACGCGCACTTCGATCACGCCGGGGGCATCGCGGCGATCCAGCGCGCGTCGCACGCCGCGGTGGCGGCGAGCCCGTGGAGCGCGGCGACCATCGAGCGCGGCGCGTCGGATTCAGCCGATCCGCAGTTCGGCATCGACCTGCCGTTCCCGCCCGTGCCGTCGGTGCGCGTGATCAGGGACGGGGAGACGATTCGCGTCGGTCCGCTTGCGCTCACGGCGCACTTCACGCCCGGGCACACGCCGGGCGGCACGAGCTGGACGTGGGTCGCGTGCGAGCAGGACCGTTGTTTGAACATGCTCTACGCCGACAGTCAGACGGCAGTGTCGGCCGATGGGTTTCTGTTCACCAGGAATAGCACGTACCCGACGGCGCCTGCGGACTTCGCGCACGGCCTGGCGACGCTCGCACAGCTCCCGTGCGACGTGCTGATGACGACGCACCCCGACGCGTCGCACCTGATCGAGCGGCTCGCGGCGCGTGACAGCGGCAGGGTCGCCGATCTGCGCGATCCGGCGCTGTGCAAGGCGTACGTCGTCAGGGCGCGGGCCGCCGTGCTCGAGCGCTTCGCGAGCGAGAGCAGCAGGCCGTAGCACCTCCTCTGTCGACGCATCCGGCGCTCGCGCCCGCGCACACGCGGTAGCAAATACCGTCGACGCGTGCCGATCGCCCGATCGCCGACCAGGCGCCCTCTCCCCCTCCGCTCCACACCGCCAGGAGGTCCGGCCTTATCGCCGCGCCTCCGCCTCCGCCAGCCAGCCGCGGCGCAGGCGCTCCATCGGGATGCTCGAGAGATACGGCTTGATGTCGAGAATGGGCGTGCCGTCGAGCATGTCCACCCCGCGGACGCGGAGCCGCGGCCCGTCGCGGCCGAGGAGCTCCACGACCGTGAGGCCGATGGGGTTCGGCCGGCGCGGCGACCGCGTGGCGAACACGCCGTGCGGCCGGTCGTCGGCGGGCGGGCGGGCCACGAGCTCGAAATCTGTCACGCGATGGAAGTGCCAGAGGACGAACAGGTGGGAGAACCCCTCGATGTCGGCGAGCCCCGGCTCGAGATCGCCGCGGATCTCCAGCACGCCCTCCTCCGGATGCTGCGCGCGCGGCCCCTTGGGGATCTGGGAGGTATCGGTGAAGGGACTCCGGACGGTGCCGATGGGGGTGAAGGCGATCATGAGCAAACGCGGATGGGTGCCGGCGCCCACACGGACGCGGAGGGCGGGGAACGCCGGCGCCGCCCGCCACTCATCCACATTCGCTGAACCCGCACACGTGGCACTTGACGCACCCCTCCGCGTACTCCAGCTGCGAGCCGCAGTCGGGGCAGGTGCCCATGAAGGTCTCG
>DATEPM010000165.1:0-19067 GCA_035273185.1 Gemmatimonadaceae bacterium
GCGAACGCGAGATCGACGGCATCGAGGACGCAGCCAGTCCCGGCCCGCGCCGCGTCCCACGATCCTTCGCTGACGACGGTGTCGCTGTCGAAACGTCCTCCGCCGGCGAGGGCTGTGTCCCGGACGAGACCGATGTACGCCGGATCGTGCGCGAGCGCCAGCTCGTCAGGCGTCGCGTGCCGGCCTTCGATGTGCTCCACGGCCAGGAACAGCTCCGTCTCGCTCCGCAGCGCGCGCGTGATCGCGCGCAGCCGGCCCACGTGTTCCGGGTGCCCCCAGCCGGTATCGTGCCGGCCGCAGTCGGAGTTGGAGATGAAGGCGATGCTCATGCGCGGCTGCCACATGAGCCAGGATGCGCACGGCACGATGCCATCGCCCTGCTGCCAGCTGCCGCGTTGTCGTCCAGCCTCACGGCGTCATCGCACCGCGCGGCGCCGGCGGTGCGTCAGCAGCAGCGTGGAGAGATTGACGGCGCCGACGTCGGCCAGGCTGGCCGCTTCGTCCAGGATCTCCCAGCCGCGGAGCTTCAGCACGAAATCCTGATGCATCTGCGCTTGCGGGAAGAGCGCCTCGAGCGCGCGGATCTTCACCGTCAGCACGGTCTCGTTGGGCGCGCAGACGATGCGGACCACGTCCCAGACCTCCGGCATCTCCACCCGGATGGTGACGGCCGGCGCACCCTCGCGGGCCAGGCGGATGGTGGATCTGCGCGCCCGAAGCTGCGCCACGAAGGGGACGGTCATGCGGCGCCCCCGGCGGGTGTGGCGGCGGCGGCCGCGCCGGCGCCCGCGTTCGGCTGGGGCTCCGCGTCGCGCCAGGGCGGCAGGGTGGTGAAGAAGCGCGCGACCACGAAATCGTAGAGGTACGTCGACCCGCGCACCAGCGTGCCTCCCTGCTCGGCCGTCGACACGCCGATCACGATCTCCTCTGTTCCCTGTCCGCGAAATGTGGCGAACGTGGGCCCTTCCTTGTCGATGAAGGTGCCGTACAGCGGCGAGTGGCGCGAGAAGAAGCTCTTCGCGCGCGCCAGCACGTCGCCGGGCGCAAGCGTGGTACGGACTTCCTGCAGTGTGCGGGCTGACGGTGCCATGGTGAAGGGAGCTGCGGCCGTGGCCGTTTCAGGTAAGTGAGTGAGATGAATGCCTAACCGAGCGCCTGCTGCTGCGGCTCGTATGCCAGCGGAATCTCCGTGCGGAAGGTGGACCCCACCCCGGGCGTGGACACGAGCACGATGTCGCCGCCCAGAAGCCGTGCCAGCCGGCGCGCCAGTGAGAGGCCGAGGCCCGACCCGCCGTACCGCCGCGTCATCGAGCCGTCCACCTGCCGGAACTCGTCGAAGACATAGCGCTGTGCCTCGGGCGGGATCCCGATGCCGGTGTCCTGCACGCTGTAGATTACCCGATCCTCCAGCACCTCCATCGACAGCCGAACCTCGCCGTCGTGCGTGAACTTGTATGCGTTGCTGAGCAGCGCCACGAGGATCTTCGCGATCTTCTTGCGGTCGCTCCACATCACGCGCACCATCGGCCGGCCTTCCGCCGCGTCTGCCACCGCTCCGTCGGTGGGCGTCTCCACGATCCGAACCGCTACCTGCTCCGGCCGCCCCTGTGCCGCGGCCACCGCATCCCGCAGCGGATCGGCGGGATGGAAGCCGGAGATCACGACCTCCAGCCCCCCGCGCTTGAGGGTGGTGAGCTCCAGCAGGTCGCCGATGAGGCCGAGGAGCTGCTCGCTGGCCGTCTTCACCTGACCGAGCGTCTGGCGCTGCTCCTCGGTGACTGGGCCGGCGAGCCCCTCCTGCATGATGGAAATGTAGCCGATCACGGCCGTGAGCGGTGTGCGTAGCTCGTGCGAGATGTTGGCGAGGAACTCGTCCTTCACCTGGCGCGCCTCGAGCAGCGCGACGTACTGCTGCTCCAGCTCGGCATTGGATTCTACGAGGGCGGCGTTGGCGCGGCGCAACTCGTCGATCAGCCGCGCCTTCTCCGCGGTGGCTGCCATCTGGTCGGCCACCATGCGCAGCAGGCCGCGCGTGTCGGGAGTGACGGAGTGGGCTGCGTCGAAATAGAAGGTGACAGTCCCGAGCACCGCCTGGCCCGTCTGCAGCGGCAGTGCCACCAGCGAGCGGAATCCGAGCTCCCCGGCCACCTCCTGCCAGTCCTCCAGCGCCGCGTCGGCAAAGACGTCCTGCACCTCGATCGTCCGCCGCTCGCTCGCCGCCTCGCCGCTGGGCCCGGAGCCGAGCCGTACACGCATGTCGCCCAAATACGGCCGGAACTTCGTTGGCCAGTTGTACGCGGCGCCCAGCCGCATCAGCTCCGAAGCGCCGTCGATGAGGTAGACGCAGGCGAAGCTCGCTCCGACCAGGGGGCTCACGCGGTCCAGGGCGAACTGGAACACCTCCTCCGGCCGGTCCGCCGTGAGGAACGCATGCACGATCTCCCGGACCGCCATGAGCTCGCGGACTCCGGTGTCCATGTGCTCGATGGAGCCGGTCGTATTGCCGCCACTCATGATGCCGGTGCGTCCGTCGCCGTTGCCACGGCGAAAATGTACAGCCCGCCCATGGTCGCAGCCAGCGGCAGGCGGGGCGCCACGCGGCGCGCGCCGCGCGCGTGGCGCTGTGCTGGTCAGCTCTTCTTCGGCGAGAGCGTGCGCACCTCCACCCGATGCAGCAGTACGTTCGGAGGCGTCGCGAGCACGTGCGCCACCGACGCGGCCACGTCTTCAGGGCGCAATGCCCACGGTTTGCCCCCCGCCCAGTTGTCGCCGAAGCTCGTCGCCACGGAGCCGGGATTCACCACGGAGACCTTCAGGCCGCGATCGCGCACCTCCAGCATCAGACATTCACTGAAGGCCATGACGGCGTGCTTGGTGGCCGCATAGCACGCGCCTCCCACGAAAGCGCTTCGCCCGCTGATCGAACCGATGTTCACGATGTGCCCCCGCCCGCGATCGAGCATCCCGGGCAGGAGCACCCGCGTCACGTAGTACAGCGCGTTGAAGTTGACGTCCACCATCGCGCGCCACTGCGTGGGCGTGAGCTCGAGCATCGGCCGGAGCACGCCGACACCGGCGTTGTTCACCAGCACGTCGGCCGCGACGCCGCGAAGCGCCGACGCCACGCCCTGCTCGTCCGAAACGTCCACGACACAGGGGGTGCACTCCCCTCCTCCCTCCGCGATCTCGCGCGCCAGGGAATGCAATTCCTCCGCGGAGCGCGCGGCAGCGATCACGTGGTAGTCAGGCGCGAGCCGCAGCGCGATCGCGCGGCCGATCCCGCGTGAGGCGCCGGTGATGACGGCGGTCGGGCGAGAGGACATGTATTCTCGGATCTCGGAGTGGACTGTGCTCGCAGCACTGCGAACTGCGTACCGCGTGGCCGGGACGCGGGGGCGGCTGTTATGTCCGGGCGCGTTCAGGTCCTCGCGTCCCGCCGCGCGGTTTCCTATTTTGGCTCCGCCATGTCGCACCAGAATACCACCACCGGACGCGAGACGCTCATTGCCATCGCGATCGCGGCCGTCATCGCGCTTGGCGTGGGCATCGGATGGTCGCGGCAGCAGCGCCCGGATGCCAATGCGTGTTGTGACGCGCTGGCACTCGGCGCACCGTTGCCCCCCGATCCGAAGGTGCTCACCGGGCGGCTGCGCAACGGGCTACGGTACTTCATCCGCGAGCGGCATGTCGAGAGCGGCGTCGAGCTGCGTCTGGTAGTGAACGCGGGATCGGTGCTGGAAGACGACGATCAGCGCGGTCTCGCACACGCGGTGGAGCACATGGCCTTTCGCGGCACACAGCGTTTCCCCGGCCGCGCGATCGTGGACACGCTCGAGGCGCTGGGCATGCGCTCGGGTGTGGACCTCAACGCGTACACCGGATTCGACGATACCGAGTATGATCTGTCGCTGCCATCGGACTCCGGCCAGGCGCTGGAGCGCGGCGTGTCGATCCTGGCCGAGTGGGCGCATGGCCTGCGCTTCGACCCCGCCGAGGCCGCCCGGGAGAGTGGCGTGGTGCTGGGCGAGTGGCGCTCCGGTCGCAGTGCCGCCAGGCGCCTCGCGGATGCCCGGACGGCCCTGCTGCTGGGCGGCAGCCGCTACGCCATTCGGCTTCCCATCGGCGACACTCTCGTATTGCGGCACTTCGACGTGGCGGCGATGCGCCGATTCTATCGTGACTGGTATCGGCCCGACCTGATGGCGGTGGTCGCCGTCGGCGACTTCGATAGCGGCCGGGTGGAGGAGCTGGTGCGGCGCGAGTTCGGCTCGATCCCAGCACCCGAGGCGAGCCGGCCACGTCCGCTGTTCGAGGCCGTCCCGTCCCCGAGGCTGCGAGCAGCCATCACGACGGACCCCGAGGCGACCCTGGTCCGCGTGGCACTCTGGCGCGTGCTTCCCCACGGTATGGCGCGCACCGTCGGCGAGTTTCGCAAGAGGATCGCGCAGGATCTGTTCGTCTCGATGCTCGACGCGCGGCTCGCGGAGGCGGCGCGCCGGCCCGATGCGCCCTTCCTGCGCGCGTCGTTCGACGACCAGAGTCTGACCCGCACGACGGACGGGTTCGCGCTGCGGGCCGACGTCACCCCGGCGGGGGTGGGCCGCGGCGTCGCGGCACTGGAGGCCGAGGTGGCGCGCGTGGCGCGGGACGGCTTTACCTCCACGGAGCTGGAGCGCCAGAAAGCCGTGCTGCGCCGGGCCGCGCAGTCGAACTACGCCAACGGTCCGGGCTCCTCCCAGCTGGCCGACGAATACGCGGATCATTTTCTCACGGCCGAGCCGGTCCTCGGCCGCGACGATGAATATGCGCTGCGCCAGCGTCTGCTTCCGGAGATCGGCCTCGCAGATGTGTCCCGCTTCGCGGCGTCGCTTCTCCCGGACAGCGGCGCGGTGGTGCTGCTGTCGGCGCCCGCGCGCCTGGCGGCCCGCCTGCCTGATGAGCAGACGCTCGTGAGGCAGGCACGCGACGGCGCGAGCCGGCCGCCGGTGCCCTATACGGACGCGGGCAGCGGCGCGCAGATCCTCGCGCGCGAACCGAATTCCGGAATCATCGCGCAGGAACGCGCACGGCACGACATCGGCACCATCGAATGGACGCTCGGCAATGGCATGCGGGTGCTCGTGCGGCCGACGCACGTGGAGAGCGGCCGCATCGAGCTCGAGGCATGGGCGCCCGGCGGCGCTTCGCTCGTGCCGGACCCCGATTTCGCCTCGGCGTACATGTCGGATCGCGCGGTGAGCGCCACCGGCATCGGAGTGCTGGACGCCACGGCGCTGGAAAAGGCGCTCGCCGGTCACGAGCTCACGCTCGCACCCTACGTCTCCGAGACCGAGGTGGGCCTCTCCGGCGAGGCAGCGCCGCGCGATGTCGATCTGCTCTTCCGGCTGGTGTATCTCTACTTCACCTCGCCGCGCGAGGACAGCGCCGCCTTCCGCGTCTTCCGAACGCGGAACGAGGAGCTGCTGCGCCGGCGCGGCGCCGACCCCGACGCGGCGTTCGATGACACGGTCCGCGCCACCCTCGCCGATCACGCTGCGCGCTCCGGATTGCTATCGGCGGCGATGTACCGGACGATCGATCTCCACACCGCATTGGCGTTTTATCGCGCGCGATTCGCCAACGCGAGCGGCTTCACCACGGTGATCGTCGGCGACGCCAGCCTCGACCGGCTGCGGCCGCTGGTGGAGCGCTATCTGGCGTCACTGCCGGCGGGCCGCCCGGAGGAGCCGCGCTATCTGGAGCGTCGCTATCCCAGAGGCATCATCGAGCGCACGGTTCGCGGCGGCAGCGAGGCCACCAGTCGTACGCGGTTGGTGTTCACCGGTCCCGTCTTCTACGATCAGCTCACGGCCCAGCGGCTCGGCGCACTGCGCGAGCTGCTGCAACTGCGGCTCGAGTCGCGCCTGCGCGAGGAGCTTGGCGCCACCTACGACCTCGGCGCGGACCTCTCGGTGCGCACCGGACCACACCCCGAGTACGCGTTCACCATCGAGTTCACCTCCGCTCCGGAGCGCTCGGACCAGCTCGTGCACGAGGCGCTGGCGCAGATTGCCGAGCTGCGCGCGCACGGCCCGAGTGACGTGGAGCTGGAGAAAATCCGCGCGGCGGAACGACACGACAACGAGGATGTCTCGGATGACGACGACTTCTGGCTGCGTGAGCTTCGGTCGCACGCGCGACTGGGCTGGCCGCTGGAGGACATTGTCGGACACGCAAAGCTCGTGAACGAGATGACGGCAGGCTCGCTGCGGGATGCTGCCGCGCGCTTTCTCTCGCCGGGCGATTACGTGCGGGTGACGCGTCTGCCCCTTCCGGCTTCCGATCCCCACGACGGCACTGTCCGGGTCCGGGCCCCCGGACCCGGGCTCACGCGTCCAGCACCTGCCGGACCGCCTGCGCCAGACGCGCCGCGGAGAAGGGTTTCTCGATCAGCACCGCGCCCTCAGCCGTGAGCCCGCGCCGCGCCACCTCGTCCTCGGTGTAGCCCGTCATGTACAGCACGCGCGCGGCAGGGCAACGCCGGCCCACTTCCTGGGCCAGCTGGTGACCGCTCATCTCCGGCATCACGACGTCGGTGATCACCAGCTCGATGCCCGCTCCGTGCTGCGCCAGCGCCTGCAGCGCCTCGCGGCCGTTGCGCGCTTCGAGCACCGTGTAGCCCCGCTCGCGCAGCACGCGGCGCGCGATCGCGCGCACGCCATCCTCGTCCTCCACCAGCAGCACTGTCTCGCTACCGTTCGCCGGGGGCTCCTCGGCCGGTGCCCCCGCAGTCTCCACGAGCCCTTCGGCACGCGGCAGGAAGATCCGAAACGTGGAGCCCAGGCCCGGCGCGCTCTCCACCCACACGTAGCCGCCCGATTGCTTCACGATGCCGTACACCGTGGACAGGCCGAGTCCCGTACCCTTGCCCGGCTCCTTGGTGGTGAAGAAGGGCTCGAAGATGCGCGCGCGCGTCTCCTCGTCCATGCCGCAGCCGGTATCAGCAAGCGAGAATACAACGTAGGCGCCGGGCTCGGCGCCCAGCCAGTCGCGCGCGGTGGAGGGGGTCAGCTCCACGTCGGCCGTGGCGATCGTGAGCGTGCCACCCCGCGGCATCGCGTCGCGCGCGTTCACCGCGAGATTGAGGAGCACCTGCTCCAACTGCCCGGGATCGGCGAGCACGGTGCCCGTGGTCTCGAGCCGCGTGGCGACGCGAATGTCCTCGCCGATCAGCCGGCGCACCATCGGCGTGAGCGCACCCACGATGGCATTGAGATCCAGGACGCGCGGCTTGAGGATCTGTTTCCGGCTGAACGCGAGCAGCTGCCGGGTGAGCGACGCGGCGCGGGCCGCCGCGCGCTCGATCTCCTGCACGTCGGCCGTGTGCGGGTGGGCCTCGCCCATGTCCTCGCGGAGGAACTGCGTGTGGCACTTGATGACGGTGAGCAGGTTGTTGAAGTCGTGCGCCACCCCACCGGCGAGCTGTCCGATGGCCTCCATCTTCTGCGCCTGGCGCAGCTGCGCCTCGAGCCGCGTCTGCTGATCCACATCGCGGAGGTTCACCACGATCCCGCCGACCACCGTGTCGTGCAGCAGGTTGCTCGCGGTCACCTCGGCCACGCGATACGTGCCGTCCAGGTGCCGCACGCGCGCCGGCGCCGAGCGCGTGCCGCGTGCCTCGGCGCGCAGCAGCTCCAGCTGTGCACTCGCCGCCGCGCTGTCATCGGGATGCAGCAGCCCGAGCGCGTTCTGCCCCAGCAGCGCGTCGGGCGCGTAGCCCAGCACGCGCTGGAACGCCGGGCTGGCGTAGCGCAGCATCCCGTCGGCATCGATGATCGCGATCGGGTCGGCGGCGTTCTCGATGAGCGATCGGAACCAGCGCTCGCTCTGGCCCAGCGCTTCCAGCGCTGCCGTGCGCTCGGCCACCAGCCGCTGTTTGGCGCTGAAATCCGCCGCGCGCGCCATGGCCCCCGCGAGCACGCCGGCGATGATCTCCAGCGTCCGCACCTCGCGCTCGCCGAAACGCCGCGGGGTGGACGCGGCCACCATCACCAGCCGGCGGGGCACCTCGTCGTGGCCCACCGGCGCGACGATCATCGAACGCACGGCCAGCTGCCGGCAGAGCGCCAGATCCACGCGCGAATCGGTCTCCGTGTCGCTGGCCCAGAGGATCGTGCGCTGCCGCAGGCTCTCGCCTACGAGGCTCTTGCCTAACGGGATGCGCGTACCCGGTGGCGCCCACGTATCGCCCGCCACGACGTCGCACACCGCCTCGTCGTCCTCCACGTGAGCAACGGTGAACGCATCCGCGCCGGTCAGCTGCCGGGCGCGCTCGGCCACGAGCGCCGTCACCGCGTTCAGGTCCACCGCCGTGAGCACCTCCTGCTGGGTGGCGACGATGGCCGCGAGATGTTCCTCGCTCCCGCGCAGCGCCTCCTCGATCTGCTTGCGATCGGTGATGTCACGCGCGATGCCCACGGTTCCCGCGAAGCCCCCGCTGGCATCGCGGTACGGCGTCTTGATCGTCTCGAACCAGCGCATCCCGAAGGCAGGGTGCATCGTGATCTCCTCCGAGAGCTGCCGCTCGCCCGTCTCCAGCACCTGATGGTCCTGCTCGCGGAAGCGCCGCGCCACCTCCATCGGATAGAAGTCGGCGTCGGTACGCCCGACGAACGCCTCCGGGGCCACGCCGAGCCACCTGGCCAGCGCGTCGTTGACGGCGATGTAGCGCGACTCCGCATCCTTGAGCCACGCGTGATCCGGAATGTTGTGGAGCAATGCCGCCTGCTGCTCGCGCGAGAGCCGCATGGCGGCTTCTGCGCGCCGCTGCTCGGTGACGTCCATCGCGTGCACCAGCACCAGGTCGACATCCGCGCGCACGAAGGTGATGACCAGCCGGCGCATGGCGCCCGAGGTACGCAGGCGGTAGTCCGTTTCCACCCGCAGGGGCTCCTCGCGCGTCAGGGTGTCGCGCAGCATCTCCAGCACCGCCGGATCGTCGCGATAGAAGCTCCCCGCGCTCTCGCCCAGCCGCGCCAGGATGGCGCCGCCCGTGGCCTGGACGGCGGCCTCGTTGCAGTCCACGAGCACCAGATCGTCCGCGCCGCACTGCCAGGCATAGGTGGGCACGGGCATCGCCGCGAACTGCGCGCGAATGCGGCGGGCGATCTCCTTCAGCGAGCCGCTCGCGCTGTGCAGCGCCGTGACGTCGCGGAACACCAGCACGGCGCCCGCCTCGTGATGCATGCCACAGACGTCGTACACGTCGCCGGCCGGCGTCGTCCAGCGCGGCGCGTCCCCGCCGTCCAGCGCGGGGCCGAGCTGGTCGGCGAGCCTGGCATCGCCCAGCGCCGGGATGGCCTCCCAGAGTGAACGGCCGCGCAGCGCCTCGCGCGGCGCGCCCGCCAGGCGCGCCGCCGCGCGATTCGCGAACGAAAGACGCCAGTCGCGGCCGACCACCACGATCGCATCGGGACTGGCATCCAGCAGGACGAACGACGAGTCGCCCGCGGGGAGCAGGTTCACCGCTCGCTCACCCGGCGCAGCGCGGCGTAGACGTCCGGGTCCAGCAGCGTTCCGACCAGGGTTTCCATGAACTCGATGGCCTTGGCCGGGGCGAGGCGCGCGCGGTACGGACGCTCGGAGGTGAGGGCGCTGAAGGCGTCGGCGGCGGCAAGGATCCGTCCGCCGATGGATATTTCCGTGCCGCTGATGCCGCGCGGATACCCGCCGCCGTCCCAGTGCTCGTGATGGTCCTGCACATACGTGAGGACGCTGCCCAGGTGCCGCAGGGGCGCGAGAATCTCGACCCCGATGCGCAGGTGGTCGCGGATGTGCTCCAGCTCGTCGTCGGTGAGCGTCCCGGGCTTGTTCAGGATGGCCTCGCGCACGCCGATGCGCCCCACGTCCTGCAGTCGCGCGGCGAGCGCCACGCGCTCTGCCTCCTGCTCGGGCAGCCTCATCTCGCCGGCGATGCGCCTGGCCAGCTCGGAGACGCGGGCGGAGTGGCCGCGCAGATACGGGTCCTTCGCCTCCATGGCGTTCACCAGCGATTCCGCGATCCCCACCGACAGCTCGCGCAAGGCCGCCTTCTCGCGCTCCAGCTCGGCCGTCCGCTGCGCCACCTCGTCGCGGATGAGGTGCTCCACGCGCCGCTGCTCGATGAGCAGCTCGCGCTTGCGCAGGGCGCGCTGTACCGCGCCCTCCAGATCGACGAGCTCGATGGGCTTCACGAGATAGTCGAGCGCGCCGCCGCTCATCGCCTCGGTGGCGGTGGGGGCATCATTGAGCGCGGAGAGGATCATCACGGCGAGATCGGGATCCACGGCCGACGCGCGCCGCGCCACCTCGAGGCCGCTGATCCCGGGCATCATCACGTCGCAGAGCACCAGCGCGAAACGCTGGCGCGCCAGCACGGCCAGCGCGGCGTCGCCCGATTCCGCGGTCTCCACATCGTAGCCCCGGGACCGGAGAAACCGGCTGAGCGCGCGCCGCACCGGCTCCTCGTCGTCCACCAGCAGCAGCCGGGCACCGGCCGCCCCGCCCGTGGCCGCCGCCTGGGAGGGCGCCAGCCGTTCCATCTCCATCATCAATTTCTGATCTCTGCTCGAGGGTTGCTCAGTCGGCTGCGCCGGACGGTGCCGCCGTGTTCAGCTTGCGGCGCAGCGTGCGCACGTTGATGCCCAGCAGCTCGGCGGCGCGGGTGCGGTTGCCGCCGGTGAGCGACAGGGCGTGGTCGATGATCTGCTGCTCCACGGCCCCGAGGTTGAGCGACGGCAGGACGAAGGCGTGTCCCTCGGCGCTCTCCGGCGCGAGGACGGGCAGCGGGTGTCCGTTGCCATTGCCATTGCCGTTGCCGTTCGCGGCGGACGGGCCGGCGCCCAGCCACGCGAAGAGGTGGGCCGGAAGCATCGGCTCGGTGGCGAGCATCACCGCGCGTTCCACGGCGCCCTGCAGCTCGCGCACGTTGCCCGGCCAGTCGTGGCGCACCAGGCGCTCCAGCGCCGGCGCCGAGAGGCCCTGCACCTCCTTGCCCGCATCCGCGGCGGCGCGTTGCGCGAAGCGCTGCGCGAGCATCGGGATGTCCTCGCGCCGCGCGCGCAGCGGCGGCAGGTGGATGGGAAACTCGCCCAGTCGCTGCTGCAGCTCCCGGCGCACGCGTCCGTCCGAGACCTCGTCGTCGAGAGGGCGGCTTGCCGTCGCGATGACACGCACGTCGACGCGGAGCACCTCGCTGCCGCCCACCCGCTCGAGCTCCTGGTCTTCCAGCACGCGCAGCAGCCGTGGCTGGAGCGCCAGGGGCAGCCCGGCGACGTCGTCCAGCAGCAGCGTCCCCCCGTGCGCCCGCTCGAGCGCGCCGGCCACGCGCTTCGTCGCGCCGCTGAACGCGCCCCGCTCGTGGCCGAACAGAACGCTCTCGGCGGCGCCCTCGGGCAGCGCCGAACAGCTCACGCGCACAAAAGGGCCCTCGCGGCGATCGCTCTGGGCATGAATGGCTCGGGCGAGGAGCTCCTTGCCGGTACCGGCCTCGCCCTCCAGCAGGACTGTCGCGCGGCTCGCGGCCGCGGCGGCCACGGCGTCCAGCAGCCGCCGCACCGCCGCGCTCTCGCCGAGGATCTCCATCTCGCTGCGGCGGCCCTGCAGCTCGCGGAGCAGGGCGCGATTCTCCTCGCGCAGCCGGGCGAGCGCGAGCGCCTGATCCACCACCATGGACAGCTGTTCCGGCTCCACGGGTGTCGTGAGGCAGTGCGTGGCGCCGGCGCGCATGGCCGCGAGCGCGGCGTCGCCACTGCCGGGGGCCGTGAGCACGACCACCGGCGCGTCGGGCGCATCGTCGTGCAGCGACCGGAGCAGCTCCGGGCCGTCCAGCCCGGGAGCACCCCAGTCCACGATGATGAGATCTATATGGTGCCGGCTCGCCAGGATCCGCAGCGCCTCGGGCGCGCTGGCGGCGCCGAGCGTCTCGTGACCCGACCGTGCCAGCGTCCTGGAAAGCACCGAGCGGATGCCCGGCTCGTCGTCGACGAGAAGAACTGTCGCCATGTCGGAGCGGTCGGAGCGGACCCGCGAGGTGGGACGCCGCCGGATGGTTCCGGCAGCGGGTGCATCACTCCGAGGACGACGCGGCGCGCGAGGGAGTCACGGAGCCGAGCGAGCCGAGAGCAGTGTGCTCGTGGGATCGCAGGTGCCTTCAACCCTTGTTTACGCTCACCCCAGCATCCGCTCGATCGACCGCACCAGGGGCGCGAAGGACAGGGGCTTCCCCGCCACTCGCGCGGCCTGCTCGTCGGCAAGCTCGCGCTGCCCCTCGCCGAAGAGCGCCGAACAGATCCAGGGCCCCGCGCGCGGATTGCGCCACCAGTCGCTGTCGAAGCGTTCCACCAGCGTCTCGGCCAGGAGCGCCTGCAGCTGCCAGGCCCGCAGATAACGCGCCGCGTAGTAGCGTGGATCCACGTCCACGAATGCGTCGGCCGGGTCGTAACGGAAGGTGGTGGCGCTCGTCAGGCGATCGACGTAGAGATCGGGGAGCGCGTCCCACGGCACTGCCCCGCCGTACAGCGCGATCTCGTAACCCAGCTTCGCGGCGTAGCGCCGCAGGAAGTGGAGCTCCTCCACTCCGGCCGCGCGGAGGAACTCCCGCCGCGCGCCGCCTCCCCCGCCCGCGCCCAGCTCCGTGTACCGCGCCAGCCACCCGGCATTCTGCATCAGGTGGTCGAACAGCATCGCGTAGCCTTCGGTGATGGAGTTGTCCCCCAGCCAGCGGTACTCGAAAGGCAGGTCGGGGCGCATGTAGGCGAAGTGCAGCGCGTGTCCCAGCTCGTGCAAAAAGGTGTTCCAGTCCGTCTGACCACCGTGCGGGCGCATCACGAGGTACACCTCGGCCGGCACACGCACCGGCGCGCAGAAGGCCCGCGAGCGCTTCCCCTCCCGGTCGCCCGTATCGAAGACGATGCGCCCGTGCGCCGTGGGATCCACGCCCATCTCGCGCACCTGCCGCCGCACGGTGGGCTCCATCGCCTCGGACGGGAAGTACCGGTCGAACTCCTTCGCCCGGAAGAGCGCCAGCGCGTCCGCGCGGGTGGCCTCGGCGGTGGTGATCCCCAGGCGGCGCTTGAGGAACTCCGGCAGCACCTCGTCCCACATGGACGCCGTATCCTGCAGGAACTGCTCGCATGCCGCGCCCAGCTCCGCGAGCGAGATGCCGCTCAGCAGCTCCCAGGTGGCGTTGTAGCCGTCCGCCAGCTCGAGCTGTTCAGTGATCTCCCGCTCGCGCTGGAAGTGCTCGCGGCGGAGCGGCGCCAGCTCGGCCTGCACCAGCTTCGCGCGCGCGGCCTCGATGGTGTGCCGCTCCCGCACGTCGCCGCTGTTCGCCAGCTCGATCGCGACGCGCTGGAACTGGATGTTCCGTCCGTCGGGCACGCGCACGACGGCATTGCCTTCCCAGGTGATCTCGCGCTCGTCCAGCGCCGCCAGGGCGCGCGCGCTCTGCGCATCCGCCAGCCAGTCGGCCAGGAGCCGCGCCGCACGCTCCTCCTCGCTCGCCCGGGCGGCGCCGCGCAGCGCCTCCAGCGTGAGCGCCAGGGCATCCGGCCCCAGGATCGCGGCGTACCTTGAGTAGATCGGCGTCAGCTCCGCCGCCGGCTTCTGCCCCGACTGCGCCAGATACAGCTCGCGCGACAGATCTTCCATGAACGCGTCGCCGCCGCGTCGCAGCCCGTCCAGCGAGAGCGTGGTGGTGCCCGCGGTCGTCACAGTCTGCTCCTCACTCCCAGAGTCGCTGTAGGATCACCTCGCGGACCCGGTCCGCGGCCACGCGCTCCTGCTGCAGCGTGTCGCGATCGCGGATCGTCACCGTCCCGTCCTGCAGCGTCTGCCCGTCCACGGTGATGCAGAAGGGCGTGCCGATCTCGTCCTGCCGGCGGTAGCGCCGGCCGATGGCGCCGGACTCGTCGTAGAACACCGGGAAGCGCTCGCGCAACTCCCCGGCCAGCCGCGTTGCGAGCTCGGGCATGCCATCCTTCTTCACCAGCGGGAAGACGCCGGCCTTGATGGGCGCCAGCGCGGGCGCGAGCGCGAGCACGGTGCGCCCCTCCTCCTCGCCCGGCACCTGCTCCTCGCGATACGCGTTCACGAGCAACGCGAGGGTGGTGCGGTCCGCCCCGACCGACGTCTCCACGACGTACGGCGTGTAGCGCCGGTTGTTCGGCTGGTCGAAGTACTCCAGCTTCTTCCCCGAGTGCTGCTGGTGCTGCGTGAGGTCGAAATCGCCCCGGTTGTGCACCCCCTCGATCTCTTGGAAGCCCAGCGAGCCACCGAAGTCGAACTGGATGTCGAAGGCCGCGCGCGCGTAGTGCGCCAGCTCCTCCGGCGTGTGCTGGTGGAACTGCAGCCGGTCCTCCGCCAGCCCGAGCGCGCGGTGCCACTCCATGCGCTGCTGCTTCCAGTACTCGAACCACGTCATGTCCGTGCCCGGCTCGACGAAGAACTGCATCTCCATCTGCTCGAACTCGCGCGTGCGGAAGATGAAGTTCCCCGGGGTGATCTCGTTCCGGAACGCCTTGCCGATCTGCGCGATGCCGAAGGGGACCTTCTGCCGGGTGGCCTGCTGGACATTGAGAAAGTTCACATAGATGCCCTGCGCCGTCTCGGGCCGCAGGAAGATCTCCGAGGCGGAGTCCTCCACCGGCCCCATGAACGTGCGGAACATGAGATTGAACAGCCGCGGCGCGGAGAGGGTTCCCTTCATGCCGCACACGGGGCACTGCGCGTCGGGCGTGCCCGGCACTCCCTTGATGCGCGGATCGTCCGCGCGAAAGCGCTTCTTGCAGTTGCGGCAGTCCACCAGCGGGTCGGTGAAGCCAGCCACGTGCCCGCTCGCCACCCAGACCTCCCGGTTCATCAGGATCGCCGCGTCCAGCCCCTCGATGTCGTCGCGGGCGCGGACCATCGCGTACCACCAGCGGTCCTTCAGGTTCTTCTTGAGCTCGACGCCCAGCGGTCCGTAGTCCCACACCGAGCCGGTGCCGCCGTAGATCTCGGAGGACTGGAAGATGAAGCCGCGCCGCTTGCAGAGCGACACCAGCTTTTCCATCACGTCGGGATTGGTGCTCACGGAGGTCATGACGAAAAATAAACGGTCAGGTGTCCAGCTCCGCGCTCAGCCGCGGCGGTGCCGGTGCGGCCCGTCCCAGCAGGCGGGCGACGATGCGGTCGCCGTGGTGGCGTCCGTTCTCGATGAACACCTTGTTCGCGTCGTAGCCGGCCACCACCACGCCCGCGATGAAGATGCCCGGTACCGCCGTCTCCAGCGTCTCCGGGTCGTGCGCGGGAATGCCGGTACCGGGATCGATCGGGACGCCCGCTTCGCGCAGGAGCGCGGTGTTCGGCGCAAAGCCGGTCATGATGTACACGAGATCCGCCGGCAGCCGCTCCGTGCGCGCCACGTCGTCCTCGGTGGTGCGGATGCACACCGCGTCCGGCTCGATCGCCGCGACGCGGCTGTTCCAGCGCACGCCGATGCTCCCCTCCTTCACGCGATTCTGAAAGTCCGGCAGCACCCACGGCTTGATGCGCATGTCGAAGGTGGGCCCGAAGTGCACCAGCGTCACGCGCGCGCCGGACCGCCAGAGGTCCAGCGCCGCCTCGGCCGCCGAGTTGCCGCCGCCCACCACGACGGTGTTCTGCAGGAAGGCCTCGTGCCCCTCGCGGTACACGTGGGTGACGTTGGGCAGCTCCTCGCCGGGGACCCCCAGCCGGTTGGGGGAGCCGAAGTAGCCCGTCGCCACCACCACCGCACGGCTGCTGGTGCCACGCTCCTCGCCGGAGCGCGCGCGGGAACGTACGCTGAACGCGCCGGCGCCGCCCTCGATGGCCAGCACGCGCTCGTACTGCCGCACGGGGATGCCGAAGTGCACCACGGCCGCCCGGTAGTACGCCAGCGCATCGCGACGCGTGGGCTTCTCCGTCGCCACCACGAAGGGCATCCCGCCGATCCCCAGCTTCTCCGCGGTCGAGAAGAAGCGGACGTAGGTGGGATAGTGCGCGATGGTGCTCACCACCGTCTCCGCCTCGAGCACCTGCACGCGCAGCCCTGCCCGCTGCGCCGCGATGGCCGCCGCGAGCCCGCACGGTCCGCCCCCGACGATCAGGAGATCCAGATCCGTCATTCCAATCCTATGATCTGATCGCGCCGCGTGCCGACGCTCACATAGGTAATGGGCGTGTGCACCAGCGCCTGCACGCGGTCCAGGTACCGGCGCGCCGCGGCGGGGAGATCCTCCAGCCGGCGAGCCTCCGCGGTGGACTGCTGCCAGCCCTCCACCCACTCGTACCGCGGCACGAGCTGCTCCTGCGCCGTGAGGTCCGCGGGGAACTCCGTGTGCAGCTCGCCGTCGTACTCGTAGCCCACGCAGATCGCGAGCCGCGGCAGCGTGTCCAGCACGTCGAGCTTGGTGACGGCCAGGTCCGTGAGCCCGTTGATGCGGGCCGCGTACCGCACCACCACGGCGTCAAACCAGCCGCAGCGCCGCGCCCGGCCCGTGGTGGCGCCGAACTCGTTGCCCAACTGCCGCAGCTCGGTCGCCAGCGGCTCCTCCATCTCGGTGGGCAGCGGACCGCTCCCCACGCGTGTGGTGTAGGCCTTCACCACGCCGAGCACCGCGTCGATGGCCGTCGGAGCGATGCCGGCACCCGTGGCCGCCCCGCCGGAGGTCGTGTTGCTCGACGTCACGAAGGGATAGGTGCCGTGATCCACGTCCAGCAGCGAGCCCTGGGCACCCTCGAGCAGCACCGCGGCGCCGGTGCCGATCGCGCGGTGGATCGACAGGCCCACGTCCTCGGCCAGCGGCAGCAGACGCTCGGCGAGCCCCGCCAGCAGCGCGACCGTTTCGTCGCGGTCGGCGCGCCGATCGCTCCCGAACGCCGCCAGCTGTGCGTCCGCGTGGTCGGCGCCCTCCTCCACCCGCTGGCGCAGGCGATCGCGATGACGGAGATCCAGCACGCGCACGCCGCGACGCGCCACCTTGTCCTCGTACGCCGGGCCGATGCCCCGCCCGGTGGTGCCGATCGCGCGGCTGGCGGCGCTCTCCGCGTCGAGCAACTTGTGATACGGCAGCACCAGATGGGCGCGGTCGCTCACGTACAGCCGGCCCTCCACGTCCACGCCGTCGCGCACCAGCTCGTCGATCTCGGTGAAGAGGGTCTCGGGGTCGAGCACCACGCCGTTGCCAATCGCGCAGCGGACGCCGGGATGCAGGATTCCGCTCGGAATCTGATGCAGCACGAACGACGTTTCGCCGATGTGCACGGTGTGCCCGGCGTTCGCGCCTCCCTGATAGCGCACCACCCAGTCGGCGCGCTCCGCCAGCACGTCGACGAGCTTTCCCTTCCCCTCGTCGCCCCACTGGGCGCCGACGACGACGATCGTCCGCTGTGTCTGAGTGAACATGAAGCCATGGCGAAAAAAGTACGCCCCGAGCAGTGTCGGGGCGTTGAGTGAATCTACCCGGCCCGTAGGGCGAGTCAACGCGCGCCGCTCAGGTCATGGCGGCGAAGAGCGTCCACACCACGATCACCAGGCCGATGGCCACCTTCACGGCCGCGGAGATCACCCGCCCCAGCAGCGCGCCCCACGCCACGCGTGTCGCCACAGCGCCGCCGCTGCCGCGGCTCCACTCCGCGACGAGCGCGCCCGCGAAGGCGCCGACGAACGCGCCCACGATGGAGCCAACCACGGGCACGGGCACGCCGATGAAGGCGCCGATCATCCCGCCGATCACGGCGCCCCAGCTCGCCCGGCGCGATCCCCCGAAGCGCCGGGCGTAGCGCGCCGTGAGCGACCACTCCAGGCCCTCGGCGATCACCATCAGGGCGCCCACGATCACCACCGTCGTCCAGCCGATTCCACCGGTGGGAACGAGCAGCTTGTAGCAGAGCGCCGCGGCGAACATCACCAGCGTTCCCGGCAGCCCGAAGGGGATCATGATCAAGCCCACCAGGAGCACCGCCGCCAGAAGCAGCACGTTCATCTATCTTCCTCCATGAGCTCGCGAGCCGCATCCGCAAGGATGCGAGCCGCACCCGCGAGGCCGTGCCCGTGCAGGGCTCGCAGATTGTCCTCCGCGGTGTGAATGCGCCGGAGCGTCGCGAGCGTGCCGCGGCTCAGCGTCATCGCCTGGCTGCCGGCATCGGCAAAGGCCACGCCGTCCACGAGAACGCCTGGCAGCAGCCGTCTCACCGCCAGCACCTCGCCCTCGCGCCGTGCGGCCGCGCGCAGCGCATTCGCCACGCGCACCGGCAGCCGCCGCGTGTACATCGCCGTGAACGCGCCACGGTCGTCCACGCCATCACAGTTCAGTACGACTGCGGTCCGGCTCTGGTTGCACCAGGCGCGCGCGCCCGCGAGCCCCAGCTCTTCGGCATCGGTGATCAGCACGCCCACCGGCGTCGTCGCGGGCAGCAGTGATGCGGCCGCGAGCACGGTGGCGACGCCGCTGGCGTTGTCCACCGCACCGGCCGATCGTGTGCCGACGAGCGTCGCGATCACCGGGACGGCAGCCACGGTCGCGACCACGGCAATCCACCACCACGCTGCGTTCGGCACGCGCGCGGGCGCGGTCGCGGCCGCGATGCCGAACACCAGCGCGGCCGTCCAGGCGAGCGCGAGGAGCACGATGCCAGCAGCCCGCGCCGCGAGCGGCACCGGCTGGGACTTGGAATCCAGATGCGCCACGAGCCACACCGCTGGCGCGCCCCTGTCCGCACCCACACGTGCGCCTCGCGTTGCCTCGAGATTCATCCCGCGCGCGCGGAGCACCCTCAGCTGGAGAATGCCGCGCCGCGCGAGCCACAGCCCGCCGCATGCCAACAGCATCGCCGCCGCGACGAGCACCGCGACCGCCACTCGCGGATGCCCATCGTGCGCCCCCCAGACCGCGAGCCAGATCGCCACGAGGGCGATCAGCCCGCCCATCGGCGTACCAAGGCGGCCCGGCAGTGCCGAATACTCGAACGGCCGATCGCAGACGTGATAGCCGAGCGTGGCGAGCACGCCCGCGCAGTACTGCCGCGCGCGCGCCGCGCTCGCGCTG
>DATEPM010000166.1:0-6170 GCA_035273185.1 Gemmatimonadaceae bacterium
GTCCCGCCGATCGCCCGCCGGCCCGTGCCGCCGGCGCCTCCCCGCAGCGCCTGCGCCGTACCTAACGCGTCCCCCCGCGCCGGGTGTACACGTCCGCGCCGAAGCCCCGGAGCCCCGGAGCGCCCGCGTAGCCCAGGTGCGGCAGGCCGAAGGCGTCTTCCACGCTGCGCAGCATGGAGTAGTGGTTGTAGGGCACATCCGAGATCGTGCCCGGCGCGATGTAGGGCGACAGCAGCACGGCGCCGATGCGGCCGCCGCCGGGTCCATTGAAGCCCGGCGTCGTCGTGTTGGGCCCCGTCGGCTCGTTGCAGCACGCGGTCGCGTCGATGCTCAGCGCCTCGTCGAAGGTGACGATCAGGAGCCCGTCGGCGCGAAACGCGGGCGAGCCGGTGATGAGCGGCACCCAGTGCTGCAGGAAGGCGTCGGCCGAGACCAGGCCGCCGGGTTCGCCATTCACGCACGGCCGGTCGTGACCGTCGTGGCAGAGGTTCGGCGAGATGAACACGTAGTTAGGCGTCCGGGCCGTCGAGCGCAGCGCGTCCGCGAGCTCCGTGAGCGGCACCACGTTCTGCTGGCACGACGCCGAATCGATGATCGCGTGGAAGTACACGAACGGGTCGTGCTTCGCCGCGTACTGATCGCCGACCGACGCGCGCTCCGTGACGTCCAGCTGCCCCACCGTACCGTGCCCGCACCGGGCGGGCTCGCGCGCGGGATCGTTCCCCATGTCCTCCATGTAGGCTTTCCACGTGCGGTGCGTCGCGGCCAGCTGATTGGCGATGGTGGGCACGTGCGCCGGATACACGCATCCCGTGCCGATGGGCTGCCCCTGCGGCGCCGTGCCGGTCTGCACGAAGTCGTCGTAGTGGGGGCAGTCGGACTGCGTCTGCAGCGTGGGCGCGATGCCGCTGATCATCGCGATGTAGTTGTCGAGACTGAAATGTCCGGTGCCATAGTACTGCCGCAGCAGCGCGCCCCGCTTCACCATGCTGTCGGCGAGATACGGCGCGCGCGTCCCGGGCCCGAAGGTGGTGTCGTAGCCCGTGTTCTCGAGCACGATGATGAAGACGTGCCGGATGGCCGTGGGCCGGTGGCCGCGCAGGCTGGCGCAGCCGGTGACCGCGAGCGCAGCGCCAGCGAGGAGCAGCGGCGCGACGCGGCGGCGAGTGGTGTTCGTCATGGCGCGTAATGGTAGCGCCGTCCGGCCGCGGGCGACAGCCGCGCGCGCCGGACATCCCTGTCCGAAAATGGCGAGACTCCTGCGCCGGCGGGGCTAGATTCCCGGCATGCTTCAGGATCCAGCGGCTCTCTATCAGGCCCTCGCGTCGCGCGACCCGCGCTTCGACGGCGTGTTCTTCGTCGGCGTGACCTCCACCGGCATCTACTGCCGCCCCGTCTGCCCGGCCCGGACGCCCAGGGCGGCGAACTGCCGTTTCTTTCCCAGCGCCGAGCTGGCGGAGCGGGCGCACTTCCGCCCGTGCCTGCGCTGTCGTCCCGAGCTGGCGCCCGGCAACGCGCCGGCCGACGATCCGCGCCGCATCGCCAGCCTCGTTGCGCAGCGTATCGACGAGGGGATGCTGCACGACGGCTCCGGGCTGGAGCAGGTGGCCCGACGTTTCGGGTGGAGCTCCCGGCAGATCCGCCGCGTGGTGCAGAAGGAGCTCGGCGTCTCGCCCATCGAGCTGGTGCTCACGCGCCGGCTGCTGCTGGCGAAGCAGCTGCTCACCGAGACCACCCTGCCGGTGGGCGAGATCGCACTTGCCAGCGGCTTCTCGAGCCTGCGCCGGTTCAACGACGCCTTCAGCCGGCGGTACCGGATGCCGCCGTCGCGCTACCGCCAATCGGCCCGCGCGTCCGTGAGCGCGGATGCGGTGGCTGATACCCTCCAGCTGCAGCTCAGCTATCGCGCGCCCTTCGACTGGGAAGCGCTGCTGCGCTTTCTCGCGGCCCGTGCCCTCGCCGGCGTGGAGCGCGTGACGGACGAGGCCTATCTCCGCACCGTGGCGCTGGGCCCCCGCGGCCGTGGATGGCTGCACGTGCGCAATCGCCCAGATCAGCGGACGCTCATGGTGGAGCTGTCCCACTCGCTGACCCCGGTGCTGCCCGCGCTGCTCGGGCGGTTGCGGCACCTCTTCGATCTGAGCGCGCGCCCCGAGCTGATCGCGGACCGGCTGAGCCGCGATCCGGTGCTCGCCGCCGGTGTCGCGCAGCATCCGGGGCTCCGCGTACCGGGTGCCTTCGATGCGTTCGAGCTGGCGGTGCGGGCGATCCTCGGGCAGCAGGTGACCGTGAAATCCGCCACCACCCTGGCGGGCCGCTTCGTGGCGGCCTTCGGCGAACCGATCGAGACGCCGCACGCGGGGCTCGACCGCCTCGCCCCCACGCCCGCGCGCATCGCCGCGGCGACGGTGGGCGAGGTCGCGTCGCTGGGCATCGTCCAGGCGCGCGCCCGCAGCATCATCGCGCTCGCGCGGGAGGTGCGCGATGGGCGACTGCTGCTCGAGCCGGGGGGCGACCCCGAGCGGACGATCGCGCAGCTGGTCGCGCTCCCGGGCATCGGCCCGTGGACGGCGCAGTACATCGCCCTCCGCGCGCTGCGCTGGCCGGATGCGTTTCCCCGGGAGGACGTCGTCCTCCGGAAAGTGCTCGGCGGCGTGACCGCCGCGCGGGCGGAGGAGCTGTCCCAGCGCTGGCGCCCGTGGCGCGGCTACGCCACGCTGCACCTGTGGCACGGCGCGGGGCCAGCGATCAGCAAACGTACATCGGAGGCCTGAGCCATGCGCACCAGCCACACGATCATCGACTCGCCGCTCGGCGAGCTCACCCTCGTCGCCCGTGACGGTATCCTGGCCGGGCTGTACTTCCAGCAGCACAGCCGCCGACCCGGTGCCGCGGCCTTCGGGCACCGCGGCGGCGCGGAGTTCGCCGCGGCGATACAGCAGCTCGCGGAATACTTCCGCGGTGAGCGCATGGAGTTCGAGCTGCCGCTCGCCCCGCCCGGCAATGCGTTCCAGCACCGCGTCTGGGGGCTGCTGCGGCGCATCCCCTATGGCGAGACCCGGTCGTACGGCCAGCTGGCCGCGGAGCTGGGCGACCGCACGCTGGCGCGCGAGGTGGGCGCCGCGAACGGCCGCAATCCACTCTCGGTGATCGTGCCCTGTCATCGGGTGGTCGGTGCGGACGGCAGCCTCGTGGGCTACGCCGGTGGACTCCCGCGCAAGCGATTTCTCCTGGAGCTGGAGGGGGCGGCCCCTGTGCGGCAACTGCAGCTGGAGGGGCTCGCCTGATCGGTTTCGTCCCGGGGTGGGGTAGTGCTGCACTGAGGCGGCCCGTGGGAACCACGACGAACGAACGGGCCCGGCCGAGTTGGCCGGGCCCGCGTGTTTTTCGGTGTTGCTGACGGAATCCGCCGGCGTCGCGGTCTAGAAGGCCCCCGTGCCGCTCGGCGTACCGTTGCCCGTGGGCCCGTCGAACCCCGGCCCCGCGGTGCAGAGATAGGAGCCGCAGCTGCCGTTGCTTCCCGATGTCACATCGAACACCGACGACAGGTGCGAGTACGAGAACGACCCGTAGGTGAGCACGCTCGCGTTCCCCGCGAGGGCGTAGACGCTGGCGATGATCGGGGACGCCACGCTGGTGCCGCCGAAGACGAGCCATCCGCCGGGGTGCACGCGATAGGTGTCGTACACTGCGACGCCCGTGTTGGGATCCGCCACCGCCGAGACGTCCGACACGGTGCGGCGCGAGCAGCCGGTGTCGGTCTGCCATGTTGGCTTCGGGATGTACGCGCTGCAGCCGCTGCCCGCGCCATTCCACGCTGTCTCGCTCCACCCGCGGCTGGTGCCCGCCGCATTCCTGAGCGTCGTCCCGCCCACCGCCGTCACATACTGGGACGCCGCCGGGAACTCGACGCCATATCCGTTGTCGCCCGAGCTGACGGTGATGGCGATGCCCGGGTGGTTGAAGTGTGCCTGGTCGTTGACCTCGCCGGCGTACTCGCTGCCGCCATACGAGTTCGAGATGACAGTCGCGCCGAGTGTCGCCGCCTGGTCCACGGCCGTGGACAGATTGTTGAAGGAGTTCGTCGTCGCCTCGACGAGGAGGATCTTGCAGCTGGGACAGATGGCGCTGGCCATGTCGAGATCGAGCGAGATCTCCTCGGCCCACCCGCCGTTCCCGCGCGGATAGCTCGTCCCGCCGTTCTGGTTGACCTTGCGGAAGCAGCCATTGGCGGTGGTGCAGGCCGGCAGCCCGAACTGCGCGCGGTAGACCGCGAGGTCGCTCTCCGCGTAGGGGTCGTCGTACGCGTCGACGATGGCGATCGTCTGGCTGGTGCTGCCGCTGCCGGTGAGACCGTACGCGGCGCGCAGGTCGGCGGGCCCGTATCCGCTCGGAGCGCTGGTCGCCAGCGGCCGGCCGGAGTTGTCGACGCGCACGAGGGAGTGGCAGCGGGCCAGTCCGGGCGCGGCGCTCGGGCAGACCTTCGCATGGGCGAACCGCATCGCCTGGCCGATTCCCGGGTTGCCCTGAGATGAGGCGTCGGGAGCGGTGATGCTGCGAGTGGGGGCGGGGCTCTCGGTGGAGCACGCGGCCAGGGCGGCCAGGGCGGTGATGCTCAGGAGCGTCCGGCGGTGAAGCGGCATGTGCCATTCTCCAGTGCGGATGTTCGCGCCCAGCCAGACGGCCGGACACACTCTCGGGGATCCCGCGCGGCGTCGCGGCGGTTCCAGTCGGCTCCGCAGAGCCGCGAGCGGGCGCGCGACTATAAGGTGGGGAACGTCTGTAAACAAGAGGATACTGCCGCCGGCGCCGTCCAGAGGCGGCCACCGTTGGCGTCGGGGCCCGCCGGTGCCGCTATTCGGATCGCGGGGGCGCCACGAAGCGGCGCGACTGCCGCTCGTACGCGTGCGCCAGCGCCAGCACGCCTGCATCCGACCCGGGTAGCCCGACGATGGAGAGACTGAGTGCCGGCATCCCGTCCGCACCCAGGCCGGCGGGGACGGATACTTCGGGAACGCCGAGCCAGTTGCCGTAGCCGAGCGCGGTGCGGATGTCCGGCCAGGGATCCGTCGCGCGCGGCGCGTTGAAAGGCATCGTCGGATAGACCATCGCCGTGACGCCGGCGGCGCGCATGGAAGCGGCCAGCGCCGCCAGGACCTCGGTGCGCGAGCGGGCGAACGAACGCCCCGCCGGATCGCCGGCCATCGGCTGGTCGAGCAGCGGCTCGCACTCCTCGAAAGTAGCGGGGAGCACGTCGTAGAAGACGCGGTAGGCCGCGTAACCGCGGCGCACTGCCTCCCGAGGCTGGTTGGTGCGGCCGGCGAAGTAGCTCAGGAGGGCATTGGCGGTGGGCGCCGGCGACTTCGGGTCCACCGCCACATCGCCGCGGGCGCGTGCGGCGTCGGCGAAGGCGTCGCGGACGTTCTCCCGCGTGACCGTCGGGACGAAGGGTTCAACCGTCGCGCCGGCGAGGCGCAGGTCACTCACGGCACGGTCCCAGATGGCGAGCGCCTCGGCCGTCATCTGCGCGCGCGGCACATGCGCCTCCACCAGGCCGAGCCGCACACCGGCGAGCGCCTCGTCGTGCAGCGCGGCGAATGGCGCGGCGTAAACGGCCTGGGCGCGCGCCAGCGGGTCCGACGGGTCGGCGCCCGCGACGGCGGCGAGCAGGAGCGCGGCATCGGCCACCGTGCGAGCGAGCGGGCCGTGGGTATCCAGGTAGGGCCAGGTGGGGATCACGCCGGTGCGCGGCACCAGTCCGAAGGTCGGCTTCATTCCCACCACGCCCGTGAACTGCGCGGGGATGCGGTTGGATCCGCCGTCGTCGGTGCCGAGCGCGGCGAAGGCCATCCCGCCGGCCACCGCCACGGCGGAGCCGGCGCTCGACCCGCCAGGCGTGCGCGTGTGGGTGGGGTCGTGCGGGTTGATCACCTGCCCGGTGAGGCTGCTGGTGCCGTTTCCGTGATAGGCGAAGTCGTCGGCCGCGGTCTTCCCGAGCACGACGGCACCCGCGGCCCGCAGCCGCGCCACCTCCAGCGCGTCGCGCCGCACGGCGTCGGGGAAGAGCCGCGCCCACGCGGCGTTGGAGCCCGTGGTCGGAAGCCCGTCCATGTCGTAGATCGCCTTCGCGAAGACGGGAACGCCATCGAGGTGCCCACGCATTCGTCCCG
>DATEPM010000167.1:0-4732 GCA_035273185.1 Gemmatimonadaceae bacterium
CTACTCGAACGCGCGCCTTTCCTGCCGCGTCGGAGCTGCCCGAGGCCGTTCCCAAAGTCATGGTCCGGGCTCGTCGCAATCGGCGTGCTCTCGCCACCGGGAGCGATCCGCAGCATCCGATGGCATCCGCCTCATGCGTCACCCCTTCGTCATTGGGGCCCGCCCGAGCATTCGTCATTGGGGCCAGTTGGCGCATCGGCATTGGGTCCAGCCCGAGGCATCCTCATGCGTAATGTCGACGGCAGGGTTCCTGCTCTCTCTCACCCCTCGCGGCGGGTGGAAGCGGTGCCTGCCGACCGTTATGGACGGACCGAGTGAAGGAGGAGGGACCATGGTTCGCGAATCGCTGCACAAGCTGTACGTCGAGGAGCTCAAGGATCTGCACGATGCAGAGGAGCAGATCGTGGACGCGCTGCCGAAGATGATCGAGAAGACGTCCCACCCCGAGCTCAAGCGCGCGTTCCAGCAGCACCTCTCGGTGACGGAACAGCAGATTGCCCGCCTGGACCGGATCTTCGGCGAGCTCGGGGAAAGTGCCGAGGGGAAGACCTGCAAGGGAATGCGAGGGCTGATCGCCGAGGGCAACGAGGTGATGAAGGATTTCAAGGACTCGGATGTGCTGGACGCCGCGATGATCGGCGCCGCGCAGCGGATCGAGCATTACGAGATGGCCGGCTACGGCTGCGCCCGCACCTATGCGCACCTGCTGGGCCTGGCCGATCAGGCGGACCTGCTGCAGCGCACGCTGGACGAGGAGGGCGAGGCGGATCACACCCTCACCGCCCTGGCCGAGCACACGATCAACGTCGACGCATTGAAGTAGGGCGTAGGGCGTGGGGCAGGGGGCGGGGGGAAGGAGACAGGGCCTTCGGCCCTGAACGTGGGGTTGGGCCCAAGTCCGCTGCCCCCTGCCCCCTGCCCCACCCTTGAAATCGGTTCAAAAACTCGGCTACTTCGACGGGCCTGACCCCACCCTTGCCCGTTCGGAGGCCGCAGTGATCCGCTCGTCCCTCGCCCACCGGGGTGCATCGCCTGGCCTGGCGGCCGCGATCGCCCTCGTCGTCCTTCCCGCGCTCACGAGTGCCCAGCAGCCTACGCGCCGGCCGCCCAGCCGTCCGACGCGGCCGTACACCACCGCTCCCAACATGGCCGGTATCCGGCTCGGCTACGACTCCGCGGCGTTCAGGGGAGTGCGCTGGCGGGAGATCGGGCCGTACCGCGGCGGCCGGTCGGTGGTGGCGACGGGGAGCGCCGCGCGACCTAACGAGTACTACCTGGGCACCACCGGCGGCGGCGTCTTCAAGTCCGTCGACGGCGGCGAGGCCTGGTCCCCGGTGACCGACCGGTATTTCGGCGGCACCATCGGCGCGATCGCGGTGGCGCCGTCGAACCCCGACATCGTGTACGTGGGCGGCGGGGAGTACCCGCTGCGCGGCAACGTCTCGCACGGCGACGGCGTGTGGAAGACCACCGATGCGGGCAAGACCTGGACGTACATGGGCCTCAAGGAGACCCGGCAGATCGGCGACATCGTGGTGAACCCCAGCAATCCCGATCTGGTGTACGTCGCCGCGCTGGGGCACGTGTGGGCGCCGAACCCGGAGCGCGGCGTCTACCGCTCGAAGGACGGGGGGCACACCTGGGAGCGGGTGCTCTTCCGCAGCGATTCCGCGGGCGCCGTGGAGCTGGTGATGGATCCGAGCAACCCGAACGTGCTGTACGCCGGCTTCTGGCAGGTGTATCGCACGCCCTGGACGCTCTCGTCCGGCGGCACGTATAGTGGTCTGTTCAAGTCCACGGACGGGGGCGACCACTGGACGGAGCTCACCCGCAATCCGGGGCTGCCGCAGGGGATCTGGGGCAACATCGGCGTCACGGTGTCGGGCGCCAACCCCAACCGCGTGTACGCGATCATCGAGGCCCACGGCGGCGGCGTGTACCGCTCGGACGACGCGGGCGCCACCTGGCAGAAGATGAACGGGGAGAACGCGCTGACGCAGCGCGCGTGGTACTACATGCGCATCCACGCCGACCCGAAGAACGCCGACGTGGTGTACGTGAACAACGTCTCGTTCCAGAAGTCCACCGACGGCGGCAAGACGTTCAAGCCGGTACGCGGGCTGCACCACGGCGACTCGCATCACCTGTGGATCGCGCCGAACGACGCGAACCGCATGATCGAGACGGACGACGGCGGCGCCGAGGTGAGCGCGGATGGGGGAAAGACGTGGACGGACGAGGACTACGCCACCGGGCAGTTCTATCACGTGATCGCGACGACGCACTTTCCCTATCACGTATGCGGCGCGCAGCAGGACAACTCCACGATGTGCGGTCCCTCGCGGAGCCCGGGCGGGGCCATCGACATCGGCGAATGGAAGGACGCGGGGGGCGGGGAGTCGGGCTGGATCGCGGCGCGCGGCGACGACCCGGACATCGTGTTCGCGGGCAGCTACGGGAACCTGATCACCCGCAAGGACATGCGTACCGGGATCGAGCGGAACGTGAATCCCTGGCCCGACAACCCGATGGGCCATCCGGCGATGGATCTCAAGTACCGCTTCCAGTGGACGTTCCCGATCATCGTGTCGCAGCACGACCCGAACGTGACGTACATCGGCTCGCAGTACGTGCACAAGTCCACCAACGGCGGCCAGAGCTGGACCACCATCAGCCCGGATCTCACCTACAACGACAAGCGCACGCAGGGGAACTCGGGCGGGCCGCTGACCAAGGACCAGACGTCGGTGGAGTATTACAACGTCGTCTTCGTGATCGAGGAGTCGCCGCTCTCGGGCAGCGTGCTGTGGGCCGGATCGGACGACGGCAAGATCCACGTGACGCGCGACGGCGGAAAGACCTGGGCCGACGTGACGCCTCCCGACATGCAGAAGTACACGCGGGTGTCCAGCATCGACGCGTCGCGCTTCGGCCAGGGCATCGCGTACGTGGCGGCCAACCGCTACCAGCTGGATGACGACCGCCCGCTGCTCTGGAAGACCACGGATTTCGGGAAGAGCTGGACGCGCATCGACGCGGGGATCGACAGCACCGAGTTCACGCGCGTGGTGCGCGAGGATCCGAACAAGCGCGGACTGCTGATCGCGGGCACCGAGCGCGGCGTGTGGTTCTCGCCGGACGACGGCCGCTCCTGGCAGCGGCTGCAGCTCAACCTGCCGATCGTGCCGGTGCACGATCTCATCTACAAGGATGGCGACGTGGTGCTCGCGACCCATGGGCGGGGCTTCTGGATCATGGACAACATCTCGTCGCTGGAGCAGATGAGCGATGAGGTGATGGCGAGCGATTCACATCTGTTCAAGCCCGCCGACGCGTATCGCATGCAGTGGGGCGGCGGGTTCCGCGGCGGGCGCCGTGGCCAGCAGGCGGGGCAGGCGCCGGTGCATCCGGTGGGGGAGAACCCGCCGAGCGGCGCCATCATCCAGTACTGGCTCAAGGCGCCGGGACACCGCGTGACGCTGGACATCCTGGACGCTGCCGGGAAGGTGATCCGCTCGTTCAGCAGCGCACAGGATTCGGCGACGGCGGCGGACTCGGTGCGCCGCGCGGCCGCGCGCCGGTCGCTCACCGACAGCCTGCGCGCGCTGGGCTACTCGCAGGACAGCATTCGCAAGATCTCCAACACCACCGAGCTGCCCTCGGCCAGCCAGGGGGAGGAGGAGCCGGGCTGGCGCCCCGCCCCCGCGCCGCGCGCGCCGGACCGGCGGGGCGTGAACAGCTTCACCTGGGACATGCGCTACCCCGCGCCGGACGCGTTTCGCGGGATGATCCTCTGGTCCGCCGGCGCGTTCGGGCCGATGGCGCCGCCGGGGACGTACCGCGCCCGGCTCGCCGTGGACGGCAAGCCGGTGGGAACGGAGTCATTCCGGCTGCTGGCCGATCCGCGCCTGAAGGGCGTGACCCAGGCGGACTATGCCGAGCAGTTCGGGCTGCTGATGAGGATCCGCGACCGCTTCTCGGAGGCGAACGACGCCGTGAAGACGATCCGGTACGTGAAGCACGAGCTCGGCGCACGGCAGCAGCGCGTGCCGACGGCGCAGCAGGCCGCGTACGGCACCGCGGCCACGGCACTGGAGGGCGCGCTGACGCAGGTGGAGGACTCCATCTACCAGACGCAGAACCGCGCGAATGAGGATCCGCTGAACTTCCCGATCCGGCTGAACAACAAGATCGGCGCCCTGATGGGCGTGGTGGGCAGCGCCGACGGCCGCCCGACGGAGCAGTCGTACGCGGTGTTCACCGAGCTCTCGAAGCAGCTGGACGTGCAGCTCGGCATCCTGCGCCGCACGCTCGACAGCGGGCTGCCGCGGGTCAACGATCTGCTCGGGAAGGCGGGTTTACCGGCCATCCAGGCAAGGCCAATCGACATTCCAACGGCGGATATCGCGGAGATCAGTAACAACTGAACTACGAGCTACAACAACTGAACTACGAGCTATGGAAGGGCGAAGCTACGGAACGACGAGCTACGGAACGGCGAAGCAGCAGAACGACGAGCTACGGAACGGCGAGCTACGGAACGGCGTAGCTACTGACGGGCGTGGCTACTGACGGGCGTGGCTACGAAACGACGCCTGAACTGCGCGGCTGCTTACGTCGAGGACAGCGGGACGGCACGGGCGGAGCACCGGACGGCGCAAGGGTGACGACGTGAAAAATCGAAAACGGCGCGCGGCGCGGATGCGCACGCTCGCCGTCGTCGTCCAGTAGC
>DATEPM010000168.1:0-5211 GCA_035273185.1 Gemmatimonadaceae bacterium
CTGACAGGGGGGCGGGGGGCGGGGGGCGGGGAAAGGAGAGGTTAGGTCTCCTCAGTGGCGCCTTCGCGGGCGCTCGAGCATTCACGGCGTACGGGGCAGCGAGTGCAGTGCCTCACGCGCGCCGTGCAGATCAGCGCGCCGAGCTCCATCAGGGCCTGGTTGTGGGCCCAGGCGTGCTTGCCGGAGCGGGGGAGAAGAAACCGGGCGATCTCCCAGAGCACCTTCTGGCCACGTGCAGTCTTCGGGTTCACGCGTGGCGCGAAGGCGCGGTGCAGCACGCGGGCGACGTTGGTGTCCACCAGCTCCGCACGCCGCTCGTATGCGAAGGACGCGACGGCGCCCGCGGTGTAGCGTCCGATGCCCGGCAGGCCGCGCAGCGCCTCGGGGTCGGCAGGCAGGGTGCGATCGGGCTCGCGCCCGCGGTCAGTGACCTCGCGCGCAATCGCGTGAAGGTTCCGCGCCCGCGCGTAGTAGCCGAGCCCCTCCCACGCCTCTCGAACCCGCGCCGGCCGCGCCCGGGCAAGATCGGCGAGGGTGGGAAAGCGCTGCAGGAACTCGCCATAGAACATCAACACGCGCGCGACCTGCGTCTGCTGGAGCATCAATTCCGAGACCAGCACGCGATACGGATCCCGCGTCTGCCTCCAGGGCAGATCGCGCCCATGCCGCCGATACCACGCCCGCAGCTTCCGCCCGAACACTGCCCGGCGTGCCGCGGGAATGCCTCTGAACCCAGCTCCCGGTTTGCGCTCCATGATGCCGAATCGATTCATCCGTGGTCCTCGCCGTTCCGCCCCTCTCGCAGTTCCGCTCCGTTGGTCTACTGCATCGCGTCGCCGGCCCGATAGATGAGGACATGCGCCCGCTCGAGCGTGATGAGTCCGCCCCCCATCATCCGATCGATCTCGGGAAGGATCGCGTCGATCTTCTCCTGCGTCTCCACGCACTCCACGACGATGGGCAGGTCGAGCGACAGCTCCAGAAACCGGTCGGTGCGCAGGTGGCTGCTGGCGCCGAAGCCCATGATCGCGCGAACGACGGTCGCGCCGGCGTAGTGCCTTCGACGCAGCAGCTCCACGATCTGCTGATACAGCGGCCGCCCCTCGTACTTGTCCCGCTCGCCGATGTGGATGCGCATCAGCACGCGCTCGCCCTCCAAACCGTGCATCGCTCCTCCGGGAGTCCGTGGCATCACACCCGTGTGCGCAGCGCCAGCAGCTCGCGGGCGGCGGTGAATCCCAACCAGGCGCCGATCAGCGAGGCGATCACGCTCAACAGAACGTACACCAGCGCGCGCTGGTGCTGCCCGTCCTCGACGAGCATCAGCGTGTCGTAGGTGAACGTCGAGAAGGTGGTGTACCCGCCGCAGAAGCCCGTGGTGAGCAGGGCGCGCACCTCGGGGGAGATGGACTCCGTGCCGAGCGCGTAGCGCAGCAGGAGACCGAGCAGGAACGAGCCGGTGATGTTCACGATCAGCGTGCCTACGGGAAACCCGCTGCCGGCGCGCTGCTGGATGAAGCTACCGAGGTAGTACCGCGCCGCGCCGCCGAAGGCGCTCCCGAGGGCGATGTACCAGATCATGGTGCGGGAGAATCTAGCAATCCCGGGAGGAGTGGCGATAACGTTGAGCCATGACTGCAACTCAGGGAACGGCATGGCCGATCACGCTGGACGACGTGCTCGCGGCCCGGGAGCGACTGGCCCGGTATCTCGCTCCCACTCCACTGCGGGGCTATCCGCTGCTGGACCAGGCGGTGGGCGGCGGCATCCGCGTGCTGGCGAAGCACGAGAACCACCAGCCCACGGGCTCGTTCAAGGTCCGCAACGGGCTGTCGTTCATGACGACGCTGGACGCGGAGCAGCGCGAGCGCGGGGTGGTGGCGGCGTCCACTGGCAATCATGGGCAGGGGATCGCCTACGGCGCGGCGCTGCTAGGTACCAGCGCCACCATCTGTGTGCCGCGCGGCAACAACCCGCAGAAGAACGCGGCAATGCGAGCGTGGGGAGCGACGGTCGTAGAGGAGGGGCGCGACTACGACGAGTCCATCGACGCGATGCAGCGCATCGCGCGCGCAGAAGGAAGGGTGGTCGCGCACTCCACCAATGATCCGCTCATCATTGCGGGCGCGGGGACGATGACGCTGGAGATCGTCGACCAGGCGCGGGACGGTGTGCTGGACGCCATCGTCCTCGCCATCGGCGGTGGGTCGCAGGCCGTGGGCGCGCTCACGGTTACGCGCACCCTGGCGCCGAATATCGAAGTCTACGGGGTCCAGGCAGCCGGCGCGCCGGCGCAGCACGACTCCTGGCACGCGCGCGAGCGCCGCACGTCGGCACAGGCGAAGACGCTGGCAGAAGGAGTGGCGACACGTTCGACGTACGACCTCACCTTCGCTCCGCTCCAGGAAGGGCTGGCCGGCTTCGTCACGCTCACCGAGCAGGAGATAGCGGAGGGCGTCCGACTCATTCTCTCCACCACGCACAATCTTGTGGAGGGTGCCGGCGCGATGGGTGTGATGGCGGTGCGGAAGTTGAGCGACAGGCTGTCCGGGAAACGAGTGGCCGTGGCGTTCTGTGGTGGGAACCTGGACACGGAGATGCTGCGGCGCATCCTTGCGAAAGAGATCTGAGGGTCGTGGAGAAAGCCGTGGGTGCCCCTCGGTTCTGCCGGACGCGACGCGTAGATGACCGTCGGTGCGGCTGACATCAGCCGGAGTGCGGCGGCTTTATCGCGTGATGAAGATGAAGCTTTCGCGTCCGACGTGAAACGTTCATTGCCGGGTGCAGGGCTGTTTGCGTTCGGTGCGGCGGAGTTTGCCGCGACGGAGGTACGCTTCGCGCCGGGTGGGGATCCAGTTCCTCCCGGATCTCGACGACTTCTTACGGACTGTGGCGGAGTTGCGAGCCCTTGTCGGCGGACTTCGCTCCAGCTTGCAGCCGAATTCACTCCACGATTCAGTGGACTTCGGGTCCAGTGAAGTCGACCTGGGTCCGCAGGCGACGGACTTCACACCGGCCGTCGGCTGATTTCGGGTTCCGTCGAGCAGATTTCTCTGGCGCTGTCAGGGCGATTTCAACCTCTTGCACCGGGATTTTCCACTGGGTGCAGCGGACTTTCACCGCTGTGCACGCGACTTTTGCGCCGCGAGTTTCGAGCGCCACCCGAAGTAAGCTCCAGGTCCCACGCCGCGCGCGCCCGGGCAGACCGCACTTCATATGAAAGGCCACCCGCCGGCGCGCCGCGTGCCACCGCGCGGGCGGAGGAACACCACGCGGCGCCGTGCCGAGGGCCACCATCTTGCGCACGCGCACGCACGGTTACGCTCGCGGGTAGCTACGCCGGCGCGCCGGCGGCCCAACGCGCGCGCGCCGCGAGGCCCACCTGAGCAACCGCCGAACCTACCCGCCCCCTTGACGGCAGCCACGGGGCTCGATCGGCGTCCCACACTCGTGCGCTGGCACCTCCACGCCGCGCGCGTGGGCAGCACCCTCGCGCGCGTATGACGCTACCAGCCAGCGTGTGCGTGCCTACCCGCCAGCGGGCGGGTGTCGACCACGAGCGCTTGGGGGGCGACCCCTGAGCGCCTCCACCCCCCGTCTCGTGTCAGACGCTCCCACGCCGCGCGTGTCGGCCCCCACCACGCGCCACCCACCCCACGCGGCCGGCCGGAGCCGCACGCGTCCCTGGCGGCGCCTCGCTCCGCACTGCCTAACTAACCTTCCGCGTCTTCCGCTTGAGGAAGTCCATGAGGATGAACTGCCCCAGCGTCATGGTGGTAGTGAAGTAGGCCTTGCCGCGGCTGATCTCGGAGACGCGCTTCACGAACTCCACTAGCGAGCGGTCGCGGGCGAGCATGAAGGTGTTGATCATGATGCCGCTGCGGCGGCAGTTGGCCACCTCGCGCAGCGTCTGCGCAATGACGGTGGCATCCAGGCCGAAGGAGTTCTTGTAGATCTGGCCGTTGGGCATCGTCAGCGCGCTGGGTTTGCCATCGGTGATCATGATCACCTGGCGCATGTCCTTCTTCTGCGCCAGCAGCAGCCGGCGAGCGAGCTTGAGCCCCTCCGCCGTGTTGGTGTGGTACGGCCCCACCTGCGCCGTGGCCAGTGCCGCCAGCGGGATCTCCTCGGCGGAATCGTGAAACAGCACCACCTTGAGCGAGTCGCCGGGGAACTGCGTGCGGATCAGGTGCGTGAGGGCGAGCGCCACCTTCTTGGCAGGGGTGAAGCGATCCTCGCCGTACAGGATCATCGAGTGAGAGCAGTCGAGCATCAGCACCGTCGCGCACGACGACCGGTACTCCGCCTGGCGCACCATGAGATCCTGGTAATCGAGATCCATGGGGACTTCGATCTTTCCCGTACGCACGAGCGAGTTCTTCAGCGTCTCGTTGACGTCGAGGTTCAGCACGTCGCCGAACTCGTAGGTCTTGCTCCAGCCGTCGCTCTCGATTCCGGTGGCGAGATACTGGGTATCGTGGCTGCCGAAGCTGGATTTCCCCAGGGAACCGAGCAGCCCGCGCAGCGTTTTGTAGCCGAGGAAGTCGATGCCTTTGTCGGTGAGATTGAACTGGACGTCGCGCGCCGCGGCCTTGCTGATGCTGCCCGGGCCCTCGAGCGGCTGGTGTCCCGCGGGCATCTGCGGCGGGGCGTCCATGGAGAGGAAGCCCTCGTTGATGAGCCGCTGCACCAGGTCATCGAGCAGCTTGGCGAGCTTCGCCTGCGCCTCCTCGTCCCCTTCGCCACGGAGCGCCTCGAGCATCTCCGGGGAGAACTGTCCGCTCTCGACGAGCGCCTTGAGGATGGCCTGGCGCAGGGCCTCCATCGAGCGGTCCCCATCCTCGCCGAAGTCCCAGCCGTAGTAGGGCTGGTTCTTCCCGCCGGCAAAGCCGGACTGCAGCAGGAAGTCCGCGAGCTTGTCGAGCAGCGACTGGAGATCGACCGCGTCGGCCATCTCCGGGCTGAACTTCGTGTAGGTGTGAAAGCGCATGCCTGGCCTCCTCAGCAAAGCATACACCCGGGGGGCGGGGAAGTCACTGTCCGAGAGCGCTAACGCGACCGGCGCCGCTCAGAGCCCGAACCGCTCCCGCGCCAACCGCACCACCAGCTCCGCTGCCCGGTCGATGCCCAGCCAGTGGGTGTCGAGGCACAGGTGGTAGTTGGTGACGTCGCGCCAGTCGCGATGGAAGTGCCGGCGGACGTACTGCTCGC
>DATEPM010000169.1:0-29804 GCA_035273185.1 Gemmatimonadaceae bacterium
GGCGAAGCTGACGCACGCGCTGCGCGCGGAAGGCGGGCGCGCGCTGGCGACCGTGACCGCGGAGCGCGTGGCGCGAGTTGAGGTGGCGTAGGGCCGCGACGGAGCTTGACACTCGCGGCGGAGAACTGTCACCGTTCATGCTCCTGCGAACGGCGTCGGACCTCCGTTGCTCGCCTTTCCTCAACGTCGGGAGGTTTTCCGAATGACACGAAATGGACCTTTCGGCCAGATCGTCGCCGCACTCGCACTCGCCGTGCTGTCTATCGCGGTGCCTGTCCGCCGCTCGCCGGCCCAAACCTCCACCGGCACGGTTCGGGGAACCGTGGTGAGCGACGCGGGTGCACCCCTGACCGGTGTCCAGGTTTTGGCGCGGAATATTGCCAGCGGCATTCCGCGCGCCACTCAAACACGCGATGACGGCACGTATGTGCTTCTCGGCGTCGTTCCGGGCACCTACGACGTGACCGTCCGGCGGATCGGCTTCTCGCCGGCCACACGCCGCGTGGTGGTGCAGATCGGTGCCACACAGATCCAGAACTTCACATTGACCCCGCAGGCGGTCACCCTCGGTCCAGTGGCGATAACTGCGGCACCCACCGTCGAGACCCGCACGTCGGAAGTGGCCACGAACGTGTCCCCGCAGCAGATCGAACAGTTACCGACGCCAAATCGCAACTTTCTCGACCTGGCGGTCCTTGCGCCTGGCGTGACAGTAACCGAAGACCGCATCAACGGCGTGGCGCAGTTCAAGACCTTCTCGGCCAATGGCCAGCCGCCCAGTGCCGTTAACCTCTTCATCGACGGCACGAGTCTCAAGAACGACTTGACCGCCGGCGGCATCTCCGGCCAGGACGCAAGCCGTGGGAATCCCTTCCCGCAGAATGCGGTCCAGGAGTATCGGGTCATCACACAGAACTTCAAGGCGGAGTACCAGAAGGCATCGAGTGCGATCATCACGGCAACGACCAAGTCCGGCGGGAACGACTGGAGCGGCAATGCGCTCGTCACGTTCCAAAACAAGAACATGGTGGCGCTGGACAGCTTCCAGCGCGCGGACAAGTCGAAGAATCCCGCCGCGTTTCAAAAGCCGGACTATAAGCGCACGCTGAGCGCCCTCAGCATCGGCGGACCGATCATAAAGGACAAGATGCACATCTTCGCGTCCTACGAGGGGAACTACCAGGATCGCGCGAGCCGCGTCAACATCGCGACGCCGCCGTCGGGCTTCCCTGCGCTCGACACGGTGAACGTGACCCGGTACAACGGCACCTTTACATCGCCATTTCGCGAGGACCTGTTCTTCGGGAAGTTGGATAACTCCTTCTCGGAGAACTCAAGCGCCGAACTGAGCATCAGCAGTCGTCGCGAGACTGACGTCCGCGACTTTGGTGGCAATCGAGTTTACGAGGAGGCCGTCGATTATCGGCAGAACGTGAGCATCGCGCAGTTGAGGCATACGTACGTAAGGGGAGCGATGCTCAATGAAGCGAAGATCGACTACTCGGATTTCCGCCGGAACCCGGCGCCAAACATGCCGGGCATCCCGGTACGACACTACTTTTACTCGGGTGGTGAGGCATTCATCGGCAGCAATCTCAGTGTCCAGGATTACAAGCAAAAGCGTTTGGGACTGCGGAACGACCTCACCTACTCGGGTTTTCGTGGTGCCGGGGACCACGTCTTCAAAACGGGGCTCAGTATTGACTTCGTCAATTATGACGTGCTGAAGGACAACAATAGCACGCCCGAGTTTCAGTACTCCGCGACGGCCAATACCGGGAACGGCACGCAGACTTACAACTTCCAGTCGCCATTCCAGCTCCTGTACCAGACCGGTAATCCGAGGTTCAACGCCCACAACAACCAGATTGGCGCCTACATTCAGGATGACTGGACGCCGGTGCGTCGCCTGACGTTGAATGTCGGCATTCGCTGGGATTTCGAGTCGTTTATGCTGAATCGCGACTTCGTAACGCCGCGAAACGCGGTGGATACGTTGATGCGCTACAACAACCAGCTTCCCAACCCGCTGGACCTCAGCCGTTACATCAGCAATGGAAGTAACCGCAAGCCATTCTACGGCGCCTTCCAGCCTCGGCTCGGCTTCTCCTACGCAGTTGATGGGGCAGACCGGACGACGATTTTCGGAGGCTGGGGACTGTACTACGACCGTATACCGTTCGATCTGTACGCCATCGACGAGAGTCAGAAGATCACCCATCCGGCGTTCACCGTTCGCTTTGCGCCGAAGGGCGCGACCCCTGGCCCAGGGCAGGTGGCGTGGAACGATTCGTATCTGACGACTGACCGCACAGTTCTGGACCAGCTCGCCCACACGTCAGGTCTCCAGGAGGTCTGGTTCATTGATAACCAGGCCAAGGTACCGCGTTCCCAGCAGGCCAATCTCGGGGTGCGGCAGCTCTTCGGTCGCTTTGCAGCCACGCTGACCTACGCCTACGTGCACGCGTATGACTTGATGGCGCTCAACTGGGCGAATTTCGGCGTCGACACCGCCGGCCGTTGCTGTACGAGCTTCGATCTCGGGCCGCACGGTTTCAGTAACTTTATCTATTCCACCAACGACAAGGAGACCTGGTATAATGCGCTGCAACTCCAGCTCGAGCGGCCCTACATGCGCACCGGGCTGCACGCCATCGGCTGGGGCGCCGGATTATCGGTGAACTATGCCAGGCGCGATCTGAAGGGCGCCGATCTTTTGGGCGACGACTTCGATTTCCCGACGTCGGCGAGCATTCCGAGGCATCCAGCGAACGACGAGAAGACACGGATCGTCGCCAACTGGATCACTGACATGCCGTACCTATTCGGGACCCAGTTTTCAGGACTGGTAACGCTTGGGGGCAAGTACCGGCAGGACGTGGGTTGTAATACCCGCTTCTGCTCGGCCACGGATATTAACCCGTACGAGCGCGGGGGATTCACCGTACCGGGCACGTTCCCATATCAGACCGTGGACCTGCGGCTGCGCAAGGATTTCCCGAGCTTCGGCGGCGTGTCGTACGGCGTGGTGCTCGACGTGTTCAACGCCCTTAATCACAACAATCTCGGCTGCTACAACACGGGCGCGCGCGTCATTGATAACAATGGAACAATTATATCGAATCCCGCGTTCGGAAGCGCCACCTGTGTCGTCACCGATGCCCGCCGGTACCAGCTCGGAGCGGAACTGAATTTCTGAGGTGAGGATCCGGAGACTCATGTGACAGAGGCTCCCGTACAGACAGTAGACAGGGATCGCAATAAGAGCGATTCCTGTCTTTCGTCTGTGCCGAGATTCACTTTCGCGTGATTGACGTGACGTCAGCGCTGAACCGCGTGCTTCGGGCCAGAACGGGGTTGGCGGTGGCGCCCCTGCTGTTCGGCCTCGCCGCCTGCTCGTCCAGCAGCGCCCCCGCCAGCATCACCGGCCCCTCCCCCGCCTACCGGAACGATCCCTTCCTCGACACCCTCGAGACCCGGACCTTCCGCTGGTTCTGGGACACCGCCAATCCGGCCAACGGCCTCGTGCCCGACCGCTGGCCCACGAAATCGTTCTCCAGCATCGCCGCCGTCGGCTTCGGCCTCGCGGCGTATCCCATCGGCGTCGAGCGCGGCTACGTCTCCCGCGCCGACGCCCGCGCCCGCGTGAAGACCACCCTCGACTTCCTCTGGCACCTGCCGCAGGACTCCGCCGGCACCGCCATCAGCGGCTATCACGGATTCTTCTATCACTTTCTCGACATGGACACCGGCTACCGCTTCCAGACGGTGGAGCTGTCCACCATCGATACCTCCCTGCTGCTCGCAGGGATCCTCGTCTGCCGCGAGTACTTCGACGGCACCGACCCCGACGAGACCAGCATCCGCGCGCTGGCCGACTCGATCTACGCGCGCGTGGACTGGACCTGGGCACAGCCGCGCCCCCCGTTCGTCAGCATGGGCTGGTTCCCCGAGCACGGCTTCATCGACGCCGACTGGCGCGGCTACGACGAGGGGATGATCCTTTACCTGCTCGCCCTCGGCTCCCCCACCCACCCGGTGGACCCCGCCGCGTGGCCGGCGTGGACGAGCACCTACCAGTGGCGCACCTACTACGGCCAGGCGCACGTCAACTTCGCGCCGCTGTTCGGGCATCAGTACTCACAGATGTTCGTGGACTTCCGCGGCATACAGGATGCGTACATGCGCGGCCGCGGCATCGACTACTTCGAGAACTCCCGCCGCGCCACCTACGCGCAACACGCCTACGCGCTGGACAACCCCGACGGCTGGCGCGGCTATGGCGCCGATCTCTGGGGGCTCACCGCCTCCGACGGCCCGATGGACACGACGCTCGCCGTCGACGGGGTGCAGCGCCGCTTCTACTCGTACACGGCGCGCGGCGCCGCCGCCACCGAGGTGCGCGACGACGGCACCATCGCGCCCACCGCGGCCGGGGGCTCCATCGCCTTCGCCCCGGAGCTCGTGGTGCCCGGGCTGAAGTCGATGCGCGCGCGCTACGGCGACACGCTGTTCACCCGCTACGGCTTTCTCGACGCGCTCAATCCCACCCTGGCCAACGCGGCACAGACGAAGTACGGGCGCGTGGTGCCGGGGATCGCCTGGTTCGACGTCGACTACCTCGGCATCGATCAGGGGCCGATCCTCATCATGACCGAGAACTATCGTACGGGGCTCATCTGGTCGCTGCTGCGCCGCAGCCCCTACATCCGCCGCGGGCTCGAGCGCGCGGGATTCACGGGCGGATGGCTGTGATGTGGGGCATGGGGCAGTGGGCGGGGGGCGGAGGCAGGGCGTGGGGTGCGGGGGCGCTCTGTCTGCTGATGGCCTGTCACCCCGCCCCGCCGGACGGCGCGGTCTCCATCCGCTTCTGGGCCATGGGCGCCGAGGGGGAGCAGGTGCAGCAGCTCGTGCGCGAGTTCGAGCGGGTGAACCCGGGCATCCACGTCGCCGTGCAGTCCATGCCGTGGACCGCGGCCCATGAGAAGTTGCTCACGGCCTTCGTCGGCGAGGCGACACCGGACGTCGCGCAGCTGGGAAACTCCTGGGTGCCGGAGTTCAGCGCCATCGAGGCGCTCGAGCCGCTGGATCCCTGGATCGGACGCTCGGCGCTCGTCAGGCCGAAGGCCTTCTTCCAGGGGATCTGGGACACGAACGTCCTCGACGGCCAGGCCATGGGCGTGCCCTGGTACGTGGATACCCGCGTGATCTTCTACCGTACCGACCTCCTGAAGCGCGCGGGCTACGACAGCATCCCCTCCAGCTGGGCGGGCTGGCGCGCGGCGATGCAGGCCGTGCGGCGCATCGACGGCCCGCGCCAGTACCCCATCTTTCTCCCCACCAACGAGTGGGCGCAGCCGGTGATCCTCGGCATGCAGGCGGGCTCGCCGCTGCTCAAGGACAGCGGCCGCTTCGGCGCCTTCTCCGACTCCGCCTTCCGGCGCGCGTTCGACTTCTACGTCGGCATCTTCCGCGACGGGCTCGCGCCGGTGTTCAGCAATGCCGATATCGCCAACGTGTACCAGGAGTTCGCGCGCGGCACCTTCGCCATGTGGATCACGGGGCCCTGGAACATCGGCGAGATGCGCCGCCGGCTGCCGGACAGTCTGCAGCACGCCTGGGCCACCGCGCCCCTGCCCGGGCCGACCGGCGACTCGTCAGGCGTGTCGCTCGCGGGCGGCTCCAGCCTCGTGATCTTCCGCGGCTCCGCGCACAAGGACGCCGCCTGGCGGCTGGTGGAGTTTCTCTCCAGCGCCGAGCAGCAGCGCCGTTTCTGGAAGCTGAGCGGCGATCTGCCCGCGCGCCTGGACACCTGGCGCGACCCCGCGCTCATGGGCGATCCCGCGGCGCGCACCTTCTACGTGCAGCTCCAGCGCGTGCGGCCGCAGCCCAAGGTGCCCGAGATGGAGCTCATCGACAGCAAGGTGATCGAAGCCGCCGAGGCGACCATTCGGGGCGGCGTGCCGGCGGACCGCGCGCTCGCCACCCTGGACCGCGACGTGAATCAGATCCTGGAGAAGCGCCGCTGGCTGCTCGCGCGGCGCGCCGCGCGCTCGGCGGAACCGGCGCGGTGAGGCGCGGACCGGAGCGTGCCCAGGCACGCGCGGCGCTGTGGTTTCTGGCGCCCGCGCTCGCGCTCATCGGCATCTTCTTCTTGCTGCCGGTGGTTGCGTCGCTGCTCCTCAGCGTCACCGATTTCGACATCTACGCCATCGGCCACGCGTCGCTCGCGCGCGTCGTGGGGCTGCGGAACTACGCCGACCTGCTGCACAACCCGACCTTCTGGATCGCGGTCCGGAACACCTTCTACTTCGCGCTGGTCGGCGGCCCTCTCACGGTCGCGGTCTCGCTCGGCGCCGCGCTGCTCGTGAGCGCACGCGCCGTGCGGCTGCGCGGGCTCTTTCGCACCCTGTACTTCACCCCCTTCGTCACTACCCTCGTCGCCATCGCCATCGTCTGGCGGTATCTCTACCACCCGCGTTACGGGCTGCTCAACTACCTGCTCGGCCACCTGGGCATCGCCCCGGTGGACTGGCTGGGCGATCCGCACTGGGCCATGCCCGCCATCATTCTCATGGCCGTGTGGAAGAACTTCGGTTACAACATGCTCATCTTCATCGCGGGCCTGCAGAGCATCCCGGAGGAGCTGTACGAGGCCGCACGCATCGACGGCGCGGGAACGTGGCGCCGGTTCCGCCACATCACCATCCCGCAGCTCGCGCCCACCTTTCTCTTCGTCGGCGTCGTGACGATGATCGGCTACTTCCAGCTCTTTGCCGAGCCCTACGTGATGACGGGGGGCGGCCCGCTGCGGGCCACCACGAGCCTGGTGCTCTTCATGTACGAGGAGGGCTTCCGCTGGTGGCGCATGGGCGTTGCCGCCGCCATCGCTTTCATCCTGTTCCTCATCATCCTCCTCTGGACGCTGCTACAGCTTCGCGTGCAGCGGGAGCGCGCGTGACGGCGCCCGCCTTCGCTACCGCCGCGGCGGAGGGGGCACCGGTACCGCGCGAGCGTCCGCGCGCCGCGCGCGACATGCTGCTCCGCGCGGTGCTGTACGGTCTGCTCATCGGCGGCGCCGTCGTCGCGCTCCTCCCCACGCTCTGGATGCTCTCGGCGTCGTTCATGCGCACCGGCGAGGCCACCACATATCCACCGCACTTCTTCCCGCGGGCACCCACGCTGGAGCACTATCGCACCCTGTTCGACCGCCTGAGCGTGGGACGGTATCTCTTCAACAGCGCGCTGGTGTCGGTGTCGGTCACCGTGCTCTCGCTGGTGATCAACTCCCTGGCGGGCTACGCGCTCGCCAAGCTGCGCTTCCGCGGACGCGACCGGCTCTTTCGCCTGCTCGCGCTGGGGCTCGTGATCCCCGTGCAGGTGGCGATGCTCCCCCTCTTCCTGCTCATGAAGTATCTGCACCTGGTGAACAGCTACTGGGGCGTGATCATCCCGGGGATGGCCAGCATCTTCGGGATCTTTCTCATCCGGCAGTACGCGCTGGGCGTGCCGGACGATCTGCTCGACGCCGCCCGCATGGATGGCGCGAGCGAGCTGCGCATCTACCGCTCGGTGGTGCTGCCGGTGATCGCGCCCATTCTCGCGACGCTGGCCATCTGGACCTTTCTCGCCACCTGGAACGACTTCATGTGGCCGCTCATCATCCTGAGCGATCAGAGCCGCTTCACGCTGCCGGTGGCGCTCGCGAGCCTGTCGGGGGAGCACGTGCAGGATACGGAACTGATGATGGCGGGCTCCGTGGTGACCGTGCTCCCGGTGCTCGCCGCCTTTCTCGTGCTGCAGCGCTACTACGTGGCGGGCATCATGCTCGGGAGTGTCAAGGAGTGACGCGGACGTCAGTCGCCCAGAATGGCGCCGCGCGATTCGATCACGCGCTGATAGAATCGCGCGCTGGCCTTCGGCGTGCGCTGCTGGGTGGCGTAGTCCACGTGCACCAGCCCGAAGCGCTTGGAGTAGCCCAGGCTCCACTCGTAGTTGTCCAGCAGCGACCAGGCGAAGTAGCCGCGCAGATCCGCCCCGGCCTGCATCGCGTCGTGTGCCGCGCGCAGGTGGGCGCGGTAGTAGGCCACGCGCAGGGGATCGTCCACGCAGCCGTTCACCGGCTGCGGCGGATCGTAGAACGCGGCGCCGTTCTCCGTGACGTACAGCGGCACCCTCCCGTACCGCGCGGTGAGCCACGCCAGCGCGTCCGTGAGCCCCGGGGGGTACACCTCCCACGACGTCTCGGTGTACGCATGCCGCGGCTGCAGCACCCGGCCCGCGCGCACCGGCCACGCGGCGGCATCGTCTCGCGTCACGCTCCGGGTGTAGTAGTTCACTCCAACGAAGTCGATCGGCTGGCGAAGCTGTTCCAGCTCTGCCGCCGGGTGCTCGGGCCACGCATCGCCGAAGATCTCCGGCATCTCCTCCGGATAGCGACCGAGCAAGACCGGATCCAGATACTGGCGGTTCATGTACGCATCCGCGCGCCGCGTCGCCGCGGCGTCCTCCGGACGCTCCGACGCGGCGTACTTGGGCTCCAGGTTCACGACGATGCCGATGCGGTGCGTGCCCCGCGCGCGATACGCCTGCACGGCGGCCGCGTGCGCGCGCAGCAGATTGTGGGTGGCGATGGGCGCCTCATAAAGATTCCGATGTCCCGGCGCGAGCGCGCCGTGCAGGTACCCGCCGTCAGTCACCACCCACGGCTCGTTGAGCGTCGCCCACATCGGCACGCGGTCGTCCAGCGCGTCGAAGAGCACCTGCGAATAGTCGGCGAACCAGCCGGCGATGTCGGGGTTGAGCCACCCGCCCAGATCGTCCAGCGCGGCGGGCAGGTCCCAGTGATACAGGGTGACCGCCGGCTGGATCCCCGCGGCGAGCAGCCCGTCCACCAGGCGCTCGTAGAATCCCAGCCCGGGGGGGTTCACGCGCCCGCGCCCGCGCGGCAGGACGCGGCTCCAGGAGATGCTGAATCGATAGGCGGTGAGCCCGAGCTCGCGCATCAGCGCGACGTCGCTGGCCCAGCGCCGGTAGTGGTCGCACGCGACGTCGCCCGTCTCGCCGTCGTGGGTGCGTCCGGGGGTGTGCGCGAAGCGCTGCCAGATGCTGGCACCGGCGCCGTCCGCCAGCGGAGAGCCCTCGATCTGGTACGCGGACGTCGCCGCGCCCCACAGAAAACCCTCGGGAAAACGAATCATCGGGGCGAACGACTCATCGAGAGGACCGCATGGCGCGCGTGACCCTGCAGGGCGTGCGCAAGGTGTACGACAACGGGTTCGTCGCCGTGCACGGTGTGGACCTCGTGGTGGAGGATGGGGAGTTCGTCGTGCTGGTGGGCCCGTCGGGCTCGGGCAAGAGCACCACGCTGCGGATCATTGCCGGGCTCGAATCGCTCTCCGGCGGGCAGCTGGCCATCGGCGACCGGGTGGTGAACGACCTCCCGCCCAACGAGCGTGACATCGCGATGGTGTTCCAGAGCTACGCGCTGTATCCGCACATGACCGTGTACGAGAACTTGGCCTTCGCCCTGCGCCTGCGCAAGCTGCCGCGCGCGGAGATCGATGCGCGGGTGCGCGCCGCCGCGGACATTCTCGGCATCGGCGGCATGCTCGCACGGCGGCCGCGACAGCTCTCCGGCGGACAGCGGCAACGCGTGGCCATCGGCCGCGCGATCGTGCGGCAGCCCCGGGTATTCCTGTTCGACGAGCCGCTCTCCAATCTCGACGCCAAGCTGCGCGTGCAGATGCGCCGCGAGATCGCGCGCATCCGCCGCGAGCTGGGCGCCACCGTGATCTATGTGACCCACGATCAGGTGGAGGCGATGACCATGGGCGACCGGATCGTGGTGATGAACGAGGGGCGCGTGGAGCAGGTCGGCACCCCGCTCGCGGTGTACGACCGGCCCGAGACGTTGTTCGTCGCCTCCTTCATCGGCAGCCCGGCGATGAATCTCGTGGAAGGCGCCGTCGCGCTGGACGGCACGCCGCGCTTCGTGGCACCGGACGATCCCGGCATCGTGCTGCCGCTGCTGCCGTGGCAGGCCGATGCGCTGCGCCAGCGCGCCGGAGGGGCGCTGGTGGCCGGGGTCCGCCCCGAGGACCTGGTGCCCGAGGCGGAGCCGTCGCTGCCCGGCAGCACTCCACGCATCGCGGCGCGGGTGGACGTGGTCGAGCCGCTTGGCAATGAAGTGCTGCTGTACGCGCGCACCGAGGCGCACGATCTCGTGTCGCGCACCGGGCCGCATGCACCGCCGCGTCCGGGTGAGCCCGTGTGGTTGAGCGCGAGGCCCGAGCGGGTGCACTACTTCGATCGTGACACCAGCCGTGTGCTCGTTTCGCCCGAAGCTATTTGACCTCCGTTTCGCGAGTGGTTTATTTCCAGTGCTCTCGTGCTGCCCCGTCGTCCAATGGCAGGACATGCGGCTTTGGACCGCAGAATCGTGGTTCGAATCCACGCGGGGCAATGCCCGGCGGCGGTCTGTCGCCGCTGGCCTATCTCCCTACCGCACTTTAACTTCCGGCGTTCGACATGGACGGATTGGCAGTACCGAGTCACGGTCTCAAGCTGTTGTCCGGCTCGGCCAATCGCGCCCTCGCCGAGTCGATCGCTCAGCATCTGGGCACGGAGCTCACGAAGTTGAGCCTGGGCCGCTTCGCGGACGGAGAGATCTCGGTCCGCATCGATGAGAACATCCGCGGGAATGATGTGTTCATCGTGCAGCCCACCAATCCGCCCGCCGAGAACGTGCTGGAGCTGCTGCTCCTGATCGATGCGGCCCGGCGCGCGTCCGCGGCGCGCATCACCTGTGTGATGCCGTACTACGGCTACGCGCGGCAGGACCGCAAGGATCAGCCGCGTGTGCCGATCGGCGCCAAGCTGCTCGCGAACACCATCATGACGGCGGGCGCCGATCGGGTGCTGGGGGTGGACTTCCACCAGCATCAGCTGCAGGGGTTTTTTGACATTCCGGTGGATCATCTGTACGCGATGCCAGTGTTCGTCACGCATTACCGCCGCAAGCAGCTCGACGATCCGGTGGTGGTGGCGCCCGACGTGGGCTCGGCCAAGATGGCGCGCGGCTTCGCGAAGCGGCTGAACGCGTCGCTCGCCATCATCGACAAGCGCCGGCCGGCGCCGAACGTCTCCGAGGTCGTGAACGTCGTCGGCGAGGTGGCGGGACACGACTGCATTCTCGTGGACGACATGATCGACACCGCCGGCACCGTGGCCGAGGCGGCGCGCGCCCTCAAGGAGCTCGGGGCGCGCGACATCTACTGCTGCGCGACCCACGCGCTGCTCTCCGGCCCCGCGCCGAAGCGGCTGTGCGAAGCACCCATCGAGGAGATCGCCGTCACCGACACCATCAGCATCCCCGAGGAGCGCCGCTTCTCGAAGCTGCAGGTGCTCTCCGTGGGCGACCTGCTGTCGAAGGCCATCCGATTCACCCACAGCGAGCAGTCGGTGAGCAGCCTGTTCGACTAATCCGCTCCAGCCCGCAATTTCCGCAGTTTTCGCAGTTTTCGCAGTTTCCGTAGTTCTCGCAGTCTCCGTAGTTTTCGCAGCTCCCGCCATTTTCGCAGTCTCCGTAGTTCTCGAGTTCTCGCAGTTTCCGCTTTTTTGAATTTCCATCGTCCCGCGCCCCGTCTCGCTCGTGGATGGGCCGGCATGGTAGGAAGGACGCAGCCTTCCGAGAGTAGCACCCGAGGGACGACGGTTCGCTGCACACGAGTGGGTCATTCGCAGGGAAGGATTCATCAGCATGGCTACCGCCAATCTCAGCGCCGCGCCGCGGGCCGGTAACGGCACCGGCAACGCCCGCAAGCTCCGGCAGAGCGGGAAGGTCCCCGCCATCATCTACGGTCACGGACGCGAGCCGCAGTCGCTCGCGCTCGACGCGCGCGAGCTCGAGCGCCTGCTCGACCGGGTGTCCGCCGCGAGCACCGTCATCGAGGTGAGCATCGACGGCCGCACGGCGCGCACGCTCATCCGCGAGGTGCAGCGCCACCCGTTCCGCAAGCACATCCTGCACGTCGATTTCCAGGAGCTCGTCGCCGGCGAGAAGGTCACCGTCGACGTGCCGATCGTCCTCCTCGGCACCGCGGAGGGGGTGCGCGGCGGCGGCATCCTCGATCAGGTGATGCACCAGCTCACCATCCGCGTGGATCCGTCCAGTATCCCGAATCACATCGATGCGGACGTCGGCGCGCTCACCATCGGCCACTCGCTGCACGTGGGCCAGCTGAACATCCCCGCGGGCGTCGAGGTGCTGGACGACGAGGAGGCGACGGTGTGCACCGTGTCCGCGCCGCGCGCTTCGGAGACGCCCATCGCGGGCATCCCGGCCGTGGAAGCCGCGGCGGAGCCCGAGCTCATTCGCAAGCCGAAGGAAGGCGAGGAGGGCGGCGAGGAGTAACGCTCCGCGCCGTGCTCCGCGCGCTCCTGCGCTCCCTGCTCGGCGGTGGCCGGGCCGCGGCGCCGGCGCGGAACGATCCGCGTACCAGCGATCTCGACGCGCCGGTGAAAGTCATCCTCGGCCTCGGCAACCCCGGGAAGGAGTACGAGCGCACGCGCCACAACGTCGGCTGGTGGGTGGTGGACCACCTGGCCGACGTCTGGCATGTCGAGGGCTGGCGCAAGGACGGCGAGTCGCGCGTCGCCAGCGGTTTCGTCGGTCCGATGCAGGTGCGGCTGGTGAAGCCGCTCACCTACATGAACCTGAGCGGCGGCGTGCTGCGTCCCTACCTGCGGCGCGCGGGCTGGTCGCCGCAGCGCGATCTGCTGGTGGTCGTAGACGAGGTGCAGCTCCCCGTGGGCAGCTATCGCTTTCGCGCCCGGGGCAGCGCGGGCGGCCACAATGGTCTCAAGAGCATCGAAGCCGCGCTCGGGCATCAGGACTATGCGCGTCTGCGCATCGGCATCGCGCCATCCGATCCACGCCGCCGCGGCGACCTGGCGAAGTTCGTGCTCTCCGAGGCGGGGAAGGCCGACGCGGAGACCATCCGCGCGCTGCTGCCCACCCTCGCCGAAGCCATCGACGTCTGGGTGCGCGAGGGCATCGAGGCAGCGATGAACCGGTTCAACGGGGAGAGCTCTCGATCGGTTTGACTCCGGGCGCCAGACCGGCCACAAGGACGAAGGGTATACGGATGCGGCGGATGAACTACCTGGATGCTGCGGATCTTTCCTCACGCAGGACGGCTCCGCTCACCACGACCCGTGAATGAATCTTGGGACTGCACACGCACGGCGCACTACTCGCGCGCACGCCATTCCTGGCGTGTAGAGGCGTCCCGAGGCTGTCACCAAACATTCATCCGGGCTCGTTGCGATCGGCGCGCGCTCGCCACAAGGCGCGATCCGCAGCATCTGCTGGCATCCGCCTCATGCGTCACCCCCTCGTCATTGTGGCCCGCCCGAGCATTCGTCGTTGGGGCCAGCCCGGCGGATCGTCATTGGGGCCCGCGCGAGCATTCGGCGTTCGGGCCGATCTGACTATTACTTTTCCCGCATGCTGAAACTCGGAATCGTCGGACTCCCCAATGTCGGGAAGTCCACGCTGTTCAACGCCCTCACCGCGGCCGGCGCCGACGCGGCGAACTATCCGTTCTGCACCGTCGAACCGAATGTCGGCATGGTGGAGGTGCCCGATGCGCGCCTCACCCGCCTTGCCGACATCGTGCAGCCCAAGCGCATCGTCCCCGCGGTGGTGCAGTTCGTCGACATCGCGGGGCTGGTGAAGGGCGCGGCGGAGGGCGAGGGGCTCGGGAACAAGTTCCTCGCGAACGTGCGGGAGACCGACGCCATCGTGCACGTCGTGCGCTGCTTCGAGGATCCCGACGTGAGCCACGTGATGGGCGCCGTCGATCCTGTGCGCGACCGCGAGGTGATCGAGTTCGAGCTCGCGCTCGCCGACCTCGCCGTGGTGGAGAAGCGGCTGGACCGCACCCAGCGCGCCGCCAAGACCGGTGACAAGGAGGCACGGGCCGAGCTCCCGGTGCTGGAGCGCGCGGTGAGCTTTCTGCGCGAGGGTCGCGGCCTGCGCGAGGCGCGGCTCACGCCGGAGCAGCTCGGCGTGCTCGCGCCGCTCAACCTGCTCACCACCAAGCCGGTGCTGTACGCGGCCAACGTCACCGATCACGAGCTCGCGGGCGACGAGGGGCCGTACCTGCGGCAATTGCGCGCGGCCGTGGCGTCCAGCGGCGAGCACGCGGAGGTGGTCCCCTTCTCCGCGAAGATCGAGGCGGAGCTGGCCGACCTGGCGCCTGACGAGCGCGGGGAGTTCCTCACCTCGCTCGGCATTGCGTCCGCGGGGCTGGATCGGCTGATCCGCGCCGGGTATCAGCTGCTCGGGCTGCAGACCTACTTCACCGCCGGCGAGCCCGAGGTGCGCGCGTGGACCATCCACCGCGGCGACACCGCGCCCGCGGCGGCGGGGGTGATTCACACAGACTTCGAGCGCGGGTTCATCCGCGCGGAGACCGTGGCCTACGACGACTTCGTGGCGAACGCGGGGTGGAAGGGCGCGCGCGAGAAGGGAGCGGTGCGCTCGGAGGGCAAGGAGTACGTGGTGAAGGACGGCGACGTGATGCTCTTTCGCTTCAACGTCTAGCGCCGGCCCGGCCGCGCCGACGGCGGCGCGCCGCGAGCGAGCCGGGCGCCGACCTCCGTCACCGCGGCCTCATCGTCCGCAGAGGCCCTTTGGCGTCCAGTCGCTCGCCTGCGTCATCCAGGGCTGCGTGCGGTCGTGCAGCACCAGCACCACGGCGCGACGCGTCTGGCTCCCGACCGTGCCGAGAAGCATCGGCGTCCCGCCGGGAACGAAGGCACTCTGGCCCGCGCGCGCCACGCGCGTGCCGCCGGGGGTCTCCAGACACTGCGTGCCGGACAGCATGTACCACGCTTCCGGTCCCGCGTGTCGGTGGATCAGCGACTGCATTCCGCGAATGGTCACCGTCTCGAGATACCGCGCGGTGTATCTGGCGTGGTGATCGACCGGGAGCGGACCGATCACCGCCACCCGGGTTCCGCTGGCCGGCCGCCAGCTCGAGTCGGCGATGGTGTACAGCCACACCCGGCCAAACGATTCCACCACGGTGCCGCTGGCCCGCCGCGCCGACTCGGCCGCCTGACGCGTGGAATAGTTATATACGTGCCAGAATACAGCGCCTGCCGGCAGCGAATCCACGGGCACGCTGGCCACGAGGAAGCAGCCCATCTCCCCCTGGCGCTGGCGGACCGGCTGGTTGCAGCCGCCCGGCACCTGCGCCGCCAGCCGCGCGGCGATGCCCGGCAGTAGCAGCAGCGCCGCCGCCAGGATCGCGGTGCCGCGCACGCGCGCCGTACGAATCACCATCATCGCACCGCCTCCCGGCACGGCGTGGGTTGGCCCGACCGAATAGTCAGGCCGACCTGCAGGCGGCGACGATACCATTCCATGGATCGCGGCGCAAGCCACCCCACGACTCGGCCCCCGGGATGCTCACGCAGCGCCGCCGACAACGACCGGCTCGCAGCGCACGTCGGTGCGCACCGAGCTGGCGATGTAGCACTGCTCGTGCGCCTCGTGATGCATCGCGGCGAGCTCCTGCGCCGCCGGCGCGCCGGCAGCGCCGAACGTCACCGCCGGCCGCAGGACGACAACGGTGATCGCCAGCCGGCCCTGGTCGTTGCGCTCCATCCGGCCGATGGCATCGTCCCGGTAGCGATCCACGACGTAGCCTCGCCTGGCGGCGATCGCCAGGAACCAGAGCATGTGGCAGCTGGCGAGCGACGCCACGAACGCCTCCTCCGGGTCCACGGCCGTGGGATCCGACAGCGGCACGGGCACCGAGTGCGGCGAGGAGGAGGCAGGCACCACGGCGCCGCCGTCGAACCGCCACTGGTGCCGCCGGCTGTACTTCTGGTCGGAGAAGGCAGCGCCCTCGCGGTCCCAGGCGATCTGCGCGGTGTACTCGGACATGAGAATATGAGATTCAGGACGGCTGCGCGTTGCGAACGACTCCACGACACGCTGCTGCTCGCAATGCTCGCGTGTCGTCGTGCGCCGAGCTGCCTGGCCCGGCGCGGCGGCGGCGACTGTGTCCAGTACGTGAGCTCCCGCTCGAAGCACACACCTTCCAGATCGGCGACGCGCTCCTGGAAGTAGGCTCGCGCGTCGGCGATCGCCTGGTTGTACACGGAGGGCCCGATCTCCCGGAGCACGTACTCCAGCAACAGCCCGGCCCTGAGATCGCCGATCTCCTGGTCCAGCTCCTCGGCGACGTATCGCTTGATGGACGCGACGAGCTGTTTGGTGGTCTCTTCCGAGAGGGTGATGGCCATGGGCGGCGCCGGCGGTCGGTGGCTCGCGCGAGCAGGAGGGCGGCGCGCACGCGCCGCCCTCCTGCGTGGATCGTCTGTCCGCTACCAGTCGACCTGCGGAGAGGGATAGTAGTTGATGCCGAGCAGCCGCCAGCGCGGCGCGTGCGCGGCGATGCGCGTCCGAAAGCTGTCCCAGTTGCGCACCGCGGCGGGACTCCACGCCACCTCCGCAAGGGCGGGCAGGCGCGGCACCGCGAGGTACTCGGCGGCGGTGATGTTCTGGATCGTCTCGCTCCAGAGCGGCGCCTCCACGCCCAGCACGGACTGCTCCGGCACGCCAGGCAGATAGGTGATCGGGTCCCAGTCGTACGACGTGCGCAGCTCCACGAAGCCCGCCCAGGCGAGACCGAGCTCGGTGGCCGGCGTGTACTTCATGTCGAGGTACGCCTTGGAGCCGGGCGAGAGGATCAGCCGCGCGCCCTGGCGCTGGGCGAGCAGCGCGCTGTCGCTCTTCCACTGCTGCGCGATGGTGGTGGGGCGCAGATGCGCCTTGCCCACCTCCTCCCAGCCGACCATCGTCTTCCCATACTTGTATACGATGTCCTGCACGCGCTCGATGAAGCTCACGTACTGCGCGGGTGTGAGCACGGCCACCTCGTCGCCGCCGACGTGCAGGTACGGTCCGGGCGTCATGGCGGAGAGCTCGCGCACGACGTCGTCCACGAAGCGATAGGTCACCTCGCTGTCGGGGCAGAGCGTGCTCCACCCCACGTGGATCCCCGTATACACGCCCGGCGGCTGCGTGCCGTCGGTGCCCGGTGTGGGACGGCTGCAGCCGAGCTCCGGGTACGACGCGATGGCGGCGTTCGAGTGGCTCGGCATGTCGATCTCGGGCACGATCGTGATGAAGCGATCCTGGGCGTAGCGCACGATCGCCGCGTACTCCTGTTTCGTGTAGAACCCGCCCGGCCCGCCGCCCACCTCGCTGCTCCCGCCGACCGTGGTGAGCTTCGGCCAGGAGTCGATCTGGATGCGCCAGCCCTGATCGTCGGAGAGATGCAGGTGCAGGGTGTTGAGCTTGTACAGCGCGGCGAGGTCGATGTACTGCTCCACCTCGTCCACCGTGAAGAAGTGCCGCGCAACGTCGAGCATGGCGCCGCGCCACGCGAAGCGGGGGTGGTCCACGATGTGGCCGGGGGGAATGGTCCACGCACTCGCCATGCGCAGGTCTCCCTGCTCGGCCTCGATCGCCGCGGGGAGCAGCTGTCGCAGCGTCTGCATGCCGTGGAAGAGCCCCGCCGCCGCCGGCGCCTCCAGACGCACGGAATCGGCCACGATGGTGAGATCGTATCCCTCGGCGCCGAGGTCGGCCGCGCCGCCGAGCCGCAGCACGATGGCCCCGCGCGGCACGGTGCCCTCCGCGGCCGACACGGGGAACGGGAATCCCGTCGCCGGCCGGAGCAGCGCGCCGAGCATCTCGCCCACACGCGCCGCATCGCCCCCCCCTGGCGGCACGACGATCGCCGTCGTGGACGTCAGCGCAAAGGGCGCCCCCTCCGCGGGCGTGACGGACGCGGGCGCCGGTATGACGCGATGAGCGCCGAGAGTCGCGAGAGGCGGCATCTGAACCGGTACGGGACGCGGAGCGGGTGTGGGGGTCGTCTGTGGCGGCCGCGCGCGGCCGCAGGCAGCGGCGCCGGCGAGCGTTAGGCCGGCGGCAAGGCGAGCGATCGGGAGGTCGTGCAGGAGCATGCGGGGGGTTGTGAAGGGTCCGCGTGTTGAAAGGTCGAGAATACGGCAGGCGGCGCGGCAAGGCAACCGCGCCAGGCCGCGTTGCATCCCATCACGCGTCGATCGGTCAGCTCACGCGAATGGACAGCGCATGCCGGAAGACATTGCGCGGGTCCCAGCGTGCCTTGATCCGCTGCAGTCGCGGGTAGTTGTCGCCGTAATACAATGTGTGCCAGGGCACACCCGACGTGTTCAGGGCCGGGTTCGCGAGATCGACGTCGGGATGATTGATCAGGGCGCCGTCGTACGCGTTCCCAGGCACCGGGACGCCCCCGCTGTCCGCGAACAGGTCGCGATAGAATGCGCGCACCCAGGTGAGATTGCGATCGGCGTCGGCCGGATCCAGCCAGCCCGTGTTGCATGCGATGTCGAGTATCGCACCGCGTTGCGCCGCGGCCGTGGCATCGCGGGGCACTGTGTTGATCCGTCCACCGTAGGTGGCAAACCCCAGCATTCCGCCCATGACGTCGTGGTCGGTGCGGGTGAGATAGTCGTACGCGACGCTCGCCTGACGATCGGTGAGGCGCTTCCTGAGCAGCGCATCCTTCACCTTGGCGCACACGCCCCCCGGCGGCATCGCGAACATGTCGGGAAAGGGATTCAGCGCGAAGTCCAGCCAGGACATTCGCGTGAGCTCTTGAATGGCAGCGGCACCCACGCCCTCGCCGAGCGCCGACAGCTGCTCCGCGATCTGCCGCTCGGCCGCTGCCCCGGCCGTGCTCACGCCGCGAACGACGATCTTCCCGAACTGCTTCCGATGCAGCTCGAGCAGCGTCCAGAGCGAGGCGTTGCGCGAGCCCGCGTCGCTGTTGCCCTCGGACCAGAGGCCGTGGTTGCGGACAAGCCGCGCGAACGACGGCTGGTCGATGGCGCTCCAATCCCATTCCGCCCTGAAGATCGTGATCGAGTCCGGCGAGCGAGGCAGCAGCGCGGTGGGATCGTCACCGGTGGCGCCAGGCGAACGGAACCAGTACCGCGTGACGACGCCGAAATTGCCGCCGCCTCCGCCGGTGTGCGCCCACCAGAGGTCGCGATGCTCGTCGGACGGCTCCCGAGTCGCCACGATGCTGCTCGCCCGCCCCGCATCGTCCACGCACACCACCTCCACGCCGTACAGATAGTCGGCGGCGAGCCCGAGCTGCCGGCACAGGAATCCAAAGGCGCCGCCCACCACGTGGCCCCCGATACCAATATCTGGATATTCGCCGAGGGGCACCAGCACGCCCCAACGCTCGTGCAGGGCGCGGAAGGTCTCGCCCACGGTGGCGCCGGCTTCGACGGCGATGGCGCCTCGCGCGGCGTCGTGGTACACCCGCTTCATCGGCGAGACGTCGATGATCACCCCAACCTCGGGATCCGAGACGAATCCCTCGAGGCAGTGGCCGCCGCTCGTCACGACGAGCCGGCGCCCCTCGCGCACGGCCTCCCCCACCGCCGCGACCACCTCGCCGGTGGAGTGGACGAGCCGAACGTAGTCCGGTTTCGCGATGAATCGCTTGTTGAAGCGCTTGTCGACCACCGCGCGATAGTGCGGATCATCGGGGCCGATGCGGCCGGATTCGCTCGTCTCGCTCGTTTGCTGGGTTGCCATCGTTCTCCAACGCGTAGGTGAGCACCCCGCCGACGAGCCGAGCCGGCGGCGCGAGGCGATGCTGCTCGGTCCTTTCGCCATCTCGAAGAATATGGAGCACCTCGATACCCATCGTGACGAGGACATCGGCGATGAGGCGGCGATGGCAGCGCCACCAGAGCAGTTCGGCGCACATCAGAACGGTACGCCGCCCGTAGGCGAGCATGAGCAGCTCCATGAGCCCGCCCGCGAATTCCTCCGTGCCGAGGTAGTCGGCGTAGCCGCGAAAGGCAGGGTGGCGCCAGGCGTCGTTCCTCGACCCGGGCATCGGCGGTCGCCGACCGCCAAGAGCGGGCAGCCAGTGATAGAGGAGACCAGCCCCCGTGAGCTCCCGCTCCAGCGCGGCCGTTGCGAACTGTGGATGACGGCGCGATCCGGGAAAACGACGAACGTCGGCCACCAGCTCGATCTCGTGCATGCTAAACAGAGCCAGAAATTCAGCCGACGTGCGGGTGGAGTGCCCGATCGTCCAGATGGTGAGCGGATGCGATCCGTCAGGTGGCTCGGAGCGCGGCCTCTGCACGTGCCTCGTCCTCGGCGGTCGGCCCGCGAGTGGCGCGATCCACCTGCCGGATGGCACCGAAGTGGTACGCCAGATGGGCGACGCTCGCTGCCATCCAGCCCGCCTCGACCTCGTTCACCTCGCGCGGGGTGCGCAGCGCCTCCGTCCACGCGCTCGCCTCGTGACGCAGCTCGTCACGCAGGGTCCGCCACTCGGCGTCGGAGACGACGTTCTTCCTCCAACTGGCGGTCCAGTCGATCTCCTGCCAGGGCGCGGGCACGCCGGCCGCCCACTTGTTGAGCAACGAGAGCCCGTACCGGAGGTGATCGACGTGCGCGGCAATCGACGCGGCCCCGCCCCGTGTCGCCGAGGCCGCGTCTGCCGAGAGCCGGTCGAGCGACGCGAGCAGCCCCGCATCGCCGCGGTTGAGCATGTAGGTGCGGGTGCGCGGGTCGGGCGCACCGTGGACGAGCTCACCCATCAGAGTCGGCAGGACGGTGGTGAGATAGTGTGTGCTCAACGCCACGCTCCGCATCGATAGTACGAAAACACCGACTGGGTCTGAAACCTCCGTCCCATGGCCGGTCCGTTCGTGATGGCCACGTCTCCGTTCTTCGTCAGCGGACGATCGCTGTCGTCATAAGATAGGTATAGTCCACGGGAGGGAGGGATGCCGGTGGGACCGCCACGTCCTCCCGGCCTCAGCCGCGCCTTCCGGCGCGCATCCTGCCGTAGGAATCGCCCCGATCGGATGTACCGGGCCCGGTGTGCACCCGGGCCGCGTTCTGCTACTCCCTATCACGAGGAACACGTATGCGGCGAACCGCGTCCATGGCGGCGGTCCTGATGGCATTGGCGGCGATCGCGGGGTGCCGGAGCGACCGGTCCACGGGGCCAACCGCGGATATCGCGGGCACCTATCAGATGACCACGATGAACGGCGCCGCGCTCCCGTACACCATTGCGGCCGGGTCGCTCTCGCTCCAGGTCACCCGGGACGTGCTGGTCCTGAACGCGGATGGGTCCTACGTGGACTCCACGACCTTCGCCATCCCGAACGGCGCACGGACGCAGACGAGCATTTCCATGGAGCGGGGCACCTTCCGCTACGGCAGCGACGGCTCCATCTCCTTCGCCAACGCCACCTCCGGGGGCTCCAGCTACAGCGGCCGCATCGCGGGCACGACACTCACCGAATCGGTGCACGGCACGACGCCGGTGTACGAGCGGCAGTAGCTCGCCGGAGACGGCACGGGGCTCCGCGTTTCGCGCCGAGCGTCATTCGGGCGGGCGGGCTCATTCGCGCGGCTGGTAGCCTTCGGCTTTTGCCGCACCCCTAACCGCATTACATTCCAGTCACTCATCCGAGGCGCCGGGCGCTCACGCGAGCACCCGGCGTCCTGACATTCGCCCTCCCCTCTCTTCGGCAACCAGCGAGGGGCGGCCACGACCAAAGGGAGGATTGCCAACGCATGCCGCGTCAATACGAGGCGGTGTACGTCTTCGACTCGCAGCTCGAGGACGCCGCCATCAACGATCGGCTGGGCCGGTTCCACACACTCCTCGGCAACCCCGGGGACATGCAGTTGAACCACTGGGGGCGCCGCCAGCTCGCGTATCCAATCGGCCGCCGGGATACCGGCTACTACGTCGTCGCCCGCTTCGGCGCCGAGCCCACCACACTGCCCGAGTACGAGCGCGCCATCAAGCTGGATGACGGCGTGCTGCGCCACCTCATCACCCTCTTCGAGCACGAGCTCGGCGCTCCGCCGATGACCGAAGAGGAGCTCGCGGCCGCCAACCGCCGGCGCGAGGCAGATGAAGACGAGGACGAGGATTGAACATGAGACGCCCAACCAAGAGCTGTCCCTTCTGCGAGACGCGTGTCCGCTTCGTGGACTACAAGGATGACCGCGCGCTCGGCCGCTTCATCACGGACCACGGCAAGATCCTGCCGAGCCGCCTGAGCGGGGTCTGCGCCCGCCACCAGCGCCAGCTCGCCAACGCCATCAAGAAGGCGCGCTACCTGGCGCTCATTCCGTACATCCGCGGACTGCAGAGCTGACGCAGCGACGTCCGTCATGACGGCCACCGCTCAGCAGCACATGCCCGTGGCGGCTCCGGCGGAGCGCGGATGGGGAAAGCTCATCCTCGCCCTGCTGGCGTTCGTCTTCGTGCCGATGTTCCCCCCCGTGCGCGCATTCCTGCCGGTGGAGCAGTCGATTTACCTGCTCGTGCCGGCACTCGCCGCGTGCTGGCTGGTGGGCTGGTGGGCGGGGGGGCGTGCGATCTTCGCCGTGGGGTGGCTGGCGCTCGCCACCTGGCTGATGTGGCAGCACCCCAGCACACCCGATTCCTTCCTGAACCTGGTGCGCGGCTGGAGTCTGCTGCTGGCCGGCGCTTTTGGCCTGGTCTGCCTGTTCGGGCTCCGGCGCCCGCTCTTCTCCCGCGCGCTCACCGCGCTCTCCATCACCCTGTTTCTCGCGCTGGCCATGAGCTCCATGGGGCCGGTGTCGGTGAGCGAGGCGCGTCAGACGGTGGCGGAGGAGTTCGTGCGTCGGAACGCCGAGACGATGACGCAGATCAACGCGTCGGTCGCCCAGATTGCCGCGCAGCACCCGCAGGAGTGGAAGGAGCTCACCGACAAGGTGCCCTGGTTCCACGACGTCCCGGCGCGCGTGCAGGAATCGCTGCAGCTGTTCTCACGCGCGGGGCTGGGCCTCTTCCCCTCCCTCCTCGCCCTGCAGTCGCTGCTGGCGCTGGCGCTGGCCTGGGCCATCTATCATCGGCTCAGCCGTGCGCGGCTGGGGGCGCCCATGCGGCCGCTGCGCGAGTTCCGCTTCAACGATCAACTGGTCTGGGGCCTCATCGTCGGGCTCACCATCATCTTTCTGCCGACGCTGGCCACTCTGCACGGCGTCGGACGCAACCTGCTGGTCTTCTTCGGCGCCCTGTACGCCATGCGGGGGCTCGCGGTCCTGGCCTGGTTTCTGGCGCCCGGCGCGCTCGCGACCACCATCACTGTCGCCCTCGCCCTGCTGTTTCTGCCCATCGTGCAGTTCGTGGCTGCCTTCGTCTTCCTGGTGCTGCTGATCGCGTCCTTCGGGCTCGGTCTGGGCGACACCTGGGCCGACTGGCGCCATCGTGCGCGTCCCACTTCGTGATCTCGGAGCCATCACCCATGGAAGTCATCCTTCGCCAGTCGGTCGAGAACCTCGGCAACCCCGGCGACGTCGTGAAGGTCAAGAACGGCTACGCCCGGAACTTTCTGCTTCCGCGCGGCCTCGCCTTCGAGGCCACCTCTGGAAACCTCAAGCGCATCCAGCGGGAGCGGGAACGCCTGGAGCTGGCCGAGAACGAGCGCCGCTCCTCCGCCCAGAACCTCGCCGCGCGACTGGAGCAGGTGTCGCTCACCTTCTCGGCGCGCGTCGGAGAGGAGGGAAAGCTCTTCGGATCGGTCACGGCGGCCGACATCGCCCAGCAGCTCGCCGCCCAGGGCTTCGAGATCGAGAAGCGGCAGGTCGACCTCCACGAGCCGATCCGCGCCCTTGGCGTGTACCGGATTCCGGTGCGCCTGCACGCCGACGTGAAGCCGGAGATCCGCGTCTGGGTGATCAAGCAGTAGCACCGGAGACGGTCCCGTTTCGGTCCGGCCCCGAGCATGTCTGCTTGGGGCCGGACTTTTTACCCCCCTTTCGCGATGGCGTGTTCCGTGCAATTCATGTGTCCGGCACGCGCGCAACACGTTGAGGGTGAGGACGAGGGTGCCGTCGTCCCGCTGGCCTGGCGGCGGGACGCGAGACAGTATTCCCGAAGGAAGCCCGTCGCGCATGCCACCAGGACCCGAGGAATTCGAACGCGAATGCCGTCCACGTCTGCCGTTACCTCCGCCGCGCTCGCGCAGCGCGCGGCGCAGCTCTGTATCGAATACAAGGCCAATGACGTCGTCCTGCTCGATCTGCGTGGCGTCTCGGACATGACCGATTTCTTCGTGATCGCCAGTGGCACCTCGGACACGCACGTCCGGTCTATCGGCGAGCACGTGCTGGAAGATCTCAAGAAGGACGGGGCTGTCGCCCATCACGTCGAGGGGCTGACACAGGGGCGGTGGGTACTGCTCGATTACGTGGACTTCGTCGTGCACGTCTTTCATCCCACACTGCGGAACTTCTACCAGCTCGAGCGCCTCTGGAGCGACGCGGAGCGCATTCCGGTGGAGTCCCAAGGAGCCAGTGCGTGAATTCGCGGAGGGGTCTGGCAGTTGCGGCCGTGCTCGCGGCCGCCGCCGCGCCGATGACGGCGCGCGCGCAGGAGTACTTCGGGCAGAATCAGGTCCAGTACAATCACTTCGACTGGCACGTGCTCGAGACCGAGCACTTCCTGATCTACTACTACCCGGAGGAGCGCCAGGCCACCGTTGATGCGGCGCGCATGGCGGAGCGCTCGTATGCCCGCCTCTCGCGCGTGCTGGACCATCAGTTCCGCGAGAAGAAGCCGCTCATTCTGTTCTCGTCGCGCACGGACTTCGGCGAGAACAACGTCACCGGCGATCTGGGCGAGGCCACTGGCGGCGTCACCGAGGCGTTGCGCCACCGGATGCTGCTCAACTTTACCGGCGACTACCGCAGCTTCGAGCACGTGCTCACGCACGAGATGGTGCACGCCTTCCAGTACGACATCTTCGCACGCGGCAAGGCGGGCGCGGGGCTGCAGACGCTGGCGCAGGTGAATCCGCCGCTCTGGTTCGCGGAGGGGATGGCCGAGTATCTGTCGCTCGGGCCGAGCACGCCGCTCACGCGGGCGTGGATGCGCGACGCGGCGCTCAATGGCAAGATCCCCACGATGGACCAGCTGACGAACCAGCCGGACCGCTTCTTCCCGTATCGCTTCGGCCACTCCTTCTGGACCTACGTGGGCAAACGGTGGGGCGACGCCTCCATCGGCCAGATCATGAATGCCGCCCCCAGCGTGGGCATCGACCGCGCCTTCAAGCGCGAGCTGGGCGAGTCGCTCGACGACATCGGCGAGGAGTGGAAGGAGTGGGTGCAGACGTCGCAGCTGCCATCCATCGCGACGCTGCAGCGCCCGCGCAGCTTCGCCCAGCCGCTGCTCACCGAGAAAAAGAGCGGTGGCGAGATCTTCCTGGCGCCGGCCCTGTCGGACGACGGCAAGTACATCGTCTTTCTCTCCAACGGCAGCTTCGCCCGCGGCGAGGTGTTCATCGACCTCTGGCTCGGCGACGCCCAGACGGGCAAGCGCATCACCCGGTTGGTGAAGAGCACCACCGATCCCAACTTCGAGGAGCTGCGGCTGCTGTACTCGCAGAGCGCCTTCTCTCCCGACGGGAAGCTGCTGGCGTTCACTGCCCAGCGCGAGGGGAAGGACGTGCTGTATCTGCTGGACGTGAAGTCGCGCCGGGAGATCCGGCGCTTCGATCTCCCCGTCCAGGGAGTCACGGGCCCCAGCTGGTCCCCCGACGGCAAGCGACTGGTGTTCAGCTGCAGCGATGGCGGACTCACCGATCTGTGCATGGTGGACGTGGACGGCTCGGCGTTCCACCGCCTGACGAACGACCGATTCGGCGACCTGCAGCCGCAGTGGTCCCCCGACGGCAAGACCATCGCCTTCGCCACGGATCGCGGCGACAGCGCCAGCTTCACGCTGCTGCGCTTCCCCAAGTGGCGCGTGGCGCTGTACGACGTGGCGAGCGGCACGATCAGCGTGGTGCCCGGCCAGGCGGGGCTGAACATCAACCCCCAGTGGGCCCCGGATGGCAAGTCGCTGGCGTACGTGTCCGACCGCACCGGCATTGCCAACCTGTTCCTGTACGATTTCACCACGCGCGAGCACTACCAGCTCACCAACGTGGTGGGTGCGGTCTCGGCGATCACCGAGTACAGCCCCGCCATCTCATGGGCGCGCCGGGCAGACCGGCTGGCGTTCACCTACTACGAGAACGGCGACTACACCATCTGGTCGGTGAACAACCCGCGCGGGCTGCGCCGGCAGCCGTATCGCGACTCGCTGCCGGCGCAGCCGGCGCCGGTGGTGGCCGACGCGAGCTCGCCCGCGACGATGGACGGCGGGGTGGCGGCCGCGGGAGGAGTTCCGGCGGCGGCCGATTCGACTCCGGGAGGGCACGTCTACAGCTACCGCTCCGCGGGCACCATCGCCATCCATGACGGAACGGACAGCAGCGCCACCGACGCGCCGGAGCGCTCGACAGTGAGCATTGCGGCCCTGCTCGACTCCGCGTCGCTCGCTCTGCCGGACACCACCAAGTTCCACGACGAGCCGTACAAGGTGCGCTTCCAGCCCGACTACGTCGCGCGTCCGAGCATCGGCTACACCCCCGACAACTACGGGCGAAACGTCTTCGGCGGCACGACGGTGATCCTCAGCGACATGCTGGGAAACAATCGCCTCGCGCTCTCGGGCGAGGTGAACGGCCGCATCGCGGAGGCGCGCCTGTTCGCCGGATACACGAATCTGTCGAACCGGTGGCAGTACTCCACCGGCATCTCCCAGCTGCCGTACTATTTTCTGTCCGCGGACGCCTACACACCGCCTGACGAGAACGGCACCCAGCGCGAGAACCAGGAGATCACCACCTTCATCACGCGGCAGGCCTACGGCATCACGATGTATCCGCTGAACCGCTTCACGCGGTTCGAGATCGGCGGAGGATTCAACAACATCGACCGGCGGCGCTGGTTCATCAGCCGGAAGATGACCGACAACATCATCTCCGATCCGTTCCGGCAGGACAGCACGCGCAAGGATCCGTCGCTCAACTACGTGGACGGGCAGTTTGCATTCGTCTCCGACAACACCCTGTGGGGCTACACCGGCCCCCTGTCCGGGCGGCGCTACCGGCTGCAGGTGAGCCCCGTGGTCGGGTCCATCAGCTGGGTGGAGTACCTCGCCGACTATCGCCGGTACGATCCGATCATCTTCGACTATCTGACGCTGGCGACGCGCTTCTATACCAGCCTCTCGGTGGGGCCGAACGAAACCGAGTTCCCGAAGTACATCGCCCGGCCGGATTTCGTGCGCGGCTACGATCGGAACAGTGCGTTCTACATGTCCTGTCCGCTCATCGGCGCCAACTCCACCAACTGCAGCGCCGTGCAGCTGCTCGGCAGCCGGGTGGCGGTGGCCAATGCCGAGCTGCGCTTCCCGCTGGTGCGCCGGTTCGAGCTGGGGCTGCTGCCCATCGCACTGCCGCCGCTGGACGGGCTGTTCTTCTACGATGCGGGGGTCGCGTGGTCGCGCGGCCAGTCGCTGTCCCTCCGGAGGCCGGCGGAGTACGACATGTCGCAGCAGCGCTATCCGCTGCGCAGCTACGGCTTCGGTCTCCGCCTGAACCTCTTCAACTACGCGGTGGTCCGCTGGGACTACGCCATCCCGCTCGACCAGCAGGGCAGCCGCAAGGGCTTCTGGACCTGGTCGCTCTGGCCGTCGTTCTGATTTTCAGTGCTTCCCATTAGCTTGTGTCCGTGCGCACGCCTCTCGCGTTGGCGCTCGTGCTCGCTGCCGCCGCCTGTGGTCCCGGCGACCGCTCCGGCCCCGCCGCCGCGCACGACGCCTTTCCCTCCTCCTCCACTGCTCCTCGTGGTCCCGACCTTCTCGTCCTGCGCCTGCCGCGCTCGGGAGGGCCGGTCAACGTCTACGCCTATCCGGCACTCGATTCCATAGTCTGGAGCTCCAGCGACGCGGCACCCGCCATCGATCACGTGCTCGCGTTCGATGACGACGCCGGCTTGCTCGCCTACGTGGACAGCCGCGGGCTTCCCGGACGCATCGATTTCCGCGCCGGCGAGATCGCCCGCGCCACGCGCACCAAGCTCGCGGATCTCGGATCTGCCGACGCCAGCGCCATCTACGGGGTCACCAAGGAAGGCAGCGTGCTCCGGCTCACCCCGAGCGGCGACTGGACGCTCAAGCCGCCACAGCCCGCGCGGGCCGTCATCCCGCTCATGGACGGCGCCCTGGTGGTGCTCGCCGCGCTGCGCGGCGACTCCACGGAGGCATGGCGGCTGTTTCCTCCCGAGAGCAGGCTCCTGGACACCGTGAAGATCGCGAGCTCTGCACGGGCGCCGCACACCGAAGCGGGCGACCGGCTGTACTTCGCGGAGAAGCGCACGCTGATCGGCTTCCGCCTCCGCGATCTGCAGCGGGTGAAGCACATCTCGCTCGATGCCACTCCACGCGCGCTGGCCGCCACCCCCAGCGGCGACCGCATCTACGTGGTGCCGGATTCCGGGGATGTCGTGGCGGTGGTGGACCGCTATCGCGAGGAGGTGAGCACCACCATAGACCTCCCCGGCACTCCGGCCGGTCTGCGCATGGACCCGCTGGGCCGCTATCTCCTGGTACGTGCCGCGGACGAGGACTCCGCATGGGTGATCGCGGTCGCGACCAACACGCTGCTGGGCGCACTACCATCCAAGTGGCGCGAGGATCTTCCGTATGTCGCCGCGGACGGGGCCATCGCGGTGGCTGACGGCGCCGACGTGGTGTTCTATGGCGGCACGACGCTGCAGCTGCGCAAGCGGGTGGCGAAGGGCGCCGGCGATTTCTGGTATGGCTTCGCATGGAGCGGCTTCCGTCCGCGGGCGGCTTCGCTCGACCAACCGGTCACCTTCCCGGTGGACAGCGTCGACAGCACCCAGGGCGTACCACCCGAGAGCACCGGGGTAGCGCCGCGCGACACCACCCGGCCGCCAGCCGCACTGCCGCCCGCCGCCACCACGCCGCCGACGCGCGGCTGGGTGGTCTCCTTCGCCGCGCTGCTCTCCGAGGAGCGGGCGCGCCTGGCCGCGTCCCAGATTCACGTGGGCAGCGAGACGGCGCGGGTGGTCCCCACCACGCGCGACGGCCAGACCATCTATCGCGTGGTGCTCGGGCCGTATCCCACACGCGAGGATGCCGATCGCGTGGGACGCGAGTCGCGTCAGAACTACTGGGTGTACGAGGGCACGCCATGACCACACCGGGGCCGGAGCATCCGCTGCCAGCCGCCGACTGGGAAGGCCAGGGCTACCGTCTGGGCGCCACGTTAGGCGAGCATCACGCGCTGGTGGTCCTCGGCGCGGACCGCGACGCCACCGCGCTGGTGGCGCTGGGCATCGCGCGCGCCCAGGCCTCCCGGCACCGCGTCGCGCTGGGCGACCTGCTCGGCGACGCCCCGCCGCTCCAGCGCCTCGTGTCCGGCGAGGATCCGCACGGTCTGGTCGACAGCTTTCTCTACGGCGTCTCGATCAACCGCATCGCGCACCGTGTACCCGAGAGTGGGGATCTCTTCGTGCTCCCCAGCGGCACCGAGCCGCCGGATTATGAGGAGATGCTCGCGAGCCCGCGCTGGCGCCGCCTGGCCAGCGGCTTCCGCGAGGAGCAGGCGCTGCTGGTGCTCGCGGTGCCGGCCGACGCGCCGCACGTCGCTGACCTCGTCGCATCCACCGATGGCGCCATCGTGGTGGGTGATGCGGGAGAACCGCCGGTGCCCGCCGATCGGGTCATCGCCACCGTGAGTCCCGCCGCCGCGGTCGCCGCGGCGGAGCCGGCCGCGGAGGCCAC
>DATEPM010000170.1:0-7692 GCA_035273185.1 Gemmatimonadaceae bacterium
ACAGTGGGCGATGGTGCTCTATCTCGGCGGCGCGACAGTGGAGGACATCGCCGCGAGCCTCGGGGTGGGCCGCGAGATCGTCCGGCAGGCCCTCGCCGATGCCGGGCTCCCCAGCCGCCGCGGCACGCGAGCCGTGGACCCTCTGGCGATCATGCGCGAGGTCCGCCGCCCCGGCACGCTGTCGCTGCGCGAGGTGGCGCAGCGGCTCGGCTACGCCGAGGATACCGTGCGCCACGGCATCGTCGCGCTCGGGATGGCCGAGGCGGTACGCCGGCTGCTGAGACTGCGCCGGCGGGCCACGCGCCCGAACACCCCCGTTGCGCTGCACCCGGCCGCCGCCGCGACGGCACGCGTAGCCTGAGCTCGAGCGGTCACCCGGCCGCCGCGGCCGGGTATCTTCCAGCGAACCGGTCTCGTTCGTTACCGCTCGCCCCGTGTCGCCCGCCCATGCTCTACGTCGACAACCGCAACGTCACCGACCCGCGCCTCAACCTCGCGCTCGAGGAGCACGTCCTCCGCAATCGCATCACCGACGACAGCTGTCTCCTCTTCTACGTCAACGCGCCGTCCATCATTGTCGGGCGCAACCAGAACACCATCGAGGAGATCAACCCGGCGTTCGTGGACGCGCGCGGCATCCAGGTGGTGCGGCGCATCTCCGGCGGGGGAGCCGTCTATCACGATCTGGGAAATCTCAACTTCAGCGTGACGGTGCCGTACGCGCCCAACCGCTTCAACCGCTACGAGGAGTTCACCCGGCCGGTGGTGGAGGTGCTTCGCGACCTGGGCGTGCCCGCGGAGGTGGGCGGGCGCAACGACATCCTGGCGGATGGACGGAAGATCTCCGGGAACGCGCAGTTCGCGACGCCAACCCGGATGTTCAGCCACGGCACCCTTCTCCTGGACTCCAACCTGGACGACGTCACCTCGGCGCTCCAGGTGAAGCCGGCGAAGATCGAATCCAAGGGTGTGAAATCGGTGCGCAGCCGCGTGGCCAACATCCGCGAGTTCCTGCGCGAGCCGCTCGCCGTGGAGGAGCTGCGCGAGCGCATCATCGAGCGCATCTTCGGCACGCGCGACCGCGCGCGCATTCCCACGCTGGAGCTCACGGAGCATGACTGGAACGCAGCGCGCGAGCTCGTGGCGCGCAAGTACGGCAGCTGGCACTGGAACTACGGCGAGAACCCCGCCTGCAACGTGCAGCGCGCCCAGCGCTTTCCCGCCGGCGAGATCGACGTCCGCATCGACGTGCAGCAGGGACATGTGGCCGCGCTGCGGATCTTCGGGGACTTCATGGGACGCACGGACGTGGCGCAGCTCGAGCAGCGGCTGCACGGCGTCCGCTACGATCGCGCCACGATCGCCACGGCGTTGGGCGGCCTGGACCTGCGCGAGTACTTCGGCGACGTGAATGGCGATGACCTGCTCACGGTGCTCTGTGGCTGACGGTTGCACGCGGCTCGTCGCCATGACCGGTCCCAACGCCGGCAGTTTCACCGCGCCATGATCAGCCTCAAGCGCGCGTACGAGCCAGCCAGTCGCGGCGACGGGCGTCGCTTTCTGGTCGAACGCCTGTGGCCGCGCGGGGTGAGGAAGACGGCGCTGCCGCTCACTGGTTGGCTCAAGGACGTTGCGCCCAGCGCCGCGCTCCGCCAGTGGTTCGGGCACGATGCCGCGAAGTGGGACGAGTTCCGCCGCCGCTACTTCGCGGAGCTTGCCGGCAACCCCGATGCCCTGGAGCCACTGCGCCAGGCTGCGCGGGCCGGCACGATCACTCTCGTGTATGGCTCTCGCGATACCGAGCACAACGCGGCGGTCGCCCTTCGGGAGTACCTCGAGCGGAATCCCTGACGCCGCCGGCGCGCACTGAGCCTCGCCGCACGGTCGCCGTCAGGGCACCACCGAAAACGCGAACACCGTCCGCGTGCGGTACTCCTCGCCAGGACGCAGCACAGTGCTGGGGAACGACGGCTGGTTGGGCGAGTCCGGAAAGTGCTGCGTCTCGAGGCAGAGCGCCGCCCGCCGACGGTACACGCGCTCGCCCTTCCCGCGAAGACTGCCGTCCAGGAAGTTGCCCGAATACAGCTGCAGCCCCGGCTGGTCGGTGTATACGTCCAGCGTTCGGCCGCTCGCCGGGTGCATCACGCGCGCGGCGTGGCGCACCCCTGCCCCCGCGCCGTCCAGGACGAAGTTGTGATCGTACCCGCGGGCGCGACGCAGCTGCTCGTCCGGCTGGCCGATGCGCTCGCCGATCGGCCGCGGGGTGCGAAAATCGAAGGGAGTGCCGGCCACGGGCGCGAGCGCGCCGGCGGGGATGAGTGTGGCGTTCACCGGCGTGAAGCGCTCCGCGGCGATCGTCAGCACGTGGTCGAGAATATCGCGGCCGGTGCCGCCGGCGAGGTCGAAGTAACTGTGCTGGCTGAGATTGACGGGCGTGGCGGCGGTCGTGGAGGCGCGGTAGTCCACCACCAGCTCGTCCCTGTCGGTCAGCGTGTAGGTCACCTGCGCTGATAGCGTGCCGGGAAATCCCTGATCGCCATCCGGGCTCTCGTATTCGAGCATCACGGCCGCACCCTCCGCTTGCTGCACCGGCGCGGCGCGCCACACCACCCGGTCGAAGCCGCGCACACCGCCGTGCAGTGCATTGGGCCCGTCGTTGAGCGTGATCTGATACTCCCGGCCGTCGAGGGTGAAGCGCCCCCGCGCGATTCGGTTGGCGTAGCGGCCGACGATCGCGCCGATGTACGCCGAGGACCCGAGATAGCCGGCCAGATCGTCGAAGCCGAGCACCACGTCGGCCGGCTCGCCGTCGCGGCCGGGCACCCGGAGCGACTGGATGATGCCGCCATAGCTGAGCACGCACAGTTCGACGCCGTGGGCATTCGTCAGGGTGAAGACCTCCACGGGCGTGCCGTCGGGCATCAGGCCGAAGCGGACCCGGCCAGCCCGGTGCGAGGGCATCCGGATCACCCCCTCTTTCCGGTCTTTGTGACGGTCATCACATTGAGGCGCTCCCACTCCTGTCCTCTCCAGCCCGGATTCCCCATGCGCCCACTCGCCTCCGTCGCTCCGATCGTCGCGGCCGCCACGCTCGTCGCGCTGGCCGCTGCCTGCGAGAACGCCGCCGCGCCTGCGGGCCCCCGGCGTTCGCCTGGCCAGGCGCCGTTCTCGGCGGAGCGATCGGCCGACGTGCAGCGCACCAACGATCGCGTGGATTTCAACCACATTGCCGCGGGCTGTAACGGCGAGGCCGTGCGGGTGCAGGGCCGGGCGCACAGCGTTTCCGCCGTGGCCACCGATGGGAACGTGGCCACCGTCCGCTTTCACTTCAATACCCAGGACGTCACCGGCGCCGACCTCGCCAGCGGCGCCATCTATCAGTTCAGTGAAGTCTACAGGGAGGATGGCAGCGTGACCTTCTGGCCACCCGCCATCGACGAGCAGTTCGTCGGACATTTCCGGCTGATCGGCCGAGGGCCGCTGGACAACATGCTGATCGACGCGATCTACGACGTGAGCTTCGACCCCACCACGCAGCAGCCCAGCTTCACCGTCGTGAAGCTGGATGCGCGCTGCCGGGGCTGAGCGCCGTCGATCTTCGCAAGCCCCTGACGAAATGCGGCGGCCGGTTCGACTAACGTCGAACCGGCCGCCGCGACATTCTCCGTCGCGCTGCCCGCAAGCAGCGCGGACGTGGCCTGAGTTACCGGCCCAGCTTCGTCACGTTCTCGGCCGCGGGGCCCTTCTGGCCCTGCACGACGTCGAACTCCACGCGCTCACCCTCGGCCAGCGACTTGTAGCCGTTGCCCTGGATGGCCGAGTGATGCACGAAGCAATCCTTCTGGCCGTTCTCGGGCGTGATGAATCCGAAGCCCTTCTGATCGTTGAACCACTTGACGGTTCCGGTCGTACGCATCGTCCTGCTCCTGTAGGTAATGTGCTGTGTTCGGAGTGCGGTGATGCCGTACGTGCCGACACAACGTCCTGATGATCCCGGTCGCGCCCGATGGGACATCGCGCGCGACCGCACGATACCATGAAAAAAGGGGCCCTGCGCAGTTGCCCAGGCCCCTATTCATCGGAACTTGTCCACGCACTGTGCGTGTATCGCGAGAGGGAAGATAACGTCGAACGTTCCCAAATGCAAATGTGCGCGGGACGCCAGATGTTCCACGCGCCGCATCGGGCGCCGGGGCTGTCCGCGTGCTATATTCTACAGAGCTGGTGAGCGATCCGCGTTCGCTCCTTTCCTTGGTCTTCTGGCGCCCTGACGGGTCACCTGATCCTTGAGAGCGCCACGGTCCAGCGTCTCTCCCTCGCGAGGACGACATGCACCAGAAGACCATCCTGCTCGCGGAACCCGATACCCAGAGCCGGAACATGTTGCGCCGCGGTCTCGAAGGTATGGGGTACAACATCATGGAAGCGGGCAGCGGCCGGAACGCGCTGGACATGTGTCTGCGCTCGGAAGTTTCGCTCGCGATCACCGAACTGTATCTGGCCACCGAAAGCGAGCGCTGCCTGGTGCGCGCCATCGGCCGGAGTGCGGCCTTGCGCCGCATGAAGGTGCTCGCGTACACGTCGCACGGCGCAGACGCCGATCGCGAATGGGCGCTCCTCTGCGGCGCTGATGCGTACCTGGTCAAGCCGACCCGGCTGGGCCGGCTGCTTCAGGTAGCGTCGCGATTGGCCAGCTCGCGCACCAGCACGCGGCGCGACGCGCGCCTGGCAGGGCGATGAGCCGCGCGCCCGTCTCGAAGGCCCCCGGTGGACGTGCGATCGCACGCCGTGATGCGCGGGACCACGCGGCCCGTTTCGAGTTCGATCACGACGGTCGGCGCTACTGCTGCAGCCGCGAGGCACGTGCCGGCGGCGCGCGGGAGCTCTGGTGGTGGTTCACGGTCTCCGGCGACGGGCAACGCTACGCCCCCTTCGAGGCCGCCGCCGGCGAGCCGCAGGAGAGCGTCCAGGCCCGGGTGATCGCCTTCCACGTGGCGTTGCTGGAGCACCGCGCCAACCCGCCGGCCGCGCATCAGGCCTGGTGGCAGCGCCGCCGCCTCGCGGCCCAGTCGCCCCTTCCCTCCGCAGGAGCTGATACGACATGACGATTCCCGCGCGCACGTCCCCCGACTCCGAAAGCGCCTCCACCACGGAGCACCACGGCTCGGCGCGGATGTACGACGCACCCAGCTTCCTCGAGACACCACGCGCCATCACGGTGCGCAATCAGGAGTTCGAGCAGCTGGTCGATCAGGTGAGCCGCCAGCTCGCGCAGCTCGGCCTCACGGCCACGGGTCGCGGCGAAGTGCGCCGCGCCCCCAATCGCTGCATCGTCCAGCTGGGGGCGCTCGCGCTCACCATCTCTTGGGTGCGCGGGCGCAGCGAGACGGTCCCCGAGGGCCGGCTGCTGGTGATCGAATGGGACGGTATCGTCGGCCGCGGCGCGGAGCGCATTCCCGAGCGCATCGCGGCCGCAAAGCCCGCGGCTTTCGAGCAGGCACCGGCCACCATCACCAAGGAGGCGGTCCTGCTCGCCGCCGCCACCCGGGCCGACGACTGGCGCTGGCGCCGCGAAGACGAGCCGGCGCTCGGCTACTCGTCCGCGGAGCTAGCGACACTCTGCGTTGAGTCCCTTCAGCGCCGCCTGGACGCGCTGGCCTCGTAGACCGCCTCAGCGCTCCGCACGGCCGGCGGAATGCAGCTGTACGTCGTCCGTGCCGTGCAGCAGCAGCCGGGCTCCGGGGCGCCCGTAGCTCCGCATGAGGTCCAGCATCATCGGCTCTTCCCCGATCCACGGATAGCCGTACACCACGTCGAAGTCGTCCAGCGGATGGCCTAACGCGGGATACGCCGAGGGCGCGTCGCCGATGGTGCCCAGGCGGCCATCGCCCGTGCTGGGCCGCCAGCGATAACCGGCCGGCAGAAAGCTCCCGGTCGCGAAGCGGGCTCCGGAGCGGTGCCGGCGCGCCAGCCCGCGCGCCATGTCGGCGAGGGCGGCGTCGATCTCGATGCCGCACGCCTCGAAGCCGAGCAGGTCGGCCATGATGGTGATGACCCCGGTGGCCGAGCCCCATTCGAGAAAGCGCTGTCCGGGCGCCCGCAGGGGCACCAGCGAGCGCAGCACGCGCTCGTAGTCCGCCGCCACGAAAGGGTGCCAGTGCCGCCGGCGCACCTCCGTATCGAATCGCGACCAGAGCTCCCAGCCTTCCTCGATCAGCGCGTCCAGGCGGGCGCGCAACGCGACGTCGAGCACGCGACACGCCCGCGATTGGAGGTTGAAGGTTGACTGCAGCAGCGGCGCGCGGCGGCGGGTCAGCCCCGCACGCGATCCCAGGCGTCGCGTGCCGCGCCCTTGATCTCGTCCCAGGTGCCCTTGCCGCGATCGGCGGATGCCTCCCAGTCGCGGCGAAGCTCGGGCTCCACGTCCTTCCATTCGCGGCCGCGATACCGCTGAGCGGCCTCGAAGCCGAAGCGATAGGCGGGATTGTAGAACTCGTAGCCCAGGTCGGCGCGCGTGTACGGGCGGTGATGCCAGTTGTCGCGCCAGAAGCTCTCCTCGCGTACCCACTCGGTGGGTGTTCGCTCATCCGGCGTGGCGCGGTTCGTCAGGTTGGTATCGACGCCGCTGAAGTCGTTCATGTCGGACACGGGATCCTCCTCGAATGCTCGAGCAGACATGCCGAGCAGGGGGCGTGCCCGAATGTGCGCTGGCGCTCGCTTCGCCGTCAGTGATTCGACGAGAGCCGGTAGCTGTCCATCTCCGACAGATAGCATCCGGCCCAGCCATCCCGCTCGGTCGCGTCCACGCGCGCGGTGCCGATCCTCACGCGAGAGGGATACCACTGCACCGCGGCGAACTCTGATTCCCGCGTCACCGGCACCACGAAGTAGCGGCCGGCGCGCACCCGTTGCATCTGATAGTGTCCGGCCGAGTCGGTTCGCGCGTGCTGGATGGCGTACCGCTCGGCCAGCGACACGGGATCCGCGCCGGCGATGGAGAGCCCCGCGCTGCTGTCCGCTGCGGCCTTCGCCGCGCTCATCACCTGCTGCCAGCGCGCCGACTGGTACTCCAGGCCGAAGATCACGCCGGCACTGTCGCGGAGCTGCTGCGCCCTCCGGTCCAGGCGCGCACGCTCCACGTCGCGCCGGGCGGCGTCGGCCTTTTCCTGCTGGCAGAAGGTCTGGATGAAATCCAGCAGGGAGTCCGATGCGGGAACGAGCAGGACGTCCACGTCAGGCAACCGGCGGGATGCTGCGGATCCGGCGCCGTACACGTCTCCTTCGATGGCGCCGCAGCCGGCGACGAGCGCGAGGCCAAGCAGGGCAATGCGACGATGACTGGTGCGCACGGCGATACCTCCTCGAAGCGCTGGGCGCGCCCACTCCGTGCCGGTCGGCGGGCGTCGACTCTCGACGAGCACGGAAGCGGGTGGGTCACCCCCGGCCGACCGGACGTCGGTCGTCCTGGCCGCGGTGCACCCCGGGGATCGCGGCGCGCGTCGGGAGTTGACACCGCTGGACGCGATGCGGTGTATCTCCCCCTTGACATGGCCGCACGCGCCATCTGTTCATGCACTCCCGATGCTTGCCGCTCCCTTTCTGCCGAATCTCGCGCCGCCCGCTGTTGGGGTGAGCGCCCGCGCCGCACTCTGCTGCATCCTGTCGCTTGCCGCGGCGTGCGCCGCACCGGCG
>DATEPM010000171.1:0-3600 GCA_035273185.1 Gemmatimonadaceae bacterium
CGCGCTTCGTGGCCTTCGCGGGCGGCTTCGCCGCGACCGGCGGCGCGGGGCGCGCCGCATCGATCCGCGCGAAGACCTCGCCCAGCTTGTCCCAGTTGCGCGGGCCCTCGGTCTTGAGATGCGAGATCTGCAATGGGCAGCCCGCGCCCCGCGCCACCGCGATGGCCTCGTCCACCGCCTCGAGCACGTGATCATCCTCGTTGCGCATGTGCGTCGCGTACGGCAGCGCGCGGGCCGCCAGCGGGGTGCACAGCGCGATGAGCTCCTCGCGCGACGCGAACGCGCCGGGTGTGTACTCCAGCCCCGTGGACGCGCCGCACGCGCCATCCGCCAGCGCGCGCTCCACCATCTGCGCCATGCGCGCGATCTCGTCTGCGGTGGCGGGCCGGTTCTCGCGCCCCACCACCACGCCGCGCAGGGTGCCGAGCCCCACCATCGACGCGACGTTCACCGAGGGCTGCAGCTGCGCGAGCGAGGTCCAGAGATCTGCCATGCTGGGAAAGACGTGGCGGGCATCGTCATCGGCCGCCTGGCCGCCGGCGCGTTCCACGGGCGCGCGCGAGGACCCGTCCTGGCCGACCACGATGGTGGTGACCCCCTGACGCACGACCGATTCGACGCGCGGATCGGTCCAGAGGGAGCCGTCGCCGTGGGAGTGGATGTCGATGAAGCCCGGTGCCACGGCCAGGCCGCGCGCGTCGATCTCCGTCGCGCCGCTGTCGGGCAGCGCACGGCCGATCGCGACGATCTTCCCCCCGGTGATGGCGACGTCCGCCTCGACGCCGGGATTCCCCAGCCCGTCGAACACTGTGCCTCCGCGGATCACGAGATCGTAGGCGCGCCGGCGGCCGACGAGCGCCGGAAACGGCAGCCGTGGCGCGTGCATCGCGGTGGTGAGGGTGGCTGCCGAGAGCAGCAGGAAGTCGCGCCGGGACAGGTCGTGTGGCATGAACGGGGCTGGCTGGAAGCTGGGTTGCCGGGAATCTGAGGCGCGCGCACACAGGGCGCAAACCACCTCACGATCCCAGCGTCACTCGCTGAAGATGTTCAGCTCCGGGCGTTCCGCCTCCGCGGCGGCGCTGGGCCGCCCGAGCACGCGCTGGACGAAGGCAGGCCACCAGTCGTCCTGCGGATCGAGGTGTCGGTAGCGTGCCAGCGCAGCCCACGTCTTCTCGTGAATCTCGCGCGCCAGCTCCTGCGCCTCCTCGCTGGAGATGCCCTCGCGCTTGAGCATGCGGCGGCCGATCTGGGCGTGCAGCACCTCGTCGGCCCAGTCGTAATCGTGGAAGTGCGCCGAGAGCGCGTCGCCTGCCTCAGCGGCGGTGTCGCGCTCGTAGCGCTTGCCCGTCTCACCCGGCATGAGCGACTGCTCGATGGCGTAGAGCATCATCTGCCGCTCCACCGGGCTGGCGTGCAGGTTGAGCCGCAGCGCGAAGCTGACGTTGAGCGGGATCTCCCGCTTCCAGTCGATGCCGCGCGCCTCGAAGGCCACGGAGCCCATCATCGCGTGACGCGCCTCGTCCCAGAGCTGGCGCGAGTAGTCGCGATAGAACTCCCATGGCTCGCCGCGGCGCTCGGTGATGAACGACGCCATCATCTCGGGGACATCCATCTCGAGCGTGCGCTTGCACAGCAGCGCGAGGTTGCGCTCGTCGGCGGGCACGTCGTCCATGTTGTAGACGACGTGCGGCGGGAACTCGAAGTTGTACCGACCGTGAAAGCGGGGGTCGCGGCGCGGGTGGAAGTCCGGAGTCCGGGCTCGGGGCTCGGGGTTCACTACTCGGGAAACCGGCGGCGCGTCCGTCGTGGTGGCCTGCGGCTCGTCACCGGCGATTCCCTGCGCCCGGCGCAACAGCGCGCGCAGGTGATCCTGCCAGGATGCGGCAGCGCGTTCGGCCGTGGGGGGATCGTCGGCGCCGGCAATCGCGGCCGGGAGGGCACGCTCGCCCCAGGCGACCGCGTCCCCAGTCTCGGCGAGCGCGAGCCGCAGCACGCGGCTGGTGGGGTGATCGATGAGCGGATTGGTATGGTCCAGGTGCTCCCGGTACGCCGCGGCCAGCGCGGGGTAGGCCACACCGTGAATGCCGGCGATCAGCTCGACGGTGTCGCGCGACCGGAGCAGCTCCTCCAGAAAGGCGTCGAGCGCGGCGGCCGTCGGATCGTTCGCGGGGGGGCCGTCCAGCCGCGGCGCCGGGTTCCGCATCTCGGCAATGCGCGTGCGCAGTGCGTCCACGTGCTGCGCGCTCTGCCACTGGTGCAGCGCGATGGCACACTTCACCTCCCACACCGGTTCGGCCGTGAGGTGCGCCACCAGGATCGACATGAGCCGCCGCTCCGCCCAGTGGAAGCGGAGCAGCCGCCGCACGTTCTCCTCCACCGAATACCCGATGCGGGCCGCCGCGGCGTAGGTCGCGACGCCGGCGAGCTCGGGGATCCGATCGTACGGATGCGACAGCGGCTATTCCTCCGGCGGGTGCACCATCTCCTCGCCCGTGCTCCCCATCGGCGATTCGCGCACGTCGCCGGGCGCCTCGTCCGCCGTGGCGCCCACGCGGCGAATCGTCCATTCGGGGCCGCGATGATCCTCGTGCTGGTACTCCAGCGTCTGCTCCGGGCTCTGGGGCGACGTGGGATCCATGTTGTCCGGCACGGGATCCGAGTAGCTCGCGCGCTGGTGCGAGCGCGTGCCGGCCAGGAACTCGGTGCTGGAGATGTAACCCAGGGCCCGGCCGCGCTCGAATGCGAGGCGGGCGTAGTCGCGCACGGATTGCCAGTCGCCCAGCGCGGTGCGCTCGTTCAGCCAGCCGCCCTCGAGATCGCGCTCGATCTCGTCGAAGCTGTGGCCCGCGTAGCGCGCATCGGCCGCCGCCTCGAAGCCCAGCCGGTACGCCGACCGCACGTGCTCGTAGGAGCGATCGGCAATCTGGTTGGCGTGCTGGAAATGTGAACGGAAGAGGCGGTCGTCATCTTCCGTGAAGCCCGGCGCGTGCGGATCGTTCTCGCGCAGGTCGCCCGTGCCCGCGCCGGTCTCGTCCTCGTATCGCTCGCTACGCTCCATCGGCGACGCCCCTCGTGACGGTGTCACATGATGATCTGTATCCGGGGCACCAGGCGCAAGATCCGGACTCGGGACTCGGGAGTCGCGATTCCGGAGTCTACTGGCCTCCGCCGAACCTGGGTGACCCGATCGGGCAGTCGGCCGTGCGGTATGGCTGCGGTGCTCGGCTCGGGTCGTAGTGGCTTGGCTGGCTCCAATGAACTGAACACGGATGCGGCGGATGAAGTACCCGGATCCTGCGGATCGCTCCGCGTGGCGGGACGGCTCCGCGCACGACGAGCCGTGAATGAACTTTGACAACAGCACACCCGCGGATCCCTACTCGCGTGCACGCCTATCCTGACACGTAGGCGCCTCCCGAGGTCGTTCCCAAAGTTCTCTTCGCGGCTCGTTGCGCAAGGAGCTCGGTACGCCACTGGGAGCGATCCGCAGCATCTGCTGGCATCCGCCTCATGCGTCACCCCTTCGGCATTGGGGCCAGTGGAGCTGGTCGGCGAAGGCGTGCATCTCCGCGCCCGCCTGCGCGCCGGATTCACCCCGAG
>DATEPM010000172.1:0-6528 GCA_035273185.1 Gemmatimonadaceae bacterium
AGCGGGTGGTGTCGAGCGGCTCGACGGGCAGTGCGAGCGGGATCCTCTGGACCGCCGAGCGCTCGATACCGGCTGTCTCGCCGGGCCCAGGGCCCCCGCCGCCGCTGCTGCACCCACCGTGAGGCGAACGCTCCACCACCCTGAGGCGAACGCTTCACCACCGTGAGGCGCGTGCTGCACCCCCTGGAAGGACGTCGACTATCCGCAGCCCCTTCCGTGGGCCGGCCGTCGTCGGAAGATACGCGCGCTGGCAGCCATGTCCCCGCTCGGTGGCCGCACGCACCATCGGTCCCTCGACGGCGCACCCTGATTCCCCGGCCGCCCACGGAATTCCGCCCCGGTGAGCTCGGATTCCAGCCCGGCAGCTGTGATCTCGACTTCATGAGATGAGGCACTGGGCTCGCCAGACGAGATTCCGATCGTGCGAGATGGGATTCCGATGCAGCGAACACGGCCCAGCTCCAGCTCGATGGAAGTCGTCAGACTGACCGCTCAATCGGCTCGTGAAAGTAGTAGCACAATCCGTCGGGGGCGACGACAAAGAACACCTGGTACTTCTGGCCATCTCGCTCATCAATGCGCCAGTCCCCTGAGTTTGCGCCTTTCGCTTCGAGCTCGTCCTTGACGCCTTGAATGTTGGAGACGAGAATGGCCGCGCCCTCCTGCGATGCATCACCGCCATTGATGGCAAAGCCGATCCGTGCGTCGTCGCGCTCCAGGATGACAGTCGGTGTGGGTTGCGCAATGCGTTCCACTTCGACCATGCCGAAGTGCTCGCAGTACCACTGTGAGGCTGCGTCCAGATCGGTAACTGGCAAGGCGAGAATGTCCCGTTGGTACGGGTACGCCGCTTTGAACCGTGGTTCGTTCGCCATTGCGATGCTCCTGTCCTAGGGCCTGCACGATAGCACGGGCGGCCGATGGCGCGTTCCCCCGATGGCGCGTTCCCCCAATGAGTACCTTCTCGGCTCATACCGCATGGCCGCTATCTTCGGCGGCGCCGCCCCGAACGCCGAACGATTCCAGCCCGCGCAGACCCCCTATACCGCGGACCGCCGCGGCAGCTTCCACCCCGGCCGCACGAAATGGCAGGTGTAGCCCGATGGGTATCGCTCGAGATAATCCTGATGCTCGGGCTCGGCCTCCCAGAAGTCGCCCGCGGGCGCAACCTCGGTCACCACCTTGCCGGGCCAGAGGCCGGAGGCGTCGACGTCGGCGATGGTCTCCTCGGCCACGCGCCGCTGCTCGTCGCTGGTGTAGAAGATCGCCGAGCGGTAGCTGGTGCCCACGTCGTTCCCCTGCCGGTCGCGCGTGGTGGGGTCGTGAATCTGGAAGAAGAACTCCAGCAGATCACGGAAGCTGATCTGCTGGGGATCGAAGACAATCTCGATGGCCTCGGCGTGCCGCCCGTGGTGGCGGTAGGTGGCGTTGCGCACCTCGCCGCCGGTGTAGCCCACGCGCGTGGAGAGCACCCCGGGATGGCGCCGGATCAACTGCTGCATGCCCCAGAAGCAGCCCCCGGCGAGGACTGCGCGTTCGGTGGTCTCAGTCATGTGGGCCTCTGGTCTTGAGTCTCAGCTTTCGTCCCGCTCCGGCCGCACGCGCCGTTCCCGGATGGAGAAGTTCACCTCGTCGGCGGGCACGCACCACCGGCGGAGTCCGCCGAGCAGCAGCCGGGCGTCGGCGCCAGTATATGCAACCTCGAATTGCTCGTGCTCGTCGATCGCGCTGGCGATGACGCTCCAGGGGAGCCGCAGCACCACGCTGTGCGCGTCGCGGTCGTCCGGCGGCAGGGGACGGTCGGTGAGCAGTACCCCCTGCACCTGCCGCTCCGGTTCCGCGTCGACGGGCACGCCATGCTCGTCGAGCGTGAAATCGCCGGGGAAGGTCACCACCGCGTCGGTGAAGCCGCGCGTCAGGCAGTGCTGCACCTCCTCGGGACGCGCGTGGTGGTACAGCGTGTACCGGTGGCAGTACAGCTCCAGCCGCTGCTCCAGCACGGACGCGTCGAACCAGAAGCGCAGCGGCGCGACGCCCTCCGCCCGGACCACCAGCGCCGGCATCGCGTCCGGCTCCCGCAGCACCTCCGCCCGCATCGGCTCGCTCCCGCGCCCCACGGCAAGCATCCGCTTGCGGAAGCGCGCGGCGAGCCGCACGAGCGTGCTCAGAAGCATGTCGGCCATCTCGCCGCTGTAGGCCTCGACGATCGCGTGGTGCAGCGTGTCCTCGAGCAACCCCAGCGGATCTTCGGGATCCATGTCGTCGCGGACGCGATACTCGTTGCGCCAGGCGTACTCTCCCTCGTACACGCGCGGCTCCGCTGCCCCGCCCCCGCCCGCAGCAGCATCGTCATCATCGTCCTCGTCGCCGACATCGGCGGCGGCCTCGAGCTCCTGCCCCAGCACGCCCAACACCGCGGGGAGCGCCTTGCTCCAGGTGTGGACGATGATCGCGATGGCGTGCCGGAGAACGCTCGTGAGCGCCTCCTCCGGGATGTGGACGCAATCCACGCTGTGCCGCACGCGCAGCTCGTGATCGTCCGGGTCCAGCTCGAAGGTGCCCAGCGGCAGCCCCGCGTTCATCCGCAGCACCCATTGGATCAGCTCATCCAGCCGGTCGTCCGGAATCTCCAGCTCCGCCTGCACATAGAACGTGACGAGCTCGTTCTCCAGCTCCAGCGCGCGCACGGCGAAGAGATCGTCCTCGTACGGCACCTCGAAGTCGACGACGGCAATCTTGCCGGGCGGCTCCTGGACGACGTACTCCAACTGCAACTCGTCCAGGGCGCGGCGCAGCGCCTGGACGACGTACCTGGTAGGGGAGCGCGGAGGAACGGTCACGAATTCAAGGATGTCACCCATACGGGCCTGGCGCAACGTCGCCGCGCGCTGCCCTGCCCGAAACGCCTGGAATGGCGGCGCGGGGAGGGCCTAGCCGGCCGGGATCGCCACGACCTTGCCCATGAACAGGATGGTCCCGCTCAAACGTTCCCGGATCACGAACAGGAAGGGTCGGTCGATCCGCATCACGTGAAATCTCGGACCAACCGACGTGACCCCGACGGCCACCACGGTCACGGCCGCCGCCTCGGTCCCCTCCTCGTCCACCTTCACGAAGGTGTTCTGCTTAACGAAGCTGATATAGAGCTGCCGGCCCAGCGACGACATGCGCGTGAAGTCGGCCCCGTCGCCGAAGGGTGCCACCATCCCCAGCGCTTTCAGATCGTCGTTCAGCAGACGCTCGTACGAGAGCGTGAACCTGGGCAGCGCCAGCTCCACGTCGGCACTGTCGAGGCTCTCCACCAGGGAGCGCCAGCTGTCCCCGGTGAGCCCGGCACTCACGGTCTCAACGTCCGTCTCCGGCTTCGGCAGCAGCAGCGTCATCGTGAACGCGCCATTGCCGTACGGCAGGTCCACGGCCTGATACGCGGGCGTCTCGGCGTACAGCATGCCGCCGCGCCGGTGCATCAGCCGCATCGGCTGGGTGACGCCGGGCGCCGTGGTGAAGACGTCGTTGGTGGTCTGGGCCGGGTCGAAGCGCGCGCGCCAGCTTCCCTTGAAGTACAGGGCATTGATGAGAAACATCACAAGATCGGGATCGATCCCGTCGATGACCTTCGTGACCTTGCCGCTGGTCTGCCGGTCCACCCAGCCGTTGATGATCCTGCTCGACCCGTCGCTGTCTTTGAAGTCCAGCCCCCGCACCTCGGCATCGAAGTACGTCCTGGCATCGTCGAGAAATGACTGCGCGAAGGGAAAGTCTTGCCGGTACCAGATGGAGTTCGCGATGCGCATCGTGACGCCCGGGTCGAGCGACGTGAGCAGCGCCATCAGCGACTTGTAGCCCGCGTTGATGTCCTGCTGGGACATGCCCGACATCTGCAGCGCGGCGCGCATCTGCTCGAAGCTCTGATTGGCGGCGCCATCCAGGGTCATCCCAAGCGCGAAGGACGCACTGAGCGGCGAGAGGAAGACGTCCTTTCCCGGTTGGGCTGCGGAGACCTTGCTCCACAGCGCGAAGGAGAACGTGTTCGACGCGCCGATGAGCTGCTGCTCCGTGCCCGTGAGGTCGCGCGGCAGCCGCGTGAGCTCGCCCGGCGGGCCGTGCGGCTCCGTCGCACTGGAGCAGGCGGCGAGGAGGAGCGCGGCGGCGAGCGCCGCCACGGTGCGGCGATGCGGGCGGCTGGCGAAAAAGGCAGCGGGGGAGGTCATCGTGCCTCACTACGCAGAGGTGGCGTCAGGCGGCGGCCGGGTGACCCCGGCACCTGCTCGCCGAACCACGCCGCGCACCCGGTGGTCACCCGAACCGTTCCCGGACCGCGCCGCGCCGTGCGCGCCGACGCACTGACGCGCCGAGCGCGCGCTAATCGCTGGTCATGATGAACAACGGCTTGCCATCGAACTCGTAGATGGGCCGCAGCCGGTCGGTGTTGTAGTACTTCTCCACGTCCACCACCTTTTTCTCCGACGTCACGCTGGTGATCGGCACCGTGTCGTACACGCCGTGGTGCGTGCTCACCAGCCGGCCGTATTGCTTCTTGAGAATGAGATCCAGCGCCAGATTGCCGAACGCCATCGGGACGATCGAGTCCAGCGCGTCCGGGTCGCCGGAGCGCACCAGGTAGCCCATCCGCTGGTTCACGACGTCCACGCGGCGGCCCTTGTTATAGCGCGGCGAGTATTCCTTGAGCGCCGCCGCCACCTTGTCGCCGATGCCGCCCAGCTTCTTGTGGCCGAACATGTCGGTCTCCTCGCCCTCGAAGCTCATCCCCTCCTGCGACCGGAGCCGCGCGCCCTCGCTCACCAGCACCACGGCGTACCGGCTGGGGTTGCGGTTGCGATCGTAGACCATCAGCTCGGTGAGCCGCTCCATGTCGGCCGGGTACTCGGGGATGAGGCACCGGTCCGCCGCGCCCGCCATGGCGGGCAGGAGCGCGGTGAACCCCGCGTACCGGCCGAACACCTCGATCACCAGAAAACGCTCATGGGAGCCCGCCGAGGTGCGCAGGCGGTGCGTCAGCTCGATGGTGCGCGTGACGCAGGTGCTGAAGCCGATGCAGTAGTCCGTGCCGTAGACGTCGTTGTCCATCGTCTTGGGGATGGCGACCACGTGCATCCCCTCGTCGTGCAGCCGCTTGCCATAGCTCAGGGTGTCGTCCCCGCCGATGGGGATGAGCACGTCCACGCCGATGTGCTCCAAGTTGCGCAGCACGTCGGGCGTGACGTCGTTCACCTTCTGCTCGTAGCCGCTGAGGTGTGCCGGCACGCGCGCGAGCGGCAGATGGCTGGGGCGGGTGCGGGAGGTGTGCAGGAAGGTGCCGCCCGTGCGGCCGGCGCGATTCACCACGGCCTCGGACAGCTCCTGCACGCTCTCGGAGTTGTCCGCGCCCTTCTCTCGGCTGTAGTCCACCAGCCCCGCCCAGCCGCGCCGGATGCCCACCACCCGGTATCCCTCGCGCAGCGCGCGGATGGTGATGGCCCGGATCGCGGGATTCAATCCGGGTACGTCGCCGCCACCCGTGAGGATGGCTATGGTTCGCTTGCCCTCCGGCATCACGCCCTCCACCGTGTGTCTGTCGTTCCACTGCCCTGACAGATGGAAACTATGCGCGCTCAGGGGCCCTGGTACAGGAGGGCCGCGCGCACGCGCCACCAGTCCACGCGGCCCGCGGCGATGACCACGGCACACCGCGCGGCACGATCCAACGTTCCACCGCAGATGACCGAGGCCGACCAGCTCCGCGATCCAACGTTCTACATCGCGCACCGGGATCTCATTCCGGAATCGCTGGCGCACCTGCCGCCCAAGGCGATCCCGGGTACGCTCGCCGTGCTGGGACTCTTCCACGGCGCCGCGATGGCGTCCCTCCGGTCGGCACACCAGCGGGCGGACGAGATCGCCGCCGCCAGCGGACCGGTGGACTACGCGGCGGTGGAGCAGCGCCTCGCGCGTCTGGCACGGGAAGACGCCCACGATCGGTACGAGGAGGAGGTCGTGCGCGCGATCATCTCCACGGCGCGCCGCGGGCCGCTCACGGGTTCATCGCCCTGGACGATGGCACGTGACCATCGGCGCGCCGTGGATTTCGCGACGCCGCACCTGCGAGGGCAATGGCCGCTGCTCGCGCGCTTCGTCCCGGACCAGGTGCTCACGATGTTCGCGCCGGACTGGCGCAGCCATCCGGCGCATCTGGCGGATGTGGTGAGCCACAGCGAGGAGCTCCGCAAGCTCGCCCCAGCGGCCGTCGCGGCGTTCGCCCTGCGGTTGGCCGCGGAGCTGCCGCCCGGCCAGCAGCCGGCCGCTCCCTACCTCGATCCCGCCGCGCAGCGGTTGGTGCAGGGGCTCGCGACAGTCATCGCACCGCAGGGCGTGGTGGACTGGTGGTCGGGCGTCCGCATCGGCTACGACAACTGGTTCATCTCCGGCGCGACGCACGTCATGTCCATCACGATGACCTCCCTCGACGCAGAGGCGGAACAGCGGGAGGAGGCGCTCCCGGTGTCGAGGACGATTGAGCGGCTGCGGGAG
>DATEPM010000173.1:0-15505 GCA_035273185.1 Gemmatimonadaceae bacterium
CGGCACGGGGCGGGCGGCCACGCTCGTCGCTGCCGGCATTCTCGCCTCACGGCTGCTCGGCGTGGTGCGGCAGTCGTTCATGACCCGCTTTCTCGGCGCGACGTCGGGGATCGCCGCGGATGCGTTCATGGCGGCGTTCAAAATCCCGAACCTGCTGCAGAATCTGTTCGGGGAGGGGGCGCTCTCGGCGTCCTTCATCCCGGTGTACTCCAATCTCCTGGCGCGGAACGAGCGCGAGGAGGCGGGACGGGTGGCCGGCGCGGTGGCCGCCATCCTGGCGCTGGTCACGGCCGTGCTGGTGCTCCTGGGCGTGCTGCTGGCACCCTATCTGATTCCGCTCATCGCGCCGGGCTTCAGCGGCGCCAAACGCGAGCTGACGGTCCGGCTGACCCGGGTGCTGTTCCCCGGCGCGGGCATCTTCGTGCTGGGGGCGTGGTGCCTCGGCGTGTTGAACAGCCATCGGAAGTTCTTCCTGTCGTACGCGGCGGCGGTGCTCTGGAACATGGCCATGATCGCGGCGCTGCTGCTCTTCCGGCGGCAGCGGCCGATCGATCTGGCCGTGACGCTGGCCTGGGCGTCGGTGGTGGGCGCCGCGCTGCAGGTGCTGGCGCAGCTCCCGACGGTCCTGCGCCTCGTTCCGCAGCTGCGGATCGCGCTGGACACGACCCGCGCCAGCGTGCGCCGGGTGCTCGGCAATTTCGCGCCGGTGTTCGTGAGCCGCGGCGTGGTGCAGCTCAGCGCCTACGTGGACCAGTGGCTGGCGAGCTTCCTGCCGCAGGGGATGGTGGCGCTGTTGGGCTACGCGGTGTCGATCTACACGCTGCCCGTGAGCCTCTTCGGGATCGCCATCTCCGCCGCGGAGCTGCCGGAGATGTCCAGTGCGATCGGGAGCGCGGAGGAAATGGCGCGGTATCTCCGCACGCGGCTGGACACGGGGTTGCGGCGCATCGCGTTCTTCGTGGTGCCGTCGGCCGCGGCGTTCCTCGCGCTCGGGGACGCGATCACGCGCGCGTTGTATCAGGGGGGACGATTCACAGCCACTGATACGACGTTCACGTGGGGAATTCTCGCGGGGTCCGCGGTAGGCCTCCTGGCGAACACCCTGGGGAGGCTGTACTCGTCCACCTATTATGCGCTGCACGACACGCGCACCCCGTTGCGGTTCGCCCTGGTGCGCGTGGTGCTCACGACGGTGCTCGGGTTTCTATTCGCGTTGCCGCTCCCGCGGCTGCTCGGGATCGACCCGCGCTGGGGCGCCGCGGGGCTGACGGCATCGGCAGGGATCGCAGGCTGGGTGGAGTTTCTGCTCCTCCGCTCGCGCCTCAACCATCGCATCGGCCGGACGGGACTCACCGCGCGCTTTACCGGCAAGCTGTGGTTCGCGGCGCTGCTCGCCGTCGTGGCCGGCCTCGGGCTCAAGGCGGCGCTCGCCGGCACCAATCGGTTCGTCGGTGCCGTGGTGGTGCTGGGGGCATTCTCGCTGATCTACGCCGTGGTCACGGTGGCCCTAGCGGTGCCCGAGGCGCGGCAGCTGCTCGCGCAGGCGCGATGGAGCAGGAGCCAGGGAGCGCCGCGTCGCTGAGCGGCCCGTTGCGCGCCGAGTACCTTTCAGCATGCGCGCGGTACCCGAGTCCATCCTCGCTCAGATCCCGCATCTCCCCGAGTCACCGGGCGTGTATCTCTGGCGGGACACGCAGGGCACCGTCCTGTACGTCGGGAAGGCGAAGCGGCTGCGCTCGCGGGTGCGCAGCTACGTGGGAGCGGACCACGACGAAAGCATCAAGACGCGCGCGCTGATGCAGCAGGTGGCGACACTCGACACGATTGTGGTGCCCACCGAGGCGCACGCGCTGGTGCTCGAGGCCAACCTGATCAAGGAATACCGGCCCCGGTACAACATCGCGCTACGCGACGATAAATCGTATCCGTACATCAAGATCACGGTTCAGGAGCCATTCCCGCGGGTGTACGTGACGCGGCAGTTGGTGAACGACGGCGCACGTTACTTCGGGCCGTACACGGACGTGGGCGCCATGCGCCGGGCGCTGAACGTGGTGCGGCGCACGTTCACGATGCGCTCGTGCAACTACGATCTGCCGCGCGTCGCACCCGATCGCCCCTGTCTCGACCACCACATCGGCCGCTGCAAGGCCCCCTGTGTGCTGCTGCAGACGGTCGAGGAGTACCGCGCGATGGTTGACGAGCTGCTGCTCTTTCTCGAAGGGCGTGCCGACGAGGTGATCCGCCGCGTCCGGCAGCGCATGGAGCTGGCCGCCGGGTCGCTGGACTTCGAGCGCGCGGCCGAGCTGCGCGACGTGCTGCAGCACCTCGAGCGCATGGAAGAACCCACCGTGGTGCTTGAGGTGGAGGGCGGCGACCGCGACGTCATCGGGTATGCCCGGGACGGCGACGCCGCCTGCGTGGCTTGGCTGCGTGTTCGCGGGGGCAAGCTGCTGGCGCGAGAACAGCAGCTCGTCGACAACATCGAAGGCGAGCGCGATGCGGCAGTGCTGGAGACCTTCCTGGCCGGGCCCTATCGCATCGCGGACGAGCGCGCGGTCGAGCTGCTGCTCCCCTTCGAGGTCGAGGACCGCGAGGTGCTGGAGGAATCGCTGAATGGCGCGAGAATCCACGTGCCCCAGCGCGGCCCGCGACGCGAGCTGGTAGACCTCGCCACGCAGAATGCGCGACATCTGCTGGAGGAGGCGCTACTCGCTGGGGACGAGACGATGGAGCGCGCCGTGGATCCCGTGTACGAGCTGCAACGCCAGCTCGGACTGCAGCGCGTGCCACGCGCGCTGGTCTGCTTCGACATCTCGCACGCGCAGGGCACGGACACGGTGGCATCGTGCATCTGGTTTCAGAATGGCCGGCCGCATCGCGCCGAATATCGCAAGTTCAAGGTCCGCACCGTGGAAGGGATCGACGATTTCGCGTCGATGCACGAGGTGGTGACGCGCTACTTCCGGCGCCGCCTGGACGAGGGCAAGGTGCTGCCCGATCTCGTGGTGATCGACGGGGGCAAGGGCCAGCTGAATGCCGCCCGGGACGCGCTGGCCGCCCTGGAACTGGGGGAGCTGCCGCTCCTCAGCCTGGCCAAGCGGGAGGAGGAGATCTTCGTGGTGGGACGCCAGGACTCCCTGCGCCTGCCGCGCCGCTCGCCCGCTCTGCGGATGCTCCAGCGCGCGCGCGATGAGGCACACCGCTTCGCCATCACCTTTCAGCGCAAGCGCCGCGCCGTGCGGACGATCACCTCGGAGCTGCTGCGCATCCCCGGTATCGGCGAGGCCCGACGGCGCGTGCTGCTCGAGCACTTTGGCAGCGTGCAGGGCGTGCGGGAGGCGACGCCCGAGATGATCGCCGCGCTGCCGGGCTTCAGCCCGCAGAGCGCGCGCAAGGTGCTGGCCGCCCTCTCGCCGAACGGGTCAGGTCCTTAGACTTCGGATATCTCTCACCCCGGCCGCCCCCCGTGACCTCCTGGCATCTCGAGTGTTCCGCGTGTCCGCATCAGGACACGAGCTCCGCGCGCGCCACGGTTTGCCCCGACTGTGGACAGCCGTACCTCGTGCGATACGACTCGCCGCCGCCGCCGCGCGACGCGCTGCTGCCGCGCTGGGATCTGTGGCGCTACGCGCCCGTACTGCCGCTGCGCGAGAGCGAACGGCCGGTGTCGCTCGGTGAAGGGCTCACGCCGATGCACGAGGTGCCGGAGCTGGCACGCGCGATGGGCGTGCGCCGCGTGTGGGTGAAGGACGAGGGGCTGAATCCCACGGCGTCGTTCAAGGCGCGCGGCATGACGGCGGCGGTGACGCGCGCGCGCGGCGCCGGGGTGCCCGGCCTCGTGGTGCCGACGGCGGGGAACGCCGGCGCGGCGCTCGCGGCCTACGCCGCGGCGGCGCGTCTCCCGGTGCGCGTGTATGCGCCCGAGAGCACGCCGCGGCCGATCCTGGAGACGATCTGCACGTTAGGCGCGGATCTGCAGCTGGTGGCGGGACACATCGGCGACGCGGGCCGGGCCGCCCGCGCCTTCGCGGCGGAGAGTGGCTTCTTCGACGTGTCCACCCTGCGTGAGCCGTATCGCATCGAGGGCAAGAAGACGATGGGCCTCGAGGTCGCGGAGCAGCTGGGCTGGCGCCTGCCGACGCACATCGTGTATCCCACCGGTGGCGGCACGGGGCTCATCGGCATGTGGAAAGTGTTCGGCGAGATGCGGCAGTGGGGATGGCTCGCGGCGGACGCGCCCCCGCCGCACATGATCGTGGCCCAGGCCGCGGGGTGCGCTCCGATCGTCCGGGCGTTCGAGGCGGGCCAGGACAGCGCCACGCCGTGGGAAAATCCCGTGACGCACGCCAGCGGTCTGCGCGTCCCGGGGCCGCTGGGTGATCGGCTGATCCTGCGCGCGCTGCGCGAGACCGCGGGTGATGCCGGCACCGCGTCCGAGGAGCAGATCGCCGACGCCACCCGGCGGTTGGCGCGCCTCACGGGCATCGATACCGCGCCGGAGGGTGGCTGCGCGCTGGCCGTCGCGGAGCGCCTCGGCGCCGCCGGCCGCATCTCCGGCGACGCGGAGATCGTCATCTTCAATACGGGCAGCGGCGCCTCATACCGCACATGAGCAGATGTCCATCGCGATTCTGGATCCGTTCAGCGGCATCTCGGGCGACATGACCCTCGGAGCACTGCTGGATGTGGGGCTCGATGCCGCATGGCTGCAGGCGCTTCCGGGGACGCTCGGGCTGGACGGGGTGTCGGTGCGGATCCAGGACGTGCGCCGAGCCGATCTCGCGTGCAAGAAGGTCGATTTCGACATTCCCGAGCAGCCGCACGGCCGCCACCTCAAGCAGATCCGCGAGATCCTGGCGCGGTCACCCGCACCGGAGGGGGTGAAAGTGCACGCCGATGCCGCCTTCACGGCCATCGCCGAGCAGGAAGCGGCGATTCACGGCACCAGCGTGGATCGGGTGCACCTGCACGAGGTGGGGGCGGTGGACGCGATCCTCGACGTGATGGGCTCCGTCTGGGGCTTTCAGCAGCTCGGCGTTGCTGAGGTGTACTGCGGAACGATTGCGATGGGGGACGGGGTGGTTCAGGCGGCGCACGGCACGCTTCCGGTGCCGGCACCCGCGACGCTCAAGCTGCTGGAGGGCCATACCGTGCGCTTCGGTCCGGAAGGCTCAGGCGAGCTGGTCACCCCGACGGGAGCGGCCCTGGTGCGCATCCTGTCATCGGGGCCGCCGCCGCGCGAGTACGTGCCGCTACGCAGTGGCTTTGGCGCCGGCACGAAGGAGTTCCCGGGGAGGCCGAACGCATTGCGGCTCATTCTTGCCAAACCCGCGTCGGAGACGGTGGGTGTCGAGGAGCTGGTGCAGCTGGCGACGGACATCGACGACATGGCCGCGGAATACCTGGCGGCCGTGGCCGATCTGCTGCGAGACGCGAACGCGCTGGACGTCGTGCTGGTGCCCATCCTGATGAAGCGAGGCCGGCCCGGCACCCGCATCGAAGTGCTGGCCCGGCCCGCCGATGCCGCCGCGCTCGAGCGGCTGCTGCTCACGGAGAGCAGCACCATCGGCGTGCGGCGCGCCACAGTGTCGCGACGGGCGCTTCCGCGGGAAAGCATCGTGGTGGAGGTGCTCGGTCATGCTGTCGCGGTGAAGGTGGTCACCCTGCCTGACGGAGCCCGGCGGGCCAAGCCGGAGTATGCCGACGTCCAGCGGGTGGCCCAGCAGACAGGGCGGCCTCTTCGGGATATATTCCGCCTCGCTTCGGGGCAGGCGGAACGGAGCTGACGGCCAGAGTGTACTCAGCCGCGGGCAGGTGGATGCCCGGTGTCGTAAGTCGAATAACGAGGAGATCTCTGATGCTCGCTCTCGCGAAGAAAGCGGTGCTCTCGATGCTGCTGACGATGACGGCCGCGGCCGTAGCCGGCGCGCAGCAAAAGGAATGTCCTGCCGATGAAGGCAAGCCAGGCGAGGTCGCGCGGGCGATGCTCGCGCTGCAGATGGCGCAGAGCGCCAAGCCAGAGGACGCGCCCCGGCAGCTGAAGTCGGCGATCGCGTCGCTGGAGAAGGCGGATCGGAGCAAGAATCCCGTGGGTGAGAGCTTCGTGCTCGGCAAGACACTCGTGCTGTGGATGGGCCAGCCGAACGTGAAGCCGGTGATGCCGCGGGGCGCCCTTGGCTTCACCCAGCGTCCCACGGACAGCATCGATCTAGTGACGACGATCGACTCCGCGTTCAACGTGGTGGAGCAGGCCATGCCGGACTGCGCCACCATGATCGCTGCGTGGCGGGGCCAGAAGGGCTGGGTCACGATGGTCAACGATGCCATTCAGCAGCTCAATGCCGATCATCTCGATTCGGCCGAGGCCCTGGGCAAGCGTTCGGTGACTCTGAACAAGTACTCGCCCTACGGTTTCATGGTGCTCGGCAACGTGGCACAGAAGCGGAATCATCCGCGCGAGGCAATCAACTTCTTCAAGAAGACGGTCGAGGTTGCGGGCACGGACACCAGCTATGCGGATCTCAAGCGGCAGGAGCTGCTGGCAGCGGGCAATCTCGCATCCCAGTCGATGGCGGACGCCAGCGGCGCCGAGAAGGCGGCGTACGCGGCCGACGCGAAGTGGGCATTCGATCAGCTGCTGAAGGATCCCGGGACCACGGGGAACTACGCCGACGCGGCGCGCGCGGGGCTCGCCAGTCTCGCCAGCGCGCAGGGTGACACTGCGGCCGTTCGCGCCACGTATCAGGCGCAGCTCGCGAACCCCACCGGATTCGGGTTTCAGCAGCTGCTGAACGCCGGGGTCACGGCGGCGCGGGCCAAGCAGATCGGCGATGCGGAGAAGCTGTTCGAGGCAGCGTACCAGCAGAACCCGTATCATCGCGACGTGCTGTACAACCTCGCGATCATGTACCTGAACGACAACCAGCAGTCGAAGTCGCTGCCGGTCATCGCGAAGCTGATCAGTGTGGATCCCTCGAACGGCGACAACTACAAGCTGTACACCTTTGCCTACGCCGATCTGCAGAAGAGCTGGGCGGCCATCAACAAGCGCGTGGTCGCGAAGGCAAATGCCGCAAAGGATGCCAAGACCCGGAAGATCTACGCCGACTCGGCCAAGCTGAGTGGCGACTCGGTGCGCGCGGTGACCGATCTGGCGCTGAAGAACAACCTGCTGGCCGAGAACTTCCCGATGAAGGTGACCTTCAACGAGTTCAGCAGTTCGGATAGCAGCTCCACGCTGGGCGGGACGATCCAGAACAACACAGACCAGGCGCAGACGTACACGATGAAGGTGGACTTCCTCGACAAGTCGGGGAAGGTCGTCAATAGCCAGACCGCCACCGTGGGTCCTGTCGCGCCGAAGCAGAGCGGGACGTTCAAGGTGACGGGGACAGGCACCGGCGTCGCGGCCTTCCGGTACGCGCCTCTGGTGGACCCGAGCACGATCAAGCCAAAGAGCTGAGTTCGCAGCGCCGAAGTTGGTAATCTGCCTTGCCTTCGGTGCCATGATCTCCTAGGTTGCATGAGCTGAGCGCGGCGCTCGGCCACTACGAGAAGGAGCTGGGGGAAGATCGCGCCTCGTGATCTTCCCCCATTGCAATGATGGTCCGTTGGTCAGCGGGGATTTCATGATTCGGGTGAGCGGGGTCGAGCGAGGAAGCATCGCGGAGGCGCTGGAGATCCCACCGGGCACGGAGCTCCTGGCGGTGAACGGGCGCGCGCTGGCCGACTTCCTGGACTGGGAGTTCCTCACCGCGGACGACGAGCTGGTGATCGATGCGCGGCTCCCCACCGGGGAAGAGATCAGCTACGAGGTTGAGCGCGGGGAAGGGCAGGCCTTGGGCATCGCGCTCGCGCCGCCGACGGTGCGCCGCTGTGCGAACCGATGTGAGTTCTGCTTCATCGAAGGGCTTCCGGCTGGGCTTCGCAAGAACCTCTACGTCCGGGACGACGACTACCGACTCTCCTTCGCGTACGGCAACTTCGCCACGCTCTCGAACGTGAAGGAGCGCGATTTTCAGCGTATCATCGAGTATCGTTTGTCGCCCTTGTACGTCTCCGTGCACGCGACGCCATGGGAAGCACGGAAGAAGCTGCTCAACAACCCGCGTGTGCCGAACATCGTGGCGCAGCTGGACCGGCTCGCCGCCGGCGGCATCCGGTTCCACTGCCAGATGGTGATCGTCCCGGGGCTCAACGACGGAGAGGTACTGGAGCAGTCGCTCCGGGACCTGTGGAGTTTCGGTGAGGCGGTGCTGTCCGTGGCAGTGGTGCCGGTCGGGCTCACGCAGTTCTCGCATCTGTACACTGGCCGCTCCATGGATGGTGAGGCTGCGACGGGGTTGCTGGACGCCACGGCTCGCTGGGGTGCCCGTGCCCTCGTCGAGCGGGGGCACCACTGGGTGTACGGCTCGGACGAGCTGTATCTCCTAGCTGGGCGGGCACTGCCCGCAGCCGAGCATTATGGCGACTTCGCGCAGATCGAGAATGGTGTGGGAGCGGTAACGGCGTTGCGCCAGCGCGTTCGCGACGGACTGGGCGCGCTTCCGCGGCTCGACGGCTGCCGCATCGGCGTCGTCACCGGCGTGTCGATGGCGCCGCTCATGCCGGAGCTGCTCGGCCAGCTCGCGGGCGCCACCGGTGCCCGGTTCGAGTTGATGCCCATGCAAAACTCGCTGTTCGGCCCGACGACCACGACGGCCGGGCTGCTCGTCGGAGCCGACATCCGGCGCGCCGTGAGCGATCGCCACGATCTGGACCTTGCACTGATCCCGGCGGAGACGATCAACGACAACGGCATCTTCTTGGACGACGAGGTGTTCATCCAGCTTCGTGAACAGCTGCCGATGCCCGTGTATCCTTCCTACGATTTCATCGACGTGCTGTCGCAGGAGCGCGAGGGGCGGCCCCTGTCCCGAGGCGCCGGCGCCGCCGTATGAGTGCCGGCAGCATTCCGGTCGTTGCCCTCATCGGGCGCCCGAACGTCGGCAAGTCGGCCCTGTTCAATCGGATCGTTGGCAGAAACACGGCGATCGTGTCGGACGAAGCGGGCACGACGCGCGACCGCCACTTCGCGCGCGCGGACTGGGCCGGTCATCATTTCTGGGTCGTGGATACGGGCGGCGTCTCCGCCGACCCACGCTTGCCGATGGACGTGGAGATTCGCCGTCAGGTGCAGGAGGCGGTGGACGAGGCGGATCTGCTGCTCTTCGTGGTGGACGCGAAGGTTGGGGTGCATCCGGCCGACGCGCACGTCGCGGAGCTGCTGCGCAACTCGGGGAAGCCGTGGCTGCTGGTCGCGAACAAGGTAGACGATCCGCGGTCGTCAGATTTCTACGAGCTGTATCGGCTGGGCGCGGGCGATCCGATTCCCGTGTCGGCCAACAACGGCAAGGGTTCCGGCGACCTGCTGGATCTGGTGATTCAAAAGCTCCCCGAGGTGACGGCCGAGCAGCCGGCTGCCCTGCACGTGGCCGTCATCGGTCGACCGAATGTCGGGAAGTCGTCCATCGTGAACCGCCTGCTCGGGGAGGAGCGCCTGGTCGTCTCGGAGGTCGCCGGCACCACCCGGGACGCGATCGACACGCCCATGCAGTATCACGGGCGCGAGATCGTCTTCATCGACACGGCCGGGTTGCGGCGCCAGAGCAGATTGGGCGAGGGGATCGAATTCTATTCGTCGCTCCGGACGCGGCGCGCGATCGAGCGCGCCGACATCTGCATTCTCGTGATCGACGCGACGGAGGCCGAGATTCAGAATCAGGATCTCAAGATCGCGACGCTGGCGTGGGAAGCCGGATGCGGCTTGATTCTCGTCGTGAACAAATGGGATCTGGCCGAGAAGGACGAGAAGTCCACGGCGCGGTTCGAGAAGCAGGCGCGGGACAAGGCGCCGTATCTGAGCTTCGTGCCCTTCCTCTTCACCTCCGCGAAAACCGGGCAGCGGGTGACCCGCCTGCTCGAGTTGCTGCTGGCGGTGGACGAGGAGCGGCAGAAGCGGATCGCGACCTCCGAGGTGAACGCGCAGCTGGAAGAATTACTGGCGCGCCGCCAGCCGCCGCAGGCCGCCGGCCGCGACGTGAAGCTCAACTACGCGACGCAGGTGCAGGTGGCGCCGCCCACCATCGCGGTCTTCGGCAACCACCCCGAGCTGGTGCAGGAGCACTACGTACGTTACCTGCATAACGGCTTTCGCGCGGCCTGGGGCTTCACCGGCAACCCGCTGCGCATTCTGATGCGCCGCAAGGCGAGTTGAGGACGCCGATGCCGTTGGCGGTCGCGATCGCGCTGTCCTACGTCGTCGGCTCGATTCCCTCTGCCTACCTCGCCGGACGGTCGCAGGGCATCGATCTTCGCCAGCACGGGTCGGGCAATCTCGGGGCGACCAACGTCTTTCGCGTGCTGGGAGCGAAGATCGGTCTCGCCGTGTTCGCGTTCGACGTGGCCAAGGGTGCGCTGCCGGTGCTCTTCCTGCCGCGCTGGGCGTCCGCGAGCCTCGCGCCGATCTACGTGGGGATCCTGTGCGGAGTGGCGGCGATTGCCGGGCACACGCGTCCCGTCTTTCTCCGGTTCGGGCGCGGCGGCAAGGGCGTCGCCACCGCCACGGGCGTGTTCCTCGCGCTGGCGCCGGTGCAGGCACTGCTGACGCTGGCGGTGTTCGCGGTCGTACTGCTCACCAGCGGCTACGTTTCGCTCGGCTCGTTGATAGGTGCCGTGATGCTGCCCGTTCTGCTTGCCGTCACTAGAAGCGTGCGCTCGCCCCTCTTCCTCATCAGCGTGCTGGTGGCTGCCTTCGTGTTCTGGACGCACCGCGCTAACATTGGGCGGCTGCGCCGCGGCGAGGAGCATCGCTTCGGGAAGCGCGCCTCTCCCGCCAGGCGCTCGGCCGCGGTGCTGGCGATCGGCGTGATCGTCGTACTGGCGGTGCTGGTGGCCGCGAGGTTCGGTTGATGCGCTGCGCGGTGATCGGGGCGGGCGCCTGGGGCACGGCGCTCGCGAATCTGCTCGCGAGCAACGGCCACGGAGTGCGGCTCTGGGCGCTCGAGCCCGAAGTGGTCGCGAACATCAACGCGCGGCACGAGAACGGGTTCTTTCTCGCCGGAGCGCCGCTCGAGGCCGCGGTGGTGGCGACGGGCGATCAGAGCGAGGCGCTGGCACATGCCGATCTGGTGATCTATGCAACTCCCTCGAACCATCTGCGATCGATCGCGCGTGCCGGCGGCACCTGCATCGCGGCGGACACCCCCGTGGTCGTCGCGTCGAAGGGGATCGAGCGCACCACGCTGGCGCTGATGAGCGAAGTGATCGAGGACGAGGTGCCAGGGCGCGCCGTGGTCGCGCTCTCGGGGCCGAGCTTCGCCGCGGAGGTGGCGGCGCGCGAGCCGACGGCGGTGGTTGCGGCATCGCCGCGCGCTGACGCGGCCGCGCGCGTGCAGGAGGCGCTGAGCAACGCGAGCTTTCGCGTGTACACCCATGACGACCTAATTGGCGTGGAGCTCGGGGGCGCCCTCAAGAACGTGATGGCGGTGGCCACGGGCATCCTCGAGGGCGTGGGGCTGGGCTTCAACGCGCGGGCCGCCCTCATCACGCGAGGGCTGGCTGAGATGACGCGCCTGGGGACGGCGCTGGGCGCGCGGGCGTCCACCTTTGCTGGGCTTGCGGGGATCGGGGATCTCGTGCTCACCTGTACGGGCTCGCTCAGCCGGAACCGGGCGCTCGGCGTGGAGGTGGGGCGTGGGCGCACGCTGGACGAGGCACTCGCCGGCAAGCAGACGGTCGCCGAAGGTGTGCCCACCACGGCCAGCACCGTCCGTCTGGCGCAGCGCCTGAGGGTGGAGATGCCGATTGCCACGATGGTGCATCGCATCCTGTTCGAGAACCTTCCCGCGCGCTCGGCCGCGCGGGAGCTGATGGCGCGTGAGCTGCGCGCGGAGCAGGACGCGTGAGCAGTCATGCCGACCCTGTTCAGGAGTTCTTCTCCATCGGCGAGGTGTGCGAGATGACCGGCCTCAAGCCGCACGTCCTGCGCTACTGGGAGAGCCAGTTCCGGTTCCTGAACCCCGCGAAAAACCGCTCGGGGAACCGCGTGTATCAGCGCAAGGAGGTGGAGCTGATCCTGCTGGTGAAGCACCTGCTGTACACCGAGAAGTACACCATCGAGGGGGCCCGGCAGAAGGTGGATGCCCACCGAAAGGCGGGGGAGCTCCGCCCCATGGCGCGCTCGGCCCTCACCGTGGAGACCCTCGACGCGCTGGAGCGCGACCTCGGCGATCTCGTACGACTGCTGCACTCGGATCTCCCGGACGGCGATGCGACTGCTCGTCACGAATGACGACGGCATTCTCGCCACGGGATTGCAGTGCCTCGTGGAGGCCGCGTCGCCGTTAGGCGAGGTGACCGTCGTGGCACCGGATCGCGAGCAGAGCGCGACCAGTCATTCCCTCACGCTGCACCATCCCCTGCGCCCGGTGCGCCGCGGCGAACGGCGCTGGCAGGTGGACGGCACCCCTACCGACTGCGTGATGCTCGCGGTGGAAACCCTCATGCCCGAGCGGCCGTCGTTCGTGCTCAGCGGGATCAATCACGGCCAGAACATGGGCGAGGACGTGCTGTACTCCGGCACCGTCGCTGCCGCCATGGAGGGTCTGGCGCTCGGGATCCCGTCGATCGCGGTGTCGTTCGCCGGGGGCGATCTGCGGGCCGACATCACCCACCTGCCGCGGCAGGTGCCCATCCTGACACGGCTGCTGCGGCACCTCACGTTGCTGCCCGCCTTCCCGCCGAACACACTCCTGAACGTGAATCTCCCGCCGGTGGAGGAGGAGGAAGTAAAGGGGGTGCGATTGACACGGCTTGGGCGGCGCGTCTATTCGAACTCCATCACCCCGATGCGCGACCCCTGGGGCCGCGAGATCTACTGGATTGGCGGAGGCGAGGCAAACTGGACGGGGGAGGAAGACTCGGATTTCATGGCGATTCAGGACGGCTTCATCTCGGTGACCCCGCTGCAGCTGGATCTGACGCATCACACCGTTCTTCGGACGGCATCGACATGGTGGCTCGACCTGTAGAGCCGGAGTTCCGCGGGGCGCGCCAGCGGCTAGTGCAGACGCTGCGGGAGAAGGGGATTCGCGATCTCGCGGTGCTGCGCGCGTTCGAGCTCACCCCCCGGCATCAATTCGTTCCCACCGGTATCCGTCACCGCGCCTACGAGGATTCGGCGCTGCCGATCGGGAGCAGCCAGACGATCTCGCAGCCGTCTATCCACGCCCAGTATCTGGAGCTGCTCCAGCTCACCGGGCATGAGCGCGTGCTCGAAGTCGGAACCGGATCGGGATACCAGACGGTGCTGCTCTCGCATCTGGTGGAGCAGGTGTTCTCGATCGAGCGGATTCCGGCGCTCTTCCATCAGGCGCGTGAGGCGATCCAGCGCACCGGCGCAAACAACGTCTCGCTGCTGCTCGGGGATGGTACCGTGGGCTGGCGTGAGTACGCTCCGTATCAGGCGATCCTCGTCAGTGCGGGCGCGCCGGCGGTGCCGGAGCCGCTTCTACAGCAGCTGGCCGAAGGGGGGCGCCTGCTGGTGCCCGTGGGCAGTCTGGGTGAGCAGCAGCTCGTGCTGTATCGTCGCATGCAGGACCGGGTGGAATCGCGTGTGGTCGCGCCGGTACGCTTCGTCCCACTGGTGGGCCACCATGGATGGGAAGGCGAGCGCGGGTAGGGTGCTGCACCTGGTAGTGCACGGGCGTGTACAGGGCGTTGGTTTTCGGTGGTTCGTGCTGGAGCGGGCCCGCGAGCTCGGCATCTCCGGCTGGGTGCGGAACCGTGCCGACGGATGTGTCGAAGTCGCAGCCAGCGGGCAGGTGGAGGCGCTGGAACGGCTCCGTCGTTTCCTGCAGGAGGGTCCGCCAGGGGCTCACGTCGCGCAAGTGGAGGAGGTCACGGGCGGTGCCGACGTGCCACTCGTGGGCGGGTTCACGATTCTGCGATAGGCGGGACCAATGGGAAACGGGGCGGACGCCAGTCTCGAGCAGCGCATCAGATCGCTGGTCCGCGACGTTCCAGGCTTTCCGAAAGCTGGAGTCGTCTTCAAGGACATCACCCCGCTCCTGGCCGACGCGAATGCCTTTCGTGATGCGACGGCAGCAATGGCGGAGCCGTTTGCTCAAGGACGGGTGGACCTCGTGGCGGCGATCGAGAGTCGCGGGTTCATCCTGGGCGGGCCGGTGGCACAGCGGCTCGGGGCAGGGTTCGTTCCGGTACGGAAACCCGGGAAGCTGCCGTCCCGAACCCAGGGCATCGACTACGCCCTCGAGTATGGCAGCGACCGATTAGAGGTGCATGTCGACGCGATTGGTGAGATTCAACGGGAACGCGTGCTGGTGGTGGATGACGTGCTGGCCACGGGGGGAACGGCGGCAGCAACCTGCACCTTGCTGGAGAGCATGGGCGCGACGGTAGTCGGAGTCTCGTTTCTCCTGGCGCTTAGCTTTCTGCCCGGGCTGGAGCGGCTGGCGAGCCGGAGCCCTCGCGCGCTCATCACCTTCTGACAACCGAGCATGCATCGTCGCCGCCGCCGACTGGCGGTGCAGCTGAAACCCACCTACGTTTGAGCACCTGAAGTCCTTACGGGTAGCTGTCATAGTCTCCCGGGAGAGACATAGCACCGGAGCTCGTGCCCGTGTGTGCCCCCGTAGCTCAGATGGATAGAGCAGCGGTTTCCTAAACCGTTGGCCGGGTGTTCGAGTCACCCCGGGGGCGCTGCCTCCAGACCAAATCCCACCTCAAGACGTGACATGGCAAACAACCGCACCGACGACGATTTTGGCCAATCGATAACCGACTGGGTGCAGCGCAACTCCAAGGTCCTCGGCGTCGCCGCCGTCGTGGTGGTCATCGCGGCCGCGTTTTTCTGGTTCTACACGCGATCGGTCCAGATAAAGTCCGAGAATGCTGAGCGGAGCCTCCTCACGGCGCAGCAGTCGCTGGCGTCGGGCAACACGAACCTGGCGCGCAACGATCTGGAGAAGGTGATCAACCGATATGGGGGAACTGCGGCCGGGAGCGAAGCCGCGCTCCTGCTCGCCCAGTTGGATTACCAGGAGTCGAAGTACCAGGACGGCATCACCGTCCTGGAGAAGGCGATCAAGGGTGGTGCGGCGGAGGGTAGTCTCGGCTCGATCCACAGCCTCATCGCCGATGGGTTCGCGCAGTTGGGCAAGCCGGGGGATGCCGCGAAGCAGTACGAGAAGGCTGCCGACGCGACGATCTATCCAAACGAGAAGGCCTATCAACAGGCCAAGGCCGCCCGAGCGTTCGCGGCCGCCGGCGACACGGCGCAGGCCCGACAGCTCTGGTCGACACTTGCAGCCGACGATCAGGTCCAGTCGGTCGCGGCCGAAGCCCGCGTCCGGCTTGCTGAACTGACGGCGAAGCCCGCCGGCCGTAGCTGAACCCAGCAGCACGACAACCCCGATCTCAGCAAGCGATCTGTGCGATGCGC
>DATEPM010000174.1:0-30275 GCA_035273185.1 Gemmatimonadaceae bacterium
GACGCGGCGCGCCAGGCCCTGGCGCGCCGCGTCGTACGTTCACGCGTAGCGATCATCCGAGGGCGATGTGCGCCGGGTCCAGCTCGCCCGTGTAATACGACATGAGTGCCTGCTGGAAGACGAGCGTGTATCGCGCGTTCACCAGCGCGCTGGCGGCCTGCACCGCTGCGCTCTGCGCCTGCGTCACCTCCACCAGCGTCGCGGCACCCACCCGATACCGCTGCTCCGATGTCTGCAGCGCGAGGTCCGCCGCCTTCTGCTGCGCCTGCGCCGCCTTCAGACGCTGCTGCGCAGACTGATAGTCCAGGTACGCCCGCCGAACGTCCAGCGCAACCTGCTGCCGCTGGCTCGAGAGGTCGAGCTTTGCGTTGTCGGCGGCGATCTGCGCTCGTTCGGTGGCCGCCTCCGTGGCACCATTGTCGAACAGCGGGATGGAAACCCCAATGCTCAACGATCCGCCGCGATGCTGGTCCAGCTGGTCGAGAAAAGCCGGGTTCCCCGCGCTCGAGAAGCTGCTGTTGTAGCCCGCCGAGAGCGAGATGCTCGGCCACTTGCTCGCGGCCGCCGCCTTCACGCCCTGCTGCGCGGCGCCGACGCGTGATTCCTGCGCATCCAGATCCGCGCGTTGCGCCAGGGCACGCGCCACCAGGTTGTCCAGGTCGTACTGCGGCGCCACGCTGTCCTGCGAGATGACGGGCGCCACGAAGTCGTACGGGCGCGCAGGGTCGAGCTGCAGCGTCTGGATGAGATCCACCTTCGCCTTCTCCAGCGTGTTCTGGGCGTCCACCACGGTTGCCTGCTGGCTGGCAACGGTGGCCTGCTGCTGATACTGGTCCGAGACGGGCCGCGTGCCCGCCTGCACGAACTTCTCGATCTGCTGCTCCAGGGCCTGCTGCGCTGTGAGACTCTGCTGCTGCACCGCGAGCTGCTCCTGTGCCGTGATCAGCGAAAGGAAGTTCGACGCCACGGTGAACACGGCGGTCTGCCGGGCGCGCGCCAGGTCCTGATTCCCCGCCTGTTCGCCGAGCTGCGCCTGTTTCAGCGATGTCACGTTCTTCAGGCCATTGAACAGGGTGACGCTCGAGGACACCCCCGCGTTCAGGGACTGTGTCGTCTGGTTGACGATGGCCCCCTCGGTCTGGCTGAAGCTTCGCCCGTAGTTCTGGCCGGTGTTCGCGTTGAGGTTGAGGCTCGGGAGAAACGACAGCTTCTGCTGCTGGACGTTCGATGCGTCCGCCGCCGTCGCGTTCTTCGCCTGCAGCACCGCCGTGTTCTGCCGCAGCGCGATGGCGACGGCATCGTCGAACGTGATCTGCTGCGCGGCCGGCTGGGCCGCCCCTGCTGTCGCTGCTGCCGCCGGCGCACCGGTTTGTGCCGCCAGCGGCGTCGCCAGCGCGCCGGCCAGGGCGATTGCGAGAATTCGATATACGAACATGATGAGACCGTCCTCGTGTATGCCTTCAGCCGGGGAGGCAGAGTGGCGGTTCCGCCAGCCTGCCGCCCGGCGTGTGCCGTCCTGCGCTTACTCGTACCGCAATGCCTGAATCGGATTGAGCGCCGCGGCCTTGCGCGCCGGGTAGTAGCCGAAGAACACCCCGACCGCGGCCGAGAAGCCGACCGCCAGCGCCACCGCGGAGAGCGGCGTCGCCGTGCTCCACCCGGTGATGTGGCCCAGCAGCATGGCCCCGCCGATGCCCGTCGCGAGCCCCACGATGCCGCCGAGAATGCTCATGACGACGCTCTCCACCAGGAATTGCGTGAGCACGTCCGATCCGCGGGCGCCGATGGCCATCCGGATCCCGATCTCGCGCGTGCGTTCCGTGACCGACACCAGCATGATGTTCATGATCCCGATGCCTCCCACCACCAGCGACACGGACGCGATCGCCGCCAGCAGCCACGTCATCACCGAGGTCGCGCTGGTCGCGGCCTGGGCGATGTCCGTCTGGTTACGAATCGTGAAATCGTCGTCCATCGAATCGCCGAGACGGTGCGACTCGCGCATGATCCCCCGGATCTCGTCCTGCGCGGCCGGGATGTCATCCTGTGAATACGTGCTCGCCAGGATCTGGCCCAGCCGGGTCTGGCCGCTCAGCCGTGCCTGTGCGGTGGTGTAGGGCATCAGGATCACGTCGTCCTGATCGTTGCCCATCGCGTTCTGCCCCTTGGCGTCCAGCACGCCGATCACGGTGAACGGCACGTGCCCGATCTGGATCTGCGCGCCCACCGCGTCAGCGCCCCCGAAGAGGTTCTTCGCCACGGTCGCACCGAGCACCGCCACCTTGCGCATCGACCGCACGTCGAGATCGGTGAACAGGGCGCCGCTCGCGACGTTCCAGTCGCGGATTGTGAGATAGTCGGGAGACACCCCATTGATCATCGTGCGCCAGTTGCCGCTTCCCCCGATCACCTGTGCCCGCGTCGTGATCACCGGCGACACCGCCGCCAGGGTGGTGGCCTCGCGCTTCACCTTCTCGGCATCGTCCACCGTGAGGCGGTTGAACGTGCCGGCGCCCTGACTCACGCCGCCCTGCTGCGTGGCGCCGGGCGTGATCATGATCAGGTTCGTGCCCAGGCTCGAGATGGAATCCTGAATCCGCGCCTGCGCCCCGTGGCCGACGGCGACCATGACGATCACCGCCGCGACGCCGATCACGATGCCGAGCATCGTCAGCAGCGTGCGCATCTTGTTCTTCAGGATGCTCTGCGAGGCGAGCTTGAGGAGCGTCTTCTGTGTCATGCGGCCACCGCCGGCGCGCCGGACCCTGCCGATGCCGCCGCGGCCTCCAGGTTGTCGCTGTCCAGGTGCAGCAGGTCGTCGGCGGCAATGCGCCGCTCGACCACCGGCTGATCGCGGATGATCCGCCCGTCGCGCACTTCCACGATCCGGGTGGCGTACTGCGCGATGTCCGGCTCGTGCGTGACGATGAGGATCGTGATGCCCTGATCGTTCAGCTCCTGAAACAGGGCCATCACCTCCACCGACGTGCGGCTGTCCAGATTTCCCGTCGGTTCGTCCGCCAGCAGCAGCCGCGGCTCCGTCACCAGCGCCCGCGCGATGGCCACGCGCTGCTGCTGCCCGCCCGAGAGCTCGCTCGGCTGGTGCGCCAACCGGTCGCCCAGCCCCACCCGTTCCAGGGCGCGCTTCGCGAGCGCCCTGGTGTCGCGCTTCTTTCCGGTGCGGTCGTACAGCAGGGGCAGCTCCACGTTGTCGATGGCGCTCGTACGCGCCAGCAGGTTGAACCCCTGAAACACGAAGCCGAGCTTCTGATTTCGCACGTCGGCGAGCGCGTTCCGATCCAGCCCCTCCACGCGCGTGCCGTCCAGGAGGTAGGTGCCCTCGGTGGGCACGTCCAGGCATCCCAGAATGTTCATGATCGTCGACTTGCCCGAGCCGGAGTGGCCCATGATGGCCACCAGCTCCCCCGGACGGACGGTGAGGTCCACGCCCCGAAGCGCGAACACCTGCGTCTCACCGGTCTGGTAGATCTTCTTCACGCCCTGAATGGAGATCACCGGCGTCTGGAGCTCTCGTGTCCCACGCATGTCGCTCATCATCAGAACCCTCCGCGCGGCCCGCGTCCGCCCTGGGGCTGGAACGGGCTCGCGCTCGTGTTCGAGGCCGCGGCCGTCTTGCCGTCCGTCACGCCGACGATCACCTGCATTCCCGGGGTGATGCTGCTGTCCCGGGTCGTGATCTGGGTGGACTGGCCGTCCGTGAGACCCGTACGCACGCGCGCCACGGCCAGCTTGCCCGCCTTGTTCAGGTACCAGAGCATCGCCACGCTCGGGCGTTGCCCGCCGCTCGGCCGCGCCGACCCTCCCGCGCCGCCGAACCGCGCACGCGCGCTGCCGCTGCTGCCGCCGGCGCTGCCGGCGACACTCGCCGCAGCTCCGCTCGCCCCGGTGCTCGCACCCGTGCCTGCCCCCGCCCTGGCCCTGCTGGAATCCCCCGCGGTGCCATTTGCCCTCGAGGCGATCCCGGCCTCCGCCAGCATCTCCGGCGTCGCGCGGAAGCGCAGCGCCGCGTTGGGCACCAGCAGCGCGCCGCTGGCCGAACCCATGAGGAACTGCACCGTCGCCGTCATGCCGGGCAGCAGCTTCCCGTTCGGGTTCTGCACCTGCACCACCACCGTGTAGTTCACCACGTTGTCCTGCGTGGTGGACTGCAGCCGCACCTGCTTCACCGTCCCGGTGAAGCTCTGGTCGGGATACGCCTGCACCGTGAAGTTCACCGGCATGCCATTCGTGATGACGCCGATGTCGCTCTCGTCCACCGACGCGAGGATCTGCATCTGGGAGAGATCGTTGGCAATCAGGAAGAGCTGCGGCGCGGACAGGCTCGCCGCCACCGTCTGGCCCACGTCCACGTTGCGCTCGACGATCACCCCGTCGATGGGCGCGTAGATGTTCGTGTAGCTGAGGTTCTTCTGCGCGCGCTGCAGCGCGATCCGGGCCGACGTCAGATTCGCCTTCGCGACGTCGTACGCCGACTGGGACGTGCCGAACTCGCTCGCGGTGATGACCTTCTGCTCGATGAGCTGCTTGTTGCGCTCGTAGTCGCCCTCGGCCTGCGTCAGCTGGGCCTGCGCGCGCTCCACGCCCGTCTGGGCGTCCTGTACGGCCTGCTGGGCCAGCGTCGGATCGATGCGGGCGAGCAGCTGCCCCTTCTTCACCTTCTGATTGAAATCGGCGTATATCGCCGAGACCTGTCCCGAGACCTGCGTGCCCACCTGCACCGTGGTCACCGCGCTGAGCGTGCCCGTGGCGGAGACGGTCGACTGCAGATTGCCGCGCGCGATCGTTGCGAATCGGTAGGTCGGGCGCTGCTTCGCGTCCGCGCGCTGATACAGCAGCACGCCCGTGACCGCGAGCAGAAGCACCACGACGATGGCAGTGATCTTGTTCTTTTGCATTGTGGACCTCGGTACTCGGCCGGCCGGCCCGCCGCCGGTGCACTGATCGCGGTCCCCGGAAGTGGTGGACCCGATCGACCCGAGGTAGAATATACGGCCTCCAGGGTCGTAACCGATTGTTTTGTAACGAGTTGCACGCTCATGTCACGAACGGCACCAGGGACGTCACGAACGGGGGCCGTATTGCTGGCGCTCCGTTCGCCGGCAGGTGAGCTTCCATGACGATGCACGCCGATACCCGCTCGTGCCGCTGGCCATGAACGCCGCCACGCCTGGTTCACCCCTCGCGCCGGGCGACGCGGGCCGATCCGCGCCGGAGCGTGTGCGGCTGAGCCGCAATGAGCTCCTGCTCATCTTCGGCTTCTGGACCGTGCTGGCCGTGCTCACGGCGGCGAACCGTTTTCTCGACCCGCGCGGCATGGGCTTCCGCTCCAACGTGAGCGGCGCGTCGGTGGTGCTCGCCTTCGTGGAGTCGTATCTCTGGGCGCTGCTCACGCCGCTCATCTTCTGGATCGCCGCCCGGTTCAGCCTCGACCGCGGCAGTCGTGCCGGCCGCATCCTGCTCTACGTCGTGGTGGGGCTCGCGATGGCGATGATCGTCGCGGTGGTGATGGATCAGCTGCGAACGTTGCTGCTTCCCTTTCCGCCGCGCCGCGGGCCGCGCCCCACAGTCTGGATGACCATCCGCTTCTGGTTCCTGAACTACGCCTTCATCTACATGGCGGTGCTCGCGGCGGGTGCCGCGCGCGCCTACTCGCTGCGGTACCGGTCGCGGCAGGAAGAGGCGGTGCGCCTGCAGGCGGAAACCGCCGAGCTGCACGCCAAGCTCGCCGACGCGCGCCTGGATGCCCTCCGCATGCAGCTCGATCCGCATTTCCTCTTCAACACGCTGCACGCCATCTCGTCGCTCGTGGAGCGCGACCCGCGCGGCGTGCGCAAGATGATCTCGCGGCTGAGCGATCTGCTGCGGCACACCATCGAGGGCGCTGCCGAGCAGGAGATTCCCCTGCGCGACGAGCTCGATCTCCTGCGTCGCTATCTCGACATCATGGAGGTGCGCTTTCAGGGGCGGCTCGCGGTGCAGCAGGACGTGGAGGAGCGCGCGCTCGACGCGCTGGTGCCGAATCTCATCCTGCAGCCGATCGTCGAGAACGCGATCAAGCACGGCGTCAGCAAGGTGGAGGGCGCTGGACGGGTGGTGCTTCGCGCGCACGTGGTGGGTGACACCCTGCTGGTCGCGGTCGAGAACTCGGGGCCCGGCGTCATCGACGAGTCGCAGGCGGAACGCGGCGGCATCGGCCTGCGGAACACGCGCGCCCGGTTGCAGCAGCTGTACGGCGCCGAGCAGGGATTTCTGCTCCGGTCCGACGGCACCGCGGGCGTGGTCGCCGAGATCCGGCTCCCCTTCCACACGCGCGCCGACCTGCGCGAGGGTGCAGCTGTCATGGCCGCGCGCTGACCCGCATCGCTGGAGCGATGCCGACCAAGCCTCTGCGGGTGCTGATCGTGGACGACGAGCCGCTGGCGCGGCAGCGGCTGGAGGATCTGCTCCGGCACGAGCCGGGCGTTCAGATCACGGGCACCGCGGAGAGCGGGCCGACGGCCGTGGAGCGGATCCGGGCGCTGCGCCCGGATCTCGTCTTCCTCGATGTGCAGATGCCCGGGATGAGTGGGCTCGACGTGGTGCGTACGGTGGGCGCGGACGCGATGCCGGCCACGGTGTTCGTCACCGCCTTCGACCGGCACGCGCTCGAGGCCTTCGACCTCGCCGCGGTGGACTATCTCGTGAAGCCCTTCGACGACGATCGGTTCGAGCAGGCCTTTCGCCGGGCGCGGCATCTGGTGGAGCTCGAGGATGCCGGACGCCTGCGCGAGCAGCTGCTCTCCGTGTTGCACGGAGAGCCGGGCGCGACCACGGCCCCAGCCGCCGCGGGCGCGCCCATACAGCAATCCGAAAGGCCGCAGCCGGGCGCGGCCCGGGCGCCCTCACCGGACGCTCGTTCCACGCCCGAGTATCTGGAGCGCATCGCCGTCGAGATGAAGGGCAAGCTCCGCGTGGTGCCGGTGGACCAGATCGACTACATCACGGCCGATGGTCCATACGCCGAGCTGCACACGCCCGAGCGAACGTACATCATTCGCGAGACGATGCAGTCCCTGGCCGAACGGCTGGATCCCCACCAGTTCTTTCGCCTGCACCGCTCCGCGATCGTCCGGCTCTCGCTGGTGGACACGCTGCTCCGCGGCGCGGGCGGAGATTACGAGGTGCAGCTCAGGACCGGCGTGCGGCTCCCCGTAAGCCGGGCGCGGCGGGAGGAGCTCGAGCGCAAGCTCGGCGTCGTCTGACGCACTACGGCGCCACCTCGTGGAGCTGCACCGCGGTCTCGCGCTCCACCGCCCACTTGAGCTGCCACGCATCCTCGAAGAGCAGCAGCGGGTTGCCCTTTGCGTCGTAGAGCAGCGTCCGGCCGCGGTCGCGCGCCAGCCGTGCGATCTCCTCCTCGGGGCCCACCACCCAGCGCGGGAACCGCCCCGCGATCCGCTCCAGCCGGCAGCGCACGCCGTACTCGTGCTCCAGGCGGTGCAGCATCACGTCGAACTGCAGCATCCCCACGGCACCGACGATCGGCGTGGGACCGCTGATCTCCGTCGCCGACGTGAAGAACACCTGCGCGGCCCCCTCCTCGGTCAGCTGGCGCAGCCCGGCATCGAGCTGCTTCCGCCGCATCGGATCCACCAGCACCACGCGCGCGAAGTGCTCCGGCGCGAACCGCGGGATGCCGCTGAACTCGAGATCTCCATTTGCTGATAGCGTGTCGCCGATGCGCAGCACGCCGCGATCCATCACCCCGATCACGTCACCCGGCCACGCCTCCTCGATGAGCGTGCGCTCGCGCGCCAGGAACTGCTGCGGCGACGCCAGCCGTACGAGCTTGCCCGAGCGCACGTGCTTCACCTGCATCCCCGCCTCGAACCGCCCGGAGCAGACGCGCACGAACGCCACACGGTCGCGGTGCTTCGGATCCATGTTCGCCTGGATCTTGAACACGAAGCCCGTGAAGGCCTCGTGCGTCGGCTCGATGGTGCCGGCGGTCGACTCGCGCGGCGCGGGCGGTGGCGCCAGCTCCAGGAACTCGTGCAGGAAGGGCTCCACGCCAAAGTTCGTGAGCGCGCTGCCGAAGAACACCGGCGACAACCGGCCCGCCAGCAACTCCTCCACGTCGAACGGGTGCCCCGCCGCATCGAGCAGGGCGACGTCCTGCAGCAGGCGCGCGTGGCTCTCGTCGCCCAGCAGCGTGCGGACGCTCGCGTCCTCCAACGAGGGGACGTCCACGCTTGTCGTGACCGCGCGCGCCGCGCCGTGCTCCTCGTCCCGCGCGAAGAGATGGATCTGGCCGCGCCGCCGGTCGTACACGCCGACGAAGCTGCCCTCGCGAAAGATCGGCCAGGTGACCGGATGGCAGGCGATCCCGAGATCGGCCTCGACGTCGCTCACCAGCTTGAGCGGATCCTCGCCGGCCCGGTCGCACTTGTTCACGAAGGTGAAGATCGGCATCCGGCGCCGCTTGCAGACGTCGAACAGTTGCCGCGTCCGCTCCTCCACTCCCTTGCGGTTGTCCAGCAACATCACGGCACTGTCCGCCGCCACCAGCGTCCGATAGGTGTCCTCGGAGAAGTCCTCGTGTCCGGGGGTGTCCAGCAGGTTGATCTGATACCCGTCGTACTCGAACTGCATGACGCTCGAGGTCACCGAGATCCCGCGTTCCTGCTCCAGCTTCATCCAGTCGGAGGTCGCGTGCCGCTGGGCACGGCGCGCCTTGACGGCGCCGGCCAGATGGATGGCTCCGCCGTACAGCAGCAGCTTCTCCGTGAGCGTCGTCTTTCCCGCATCGGGGTGGCTGATGATGGCGAACGTCCGCCGTCGTCGCACCGCGTCGTGCAGCATCTCGGGCACTGCTCCTGTATGGACGAGAACGCCCCGGCGGGCCGCGCCTGCCGGGGCTCAACCAAGCAACGACTGTGTGATACCAAAGGAAACGTGGAAGGTTCGCGGCGACAAGCGCCGTCCCGGAGTGGGAGCCGTTGTCGCACCCTGCACTGGCGTGTGCCATGCACCTCTGGGCGCGCATGTCGAGGGAATCGAACGCCGCGATCCACGCCGGAGTGGCGGCCACCCTGCTCATCGCCGCCACCAAGTTCGCCGCCGCCTGGTTCAGCGGCAGCTCGGCCATGCTCGCCGAGGGCATTCACTCGCTGGTGGACTCCTCGAACGATCTGCTGCTGCTGCTCGGCCGCGTGCGCTCGCGCCGGCCGCCTGACGAGTTTCATCCGCTGGGGCACGGGAAGGAGCTGTATTTCTGGACGTTCATCGTCTCCATCCTGTTCTTCGCGCTCGGCGGCGGCGTGTCGTTCTACGAGGGAGTGCAGCACATGCTGCGGCCCGAGCCCATGTCCTCGCCCACCTGGAACTACGTGGTGCTCGGCGCCTCGGCGCTCTTCACCGTCATCTCGTTCGGGGTGGCGTTCCCGCCCTTTCGCAGGCGAGTCGGCGAGCGCGGCTACTGGCACGCCATCCATGCCAGCAAGGACCCGGTGCTCTTCACCCTCGTGGTCGAGGACGTCGCCGACCTCTGCGGACTCGCCTTTGCCTTCTTCGGGGTCTACCTCGGGCACCGCCTGCAGAATCCGTACGTCGATGGCGGCGCGTCCATCGCGGTGGGAGTGCTGCTCGCGGCCGTCGCGGTCCTCCTCGCGCGCGAGAGCAAGGGGCTGCTCATCGGCGAGGGCGTCAGCCCCAAGCTCGCCGAGCAGATCGGCCAGGCGGCCCGTGAGGACCCCGCCGTGATCGCCGTGCGCCGGCCGCTCACTCTGTACTTCGGGCCGCACACCGTGCTGCTCGCCATGGACGTCGAGTTCGAGCCGGCGCTCTCCACCTCGCAGATCGCCGCCGCGGTCGATCGCCTGGAGGATCGCATTCGGCGCGAGCAGCCGGACATCAAGCACATCTACATCGAGGCCGACTCCATCCGTGCGGCCGCATCGGACACGGCTGCGGCGGTCCCAGCGGCCGCGGCGGCCGCGGCGGCCGCGGCGCCCACGCCGACCGCGCGCTGACGCTGACGGTCACTCATCGCCATCCAACTGCCGGGGCCAGTCCTCCCGCAGCAGCCGCGACAGCGCACGGTCCGCGAGCAGCCGCCCGCCCGTCTGGCAGCGCGCGCAGTAGTTCGTCTCGTTTTCGGCGTACCGGATTCGCTGTACCGGCGCGCCACACACCGGACAGGGCTGCCGGAAGCGTCCGTGCACCGCCATCCCATCCCTGAATGCGGTAACCTTCTCGGGAAAGCCGTCCCCGGCCGCCACGCGCAACCGCTCGGTCCACTCGGCCAGGGTACCGCGCGTGGCATCGAACAGCCGGCTCGTCTCGTCAGGCGTCAGCGCACGCGTGAGCTTCAGGGGAGACAGACGGGCCCGATGCAGGATCTCGTCCGAGTACGCATTGCCGATCCCGCTGAACAGTCGCGGGTCGGTGAGCGCGCGCTTGAGCGTGTGATTCTCCCGCCTGAGTTGGGCGGCGAACTGCTCCAGGGATGCCTCCATCACCTCCAGCCCGCCGCGGTCGAGCTGGCGCAGCGCATCCCGGCCGCGCAGCAGATGCAGCGACGCTCGCCGCTTGGTCCCCGCCTCGGTGAGCGCGAGCGTGCCCGAACCGAAATCCAGCTGGAACAGCGCTCCCCGAGTGGGCCGGGCGCGCGCCGCACCCGCAGCGGTCCAGCGCAGGCGGCCAGCGATCATCAGGTGCAGGACGAGGTGCAGCTTGTCGTCGAACGAAACCACGATGCGCTTGCCCAGCCGTTCGACGGCGCGCGGCGTCCGACCCACGAGCGTATCCAGCGGCGGGTCCACCGTGCGCAGGATGAACGGGCTGAAGAGCGCGTACGCGATCAGCGGCCGGTCGAGAATCCGGCCGCGCAGCGCTTCGATGTAGACGGTGATGTCGGGCAGCTCCGGCACGTCATCATCTTACGTCGTTTCCATGCCGGTGACGATCTCGACCATCATCTCACGTCCTTTCTCTGCCGGCGGCGGCGATGCTTCCGCGCCTCCTCCTGTTCTCTCACCGCCGATTTTCCGTAAAACGCGAGCAGGACACCGTCCAGCACGGCGTCGTGCAGCTTGCTGGAGTCGTGGTCGAGCGCATGGAGATCTCTCGGCTCGCGTGCATCCGCGACGGCACGCAGCGCCGCGAGCACCTGCTCGATCGGCTCGCCGCGCCGCTGCGCCGCGCGCACGAAGCTGGCAAGGGCGCTCTGGAACTCGGGGTCCTGCGGGTCAGCGAGGAATCGCTCCATCGCCTCGGAGACGCGCACCGTATCCTGCTCGCGCGCCAGGACATCCACATCCTTGGCATGATCGAATGCCGGACCCATTTCGGGCTGCTTCATCTGGCCCTCCGCGTACCGGCCTCGGGAAGATCTGCGGTCATCCCCCAGCCGCAGCAGATCGCGCGGCCGGGAGAATCATCTACCCTGTCATTCAGATCCGGTGCCATCCGGATGACGAGCGCTTCCGTGCCGAGCTTCACCTGCGCTTCCAGGTCGGACAGCTGCGAACCCGCCGTCGCCGGAGGCGATGAGGACGAGCCGAGGCGCGAAGAGCAGCCGTTGCGCCCGACAGCGGTCGTACCATTATTCCGAGCGCCGTCTGGCAGTTTCGGGTTGGTTCCTCCTCTCGCCACCCATATCACGGAGCCCGGCCATGTGGAGCGATTTCAAGGCGTTCATCGTGCGCGGCAACGTGCTGGATCTCGCGGTCGCGGTGGTCATCGGCGCGGCGTTCGGCGCCGTGGTGAAGTCACTGGTGGACGACATCGTCATGCCGCCCATCGGTCTCGCACTCGGCAAGGTGGACTTCTCGAATCTCTACGTGCTGCTGAAGGACGGTCCCAGGGTGCCGCCCCCGTACGCGTCGCTCGCAGCGGCCAAGGCCGCGGGCGCGGTGACGCTGAGCTACGGCGTGTTCCTGAACAGCGTGATCTCCTTTCTGCTCATCGCGATCGCCGTGTTCCTGGTGGTGCGCGCCGTGACGCACCTGCAGCGCAGGCCGGTGCCCGCTCCACCGAACACGAAGCCCTGCCCCTTCTGCGCCACGGCCATCCCGCTCGCGGCCAGCCGCTGCCCCAACTGCACCTCGCCGCTCGACCGGCTCACGGCAGCGTAGCGCGCGGCCGCACCCGGGCGATCGAGCCGGTTTTCGCACGCGGAAATGTGCTCCGGGTTCTTGACGTGGTGGCGCACGCCGCGAAGGTTGTTGCTTCCCACCCACTCCGGAGGAGAGATGCGTCGAGGCATCGTTCCCGTGCTGTTGCTGTTCCCGCTAGCCGCCTGTGCCACCCGGGATCGGGCGGCCAGCGCGGACACCACACCTTCGGCCACGCAGCAGGGCGCCGCGTCGCCGAACGTCGTCACCTTCCACGCGAAGGACTTTGCCTTCGCGGGCCCGAGCGAGATTCCGGCTGGCCTGACCACATTCGACGTCGTGAATGACGGCCCCGGCCTGCACCATCTGCAGCTCGTCAGATTGGACAGTGGCAGGACCATGGCCGATCTCGAGGCCGCGCTGAAGCACCCCGGACCGCCGCCCCGGTGGGCCGTGTTCGTCGGCGGCCCCAACGCGCCCAGCCCGGGACGCACCGGCAACGCCACGCTCGAGATGACCCCCGGCACCTATGCCATCCTGTGCATGGTCGACGTGCCGGGGGGCGTGCCGCATTTCGCCAGGGGCATGGTGCACGCCCTCACCGTGACGTCGAGCGCGGCGCCCGCCGCACCGGCGCCGGCAGCCGACGTGAGCATCCGGCTGACGGACTACGCCTTCGACCTCTCGACGCCGCTCACGGCGGGCAGGCATACCTTCGCGGTGCGCGTGGACGCGCCGCAGCCGCACGAGGTGGAGCTGGTGCGGCTCGCGCCGGGGAAGACCGTCCAGGACATGATGGCCTGGATGCCGAAGATGCAGGGTCCGCCCCCCGGTGAGGCGTTAGGCGGCGTGGCCGCCCTGGCGCCCGGCGCGACGGCCTCCTTCACCGCGGACCTCACGCCGGGGAACTACCTCTTCATGTGCATGGTCCCGGACGCCAGGGACGGCAAGCCGCACGCGATGCACGGGATGGTGAAGGCGGTGACGATCAGCTGAGCCACCGGCGCATCAGGGCCGCGGAAGGCCGGTCACACGCGGGGGTCCTGGAGCTGTCCAGGACCCCCGCGCTGCGCGCAGGGCGGAACGCCTTCTGCTAGACTACAGCCTGCCCCTTTCCCGCTCAGCGCGTGTTCATCTCCGATTTCGCCATTCGACGGCCCATCGTCACCATTACCACGATGCTGGCGCTGGTCGTCTTCGGCCTCGCCGCGCTCGCGCGCCTCGACACGGACGAGTTCCCCGACATCGAGGCGCCGATCGTCTTCGTGGGAGTGCCCTATCCCGGGGCATCGCCGGACATCGTCGAGCGCGAGGTCGTCACGCGACTCGAGGACAAGATCTCGGGCATCAGCGGCGTGGACAAGCTGAACTCCACGTCCACCGACGGCTTCGGGCAGATCATCATCCAGTTCGTCTACTCCAAGGACGTCACCCAGGCGACCCAGGACGTCCGGGACGCGATCTCCGCCGTCCGGTCGCAGCTGCCGGCGGAGATTCTCGAGCCGGTGATCCAGCGCTTCGATCCGAACCAGCTTCCGATCGTCTCGCTGGCGCTCACCTCGGCGGCTCTCAGCCCGCCGCAGCTCACGCAGATCGCCGACAACCAGATCGCCGGTGATCTGCGCGGCATCCCCGGCGTGGCACAGGTGAACGTCTCGGGCGGCGACAGCGCCCAGATCAACATCGACGTGCGCCCGACGGACCTCGCGGCGCTGGGCGTGGGCATCGACCAGGTGGTGAACGCGGTGCGCGCGCAGAATCTCGCGGCGCCGGTCGGCAACGTCACCACCGCGCTGCAGCAGCGCTCCATCCGGCTGCAGGGCCGGCTGCAGCGCCCCGAAGACTTCGCGCAGATCGTCCTCACCTCGCGCAACGGCCAGACCATCAGCCTCGGCCAGGTGGCCACCGTGGAAGCCGGCGCGGCGGAGCCCACGTCGGCGGCATTCTACAACGGCAAGCAGGCCATCGGGCTCGACATCATCAAGTCGCGCGAGTACAGCACCACGGCAGTGAGCGATGCGGTGAAGCAGCACATCGCGCAGCTCCAGCCGACGCTGCCCCCCGGCACGCGCATCGAGGTCGTGCGCGATGCCGGGCAGCGGGTGCATCGGTCCGTGCACGACGTGGAGTCCACCCTCATCGAGGGCGCGCTGCTCACCGTGCTCGTGGTCTTCCTCTTTCTCAACTCCTGGCGCTCCACCGTGATCACGGGGCTCGCCCTGCCCGTGTCGGTGCTCGCCTCGTTCGTGCCCCTGCTCGCCTTCGGCTTCACCCTCAATACGATGTCGCTGATGGGGCTCTCGCTCGCGATCGGCATCCTGATCGACGACGCCATCGTCGTGCGCGAGAACATCGTCAGGCACGTCGAGGCCGGATCCGATCACGTGACGGCGGCGCACGAGGGTACCGACGAGATCGGGCTGGCCGTCACCGCCACCACCTTCTCCATCGTCGCGGTGTTCGTCCCGGTGGGCTTCATGTCCGGCATCGCGGGCCAGTTCTTCAAGCCCTTCGCCCTGACGATCGCGGCGGCCGTGCTGGTGTCGCTCTTCGTGTCGTTCTCGCTGGACCCGATGCTCTCCGCCTTCTGGCCCGACCCGCAGCTCGAGGCGCACGAACGGCGCAACGCCATCGCGCGCGCCCTCGAGCGCTTCAACCTCTGGTTCGACCACCAGGCCGACCGGTACCGCGGATTGATCGGCTGGGCGCTGGACCATCGCTGGCTGATGGTCGCCATCGCGGCAGGCTCGTTCGCGCTGGCGCTCGCGGTTCAGGTGGTCTTCGGAGGATTCGCGTTCACGCCGGTGAGCGACCAGAGTGAGCTCAACGTGGCCGTGGAGACGCCGCCCGGCTCGAGCCTCGAGTACACGTCGCTCAAGTCGGAGGAGATCTCGCGCATGCTGCGCGCGCATCCGGAGGTGCTGTACACCTACACCACCGTCGGCAGCACGTCGGGCTCCGCGGAGGCGGACAACGCAAGCATCTACATCCGGCTCGTGCCCAAGGCGCAGCGCTCCATCAGCCAGGACCAGCTGGGCCAGCGCTTTCGCCAGGAGCTCGGCGCGGTGGGCGGCGCCACGGCGTACACCTACGCGGCGGGGGGGTTCGGGGGCAACCAGAAGCAGATCCAGCTCCAGTTGCAGGGGCCGGACGAGACCGTGCTCGCCAACCTGGCGGCGCAGATCGCGGATTCGGTGCGCACGACGCCCTACGCGGTGGACGTCGGGCTCTCCACGCGCGGCGAGAAGCCGGAGTTCAACGTGGTGGTGAACCGCGGCCTGGCCGGCACGCTGGGGGTGAGCCTCGGACAGCTCGCCACCGCGCTGCGCTACGCCTTCGCCGGAGTGGACGCCGGCACCTGGGTGGATCCCACCGGCATCTCACGCTACGTGCACGTGCGGCTCGCACCGCAGGCTCGGGAGAACGCAGCCGATCTGGCGCAGCTGCCCGTGATGGTCGCGCCCGCGGCGTCGGCCGGCGCGGTGGGCGCCGGAACGAGCGCGGCGGGCGGCACCGCCATCCCCTTCATCCCCCTCGGCCAGGTGGCGACCATCACCCCCAGCTCCGGGCCGGCGCAGATCGATCACTATCAACGCGAGCGCGTCGTGACGGTGGGAGCGAACGTGGTGGGAGGATCGCTGGGCAACGTGGCGCGCGCCGCGATGCAGCGCGTCCACAAGATCCCCTTCCCCGCGGGCTACCACATCACGCAGGGCGGCCAGACCGAGAGTCAGAACGAGGTGTTCGGCGCCTTCCTGCTCGCCATGGGAATCGCGGTGATGCTGATGTATCTGGTTCTGGTGATCCAGTTCAGCTCCTTCCTCGATCCCCTGGCCATCCTCATCTCGCTCCCGCTGTCGCTCATCGGCGTGGTGCTCGCGCTGCTGGTCACGCACGGCACGCTGAACATGATGAGCCTCATCGGGGTGATCCTGCTCATGGGCATCGTGACGAAGAACGCGATCCTGCTCATCGACTTCGCCCGCTGGACGCACGAGGAGCGCGGGCTTCCCCTGCGCGACGCGCTCATCGAGGCGGGGCGGACGCGCCTCCGCCCGATCCTGATGACCACGCTGGCGCTCATCGCCGGCATGGTGCCCATCGCGCTCGGCCTGGGCGAGGGGGCGGACTTCCGTGCGCCGTTAGGCCGCGCGGTGATCGGCGGCGTGATCACCTCCACCGTGCTGACGCTCGTGGTGATTCCCACGGTCTACGAGATCCTCGACGACTGGCGCGAGGCGCTGCTGTCGCGCTTCCGCCGCACGCTCGGCCACGGCGCGGTGGGCCATGCTCCGGCGCCGGCGCCGGAGGGCCAGACGGCGGACTGATAGCCCACCTCGGGGCACCGCGTCATTTCCCCTTCAGCACTTACGCCCGCACCAGCCTCCGGTACTGAACGCGGTGCGGCTGGTCGGCATCGGGGCCCTTTCGCCTCTTGAGATCCTCGATGTACGACTGGTAGTTCCCCTCGTGCCACACCACCTCGCTGTTCCCCTCGAAGGCGAGGATGTGCGTCGCGATGCGGTCCAGGAACCAGCGGTCGTGCGAGATCACCACGGCGCAGCCGGCGAAGTCCACCAGCGCATCCTCCAGCGCGCGCAGGGTGTCCACGTCCAGATCGTTCGTGGGCTCGTCCAGCAGCAGCAGGTTGCCGCCGATCATGAGCGTCTTCGCAAGGTGCAGCCGGTTGCGCTCGCCGCCCGAGAGGGTGCCGACCTTTTTCTGCTGGTCGGGGCCGCGGAAGCCGAAGGCCGAGATGTACGCGCGGCTGTTCATCTCGCGCGCGCCTACCGTGATGGTCTCCACGCCCCCCGAGATCTCCTGCCACGCGGTGCGATCCGGGGCCAGCTCGCGCATCTGCCCCGCGTAGGCGATGCGCACCGTCTCGCCCACCTCCAGCTCGCCCGCGTCCGGCTGCTCCTGGCCGACGATCATGCGGAAGAGCGTGGTCTTCCCGGCGCCGTTCGGGCCGATGATCCCCACGATCCCGCCGCGCGGCAGCGCGAACGAGAGGCCGTCGATGAGCAGCTTGTCGCCGTAGGCCTTGCGTAGCGCCGCCGCGTTCACCACCTCGTTGCCCAGCCGGGGCGGCGGCGGGATCACGATCTCGTGCTGCAGCGCCTTCTCCGCCGTCTCCTGCTGCGCCAGCTGTTCGTACTGCTGCACGCGCGCCCTGGACTTGGCCTGCCGCGCGCGCGGCGCCATGCGTACCCACTCCAGCTCGCGCTGCAGCGTGCGCTGCCGCGCGGACTCGGTCTTCTCCTCCTGCGCCAGGCGCGTCTGCTTCTGCGCCAGCCAGGCGGTGTAGTTCCCCTCGTACGGAATGCCGCGGCCGCGATCCAGCTCCAGGATCCAGCCCGCGACGTTGTCCAGGAAGTAGCGGTCGTGCGTCACCGCCACGACGCACCCCTTGAACTCCGCCAGGTGCCGCTCCAGCCACGCCACACTCTCGGCGTCCAGGTGGTTCGTGGGCTCGTCGAGCAGCAGCATGTCCGGCTCCTCGAGCAGCACCCGGCAGAGCGCCACGCGGCGCCGCTCTCCGCCGGAGAGATTCGAGACGTCGGCGTCGCCCGGCGGCAGGCGCAGCGCATCCATGGCCACCTCGATCTTGTTGTCGAGGTTCCAGAGATCGTGGGCGTCGATCTGTTCCTGCACGCGTCCCTGCCGCTCCAGCAGCTTCGCCATGGCGTCGTCATCCATCGGCTCGGCGAACGCCATCGCGATCTCGTTGAACTCGTCCAGCAGCGCGCGCTGCGCCTTCACCGCTTCCTCGACGTTGCCCCGCACGTCCTTCGTGGCGTCCAGCTGCGGCTCCTGCGCCAGATAGCCGATGCGGGTGCCCTTCGCGGCCCACGCCTCCCCCTGAAACTCCTGGTCCACTCCCGCCATGATCCGCAGCAGCGACGACTTGCCGGCGCCGTTCGCGCCGAGCACGCCGATTTTGGCGTCGGGATAGAAGGAGAGCCAGATGTCGTCCAGGATCACGCGCGATGGCGGCACCACCTTGCGCAGGCCCTTCATGACGTAGATGAACTGTGGTGCCACGTAACCCTCTACAGAAAATGACTTACGAAAATATTGATGTGGAACTCGGGGCGCTGGGCGGGACAAACGGGCTGCCGCGCGTCCTGGCGACGCGTTGGATGTAGTCCGCGATTTCGTTGGAATGTAATGCGATAGCCCTTCCCAAAACGCATCAGTGCCCACGGACTGCATGGGCGGGATGAACGCTGATCGGGCCTTCGGTCCCCATGACGAGTCCACCTGGCGATACCGGAACGCGCGCTGGTCGCAGTACCTCGTAGAGATTCATCGATGCGGCCATTCCGACGACCGGCGCCAGCCAGTAGAGCCAGTGCGCGGTCCACACGCCGCCGACAACCGCCGGGCCCAGGCTCCGGGCCGGGTTGAAGCTGCCTCCCGTCAACGGACCCGTGACTAGCGCGCCCGCGAACACGGTCGCGCCGATCGCGAAGGGCGCCACCGCCGTCGGGCTCCGTTCATCGGTGGCCACCGCCATGATCACGAAGCCGAGAAGCCCGGAGTATCCCGCCTCGACCACGAACGACCGAGCGAGCGAAAGCCCCGGCACCGTCGCGCCATAGCCGCCCACGGGCCCGAGGAGCCACACCAGCACGACCGACGCGCCGATCGCGACGAGCGCGAACGTCCCGAGCGCCTCGGCGACGTAACGCCGGAGGGCGAACGTCGTGCGGTCAGCCATGCGTCGCGAACGACGGCTTGCCACCCGAGAGGAGGAACTCCACGAAATCCTCGGGAAGGCCCGCCGAGCGAATGCCGGCGATCGTCCGCTCGACGTCGTAGGCCAGGCGCAGGATTTCGACGCGCCGCATCGCCGCACTCAGCTCGAGCAGGACATAGCCGGTGCGCGGGTCGCCGTCCTTCGGGCGCCCCACGCTGCCTGTGTTCACGAAGTGGATGCCGTCGATTTCCCGGTGCCACGGCTTGTGGGTATGGCCGAACGCGATCACGTCGCCCGCCCTGAGTCCGACGATGCTCGCCATCTTCAGGCAGAACTCGTCCGAGCGATCCTGCGTCCAGTAGACCGTGTTCAGGGTCGGCGTTCCGTGGACAAGCACGAGGCGCGGGCCGCTGAGGTGTCCGCCGAGCGGCCGGAGGTCGAGCGAGAACGGGAGCGAGGTGAGATACCGCTTCGTCTCGGGGCTCACGGCGCTTCGGGTGTACTCGTAGCTGATGTGCGCCAGCTCCTGCTGGCGCGGGCTCTCCGACGTACACCCGCAGTGCTTGTAGTCGGTGGCGACGGTCGAGTCGTAGTTGCCGGCGATCCCCATGATCCCGCGCTCCTGGAGGCGCGCGACGACCTCGTTGGGCTGCGTGGAATATCCGACGAGGTCTCCGAGGTGGTAGATCGCATCCACGTCCCGCTGGTCGATGTCGGCGAGCACCGCGTCGAGCGCGGGAAGATTCGCGTGAACGTCGGAGAGGAGAGCGATCCGCATGGGCGCTGCTCGTTACGCCGCGTCGCCGCAGGAACGGCACATGACGGTCGCCGACGCGGGACAGGCGCCCTGGAACTCCACCGTCGCACGCACGTCGTCGGGGACCTCGTCGCGGGCGATCGCCCGAAAGCCGAAGGTCGGGAAATACCGCTCGGCGGTGGTCGTGAGGAGATAGAGCGCGCGAATCCCGCGCGCCTCGGCATCGGAGATCACGCGCGTCACGAGCGCGCGCCCGACTCCGTGCGAGCGCCACGCGGGATCGACGGCGACGGAGCGGAGGAGCGCGTTGTCGCAACAGACCTCGAGTCCGGCCACGCCGACCAGCCTGCCGTCGGCTTCGGCGACGACGAACGCGGGGAGTGCCTCGGCGACGCCGTCGAGTGGGAGGCTCGATGCGACGAGTAACCGCGCGACGGCGTCGAGATCCGCGGGGCGGGCGGGGCGGAGCGTAGGCGCAACGGTAGCGGTAGTCATCCGGGTTGTCCGTGGAAAAGTCTCTGATCTCAACGGCAGCAGCCGTCGTCGCAGCCGCAGTCGCGCGTCCCGTTGGGAGCGCCGAGCGAGGCAAGTTGGCGCACCGGCTTCGCGGCGCGCGACGTCGAGGCGCCAGGCTTCGTCGCCCGCACGAAGCCGCTCATGATCTTCCCTTCCACGTCGTCGGCGAGCTTGGGATCGAGCCCGGTCCCCTGGAGCAGGGTGAGCGCGTCGGCCTTCGTGTAGACGCGCGTCGGCTCGATGCTCGGGTTCTCGAAACCAGCTTCCTTCAGCAACGTCAGGAACTGCTCCTCCTCGAGCGCCCCGGCCACGCACCCGGTCCACAGCGCCATGCTCTCCTTCACCGCCGCGGGAAGGCCGGAGCGCGTGATCACGTCACTCACCGCGAAGCGGCCGCCCGGCTTCAACACGCGGAACGCCTCCTTCAGCACCGCGCGCTTGTCGCCCGAGAGATTGATCACACAGTTGGAGATGATCACGTCCACCTTGTTCGAGGGCAGCGGAATGCTCTCGATGTGCCCGCGGAGGAACTCCACGTTCTCCGCGCCCGCCTTCTCCTTGTTGGCCTCGGCGAGGGCGAGCATCTCATCGGTCATGTCGAGGCCATAGGCTTTGCCAGTAGGGCCCACGCGCTTCGCCGAAAGCAGGACGTCGATGCCACCGCCCGAGCCGAGGTCGAGGACCGACTCTCCTTCGTGCAGCTCGGCGAGCGCCGTCGGATTGCCGCAGCCGAGCGAGGCGAGGAGCGCCTCAGCGGGAAGCCCGGCCGTCTCGCCGGCCTCGTAGAGGTCGGCCGTGATCGGGTCCCAGGTCTCGCTGGTGGCGCCGCAGCAGCCGCTCGACTCGTCCGCGGCATTCGCCGGGCCGCAGCAGCTCGCGGCGCCCGCGCCCTGGGCCACCGCCTTCGCCGTCGCGCCGTAGCGCGCCTGCACCGTCGCCCGGATCTTTTCCAGCGTCATCGGCATCTTCGTCTGCTCACTCATGGCATGCTCTCGGCGATCAAGAAAGCTTGATATTTTTGGGACGAGAAAAGGCGGTCAACGACAGCACGATCCGGCGCGGAGCACAGGGAGCGTGCCGCTCGACCTTTTCGGCTGCATCGCGACGGCGAGGTCGTGCACCTCGGCCAGCGCCTCGGGGACGATCGCGTAGTACGACCAGCGACCCTCTTTCCGATCGGTCGCGAGCCCCGCGTCCTTCAGCACCCGCAAATGGAAGGAGAGGCGCGACTGCGCGGCCTCCAGCCCGTCCTGCAGCTCGCAGACGCACCGCTCGCCGCCGCGGAGCATCTCGAGGATATCGAGTCGCGTGGCGTCGGACAGCGCGTGGAAGAGGGTCACCGCGCGGTCGAGGTCAGCGGGGGCGGTACGCGTCGTCGTCACGGATACATCATAAATCAAGAAATGTTGTTCTGTCAAGCCTGCCACGGCAATCGCCGTGAACATCTTCCCGCCTCCTGAGGACCTGCGCTGCCGGGATCAGCCGGTGACGACAGTCGCTTTGTAGCCGAGCGTCTTGATCGCGGCGATCATCTGCTCGACTGTGACCTTCGCGGGATCGTACGTCACGACCGCGCGCTGCTGCTCGTAGCTCACCTCGGCCTTCGCTACGCCGTCGAGGCGCGTCAGCACCTTGCGCACGCCGATGACGCAGCCGCCGCAGGTCATCCCTTCGACCCGGACGGTGATCGTCTTGGTGTCGGCGGCCGGCGGGACGACCGAGGTCGTGTACGCCGCGAGCGGCGTCGCGTGCGCTACCGACACCAGCGAAGCCACTGGACGCGATGAGCCGGTCGGGCAGAGATCGCAGATCGAGAGAGCGCCGGCTGCCCCCAGGATGCCCAGGGTGAGGAGTGTTTTCATCATGAAGAGATCTCCGAATAACGGTCGAAGGCAACCTTCGAGCGGCCTCTGCCTGAGTTCCGCTGCGTCTCGTCAGCGCCGCACGTACCAGTTCACCATTCGCTTCAGGACGCCCGTGAACCTCGACTTCGTGTACGACTCCGCGGCCTGCTTGATCGCCTCCGAGTAGGTCGGGTACGGGTGGATCGTCCCGCCGAGCGCGTGGGCCGAGATGCCGTGCGTCATGGCGAGCGTGATCTCCCCGACCATGTTGCCGGCGCCGTGGCCCAGGACATGGCCGCCGAGGATCTTGCCGCGCGTGTCGGTGACGAGCTTGACCATGCCCGCCGTCTCTCCGTCGGTGATCGCACGATCGACGTCGTCGAATGGGCGCCGCCAGACTCGCACGCGATCGCCGAAGTGCTCGCGGGCCTCCTGCTCGGTGAGTCCCACGTGCGCGAGCTCGGGCTCGGTGAAGGTCACCCAGGGCACGGCTGCGTAGTCGGCCTTGCTTCTGAACGGGAAGAAGGCGTTTCGAATCACGAGCCGTGCCTGATAGTCCGCGACGTGCGTGAAGCGGAGCGGTCCCACGCAGTCACCCGCCGCCCAGACGCCCCTCGCCGTCGTGCGCAGCGACTCGTCCACGGTGACGCCCGTCTTCCCAGCTTCGACGCCACCTGTCCCCAGCTCCAGCGCCGACAGTCGCGGCACCCGCCCCGTGGAGACGAGGAGCGCGTCGCCCTCGAGCACCAGCGTACTCGTGCCGCCATCGAGCACATTCGTCGTCGTCACGCGCACACCGTCGCCCCTCGGCGGACGCTCGACACGCGTGACGTTCGCGCCGAGATGGAGCTGCACGCCCTCGGCACGCAGGCGCTCACCCAGGAGCGCTGCCAACTCGTGGTCCTCCCGTGGGAGGAGCTGCGACTCCGCTTCCAGCACGTGGACCGTCGTGCCCAGTCGGGCAAACGCCTGTGCCAGCTCGAGACCGATCGCGCCGCCACCGAGGACGAGCAGCGCCTCCGGCTGTCGCTCGAGCGAGAAGATCGTCTCGTTCGTGAGATACGGGACATCCTTCAACCCGTCGATGGGCGGGACGGCCGGAGAGGAGCCGGTGGCGATGACGACACGCTTGGCGGTGAGCGCGCGGCCGTCGACCAGGACGGTGCGTTCCCCGGCGAAGCGCGCCTCGCCTTGAATGACGTCGACACCGAGGCCACGGAACCGCTCAGGGCTGTCGTGCGGCGCGATGCGCTGCTGTGCCTGGCGGACCCACCGCATCACGCAGCCGAAATCGAGATGCGACTCCCGGGCCTCGACGCCGAAACGCCGCCCCGTGCGCACCTCGTGTGCGGCGCGCGCCGCGGCGATGAGCGCTTTGCTCGGCACGCAGCCGGTCCAAAGGCACTCCCCGCCGAGCCGCTCGCGCTCGACGAGAGCGACGCGCGCACCGATCCCGGCGCTTCCGGCTGCAGCCACCAGCCCCGCGGTCCCTCCCCCGATGACGATGAGATCGTATTGCGGCATCCCGGCTCTCGGCGTTCGTGATGCACTGTCGGCGAATTGCCGGCGCGTCGGTTCCGGCGGGCAAGGCATAGCGCCGGCCGGGAGTTCCCGACGCGGTGCCACGCCCTCGCAGCCGTCAGCTGACGGTGTGGCTGGCCATGTTGCGGAGCGCGGCCCGCGCTTCGGGAACGACGAGCGGCGCCATGGCGAAGGTCGCGCCGGCAGCGAGCAGGCACCACGAGCAGAAGGCGCGATGCTTCGTAAACTGGTCGATCGTGAGGCGGCCCGCCTGAACGACGTCGATCGCCACCTTGCCCGCGAGCGCGAGCGGGAGCAACGGCTGCCGCTCGGCGCGTGCGGCGCCACCCATCGCGGCGAGCGCCATCGTCACCCCGTAGCTCCCGAATCCGAGCACCGCGTCCGGCGTTTCGAGCATCTGGTACGCCTCCGCCGACGCGTCCACCGTGTCGGCGTCGAGCTTCGGAAGCGGTGGCTCGGGGATGTGCTTCGTGATCCCCATCTGATAGAGGGCGATCACGCCCATGGCCCCGGCCGCGACAAGTGAAAGGGCGACAACGCCGCGCCGCCGCCGCAGGCTGGCATCGTCGCTCTCGCGCAGCTCGCGACTCAGTGCGCTCGCTTCGGCGTCGCTCGATCTCACTGGATTCTGCATCGTCTCCTTCCTGGTCTACGCGGTCTTCTCCCGCTTCAAGCGTGCTTCGTCGCGAATTGCTCCGACAACTCCCGGACATCCCGCCCGTCGAACTGCGGCTCGTCCGCCCCGGGACTCAGCACCTTCTCCGGGCGCCGTACGAATGCCGCCTTGCAGCCGGCGGCGAGCGCACCCGCGATGTCCCAGTCATGGGCCGCCACGAGGATGATGTCGCCGACATCGACCTTCAGCGCTTTCGCGGCGTACTCGTACGCCTCGCGTGCCGGCTTGTAGCGCTCGACGGCCTCCACCGAGAGGATCTCGTCGAAGAGCTCCCGGAGGCCGGCGTGCTCCAGATGCATGGTCGCGGACTTGTTGCCGGAGTTGGTGAGCGTCGCGACAGTGAAGCCGGCGTGTTTCAGCCGCTCCAGCCCGGGGCGCACGTCGGGATATGCCGTGAGCTCGGCAACCGACTTCTCGAGCCGCGCTCGGTCCTCCGCACCCGCCCTGCGCCCCTGCTGCGCAGCGAGCATCTGCAGGGCGTCGTCCGTCAGGTTGTCGAAGCTGCGGTATTTGCCCGTGATCGTCGCCGTCAGGAACAGCTCGAGCACCTGCTTGAACCACTTCTTCCGCAGCTCGCTCCCGTCCGGCCGCTCGAAGATGCGCGCGAACGCCGGGTCCAGCCCCGACATGTCGAGCAGCGTCTCGTTGAGATCGAACACGATGACCGGCTTCATGCGGCCCCTCCTGCCGTCGCGTTCGCAGTGCTGGACATGCAGGCGCCGCACCCCTGCACAGGTCGCGCCAAGCTGGTGATATCTGCTAGCACCAGTTCTGCCAAATCACAATAACTGATGCGTTACTCGCGAGCAGCATGGCACGCCTTTGGCGCCGGCTGCTCGAACCCTGAGGTCTCGTGGATTTGCTTGACGTTCATCGGCTCAGTGGCTGGTGGATCGCCACGACGGTGGTCGTCCTCATGATCGCTGCCGCACATCCATCTGCCGCTGGCGGCGTTCTCGGGCACGTGCAGCGCGCGCTGGAGCAGAAGCTCCGCGATCTGGATGATCGGCTCCACGAGCTCCAGAGCTACCGTGCGGAGCTCGCGGCACTGGTGCGGCGGAGCAGCAAGCTCGCATCCCGGGCAGACCACCGAGCCGCCACCCCTCGTATCTGTGCGATCGTGGAGGGAGCGCCGGTGCACGCGACCGCCGATCGTTCCCCGCGACCACACGCCCAACTCACCCGCAGACCGCGGCGTGTCCGACGGTAATTGCGCCGCGGGGCCCGGTTGTATGGGATGATTGAGCACGTCGTGATCTCACGGTCACCGCCCGCGCGACGACCAAGGAATCGCGCGGATCTGCCACGACGCCGATCCCACGAAGATGTCCGCCCAGAGCCGGCTCGACGTGATCGAAGCGGTTGTCGATCAGTAAGCGCAGCACATCAGGATCCAGCCAGCAAACGTTACGGCCTGGCTCTCCCGCTTCCGTGATATGCCGACGCGTACCCGCCGCGATACGACTGCCCGCCCAGCCCCTTGAGAAAGTGCTGCAGCGGCGATGACGAGCCGAGCGATTCCAGACCGGCGAAGTCGGTGCCGAATCCCACGGAGAAGGTCCAGCGCGCTGCCGCGCCGCTCACGCCATGCGCGCCGTTCAGCACCACGCTCAGTGGGCCGCCCACTCCCAGCGTCAGTCCGGCCGCAATCGCGCGCGCCGGGCCAAGCGAGTCCCTGGAGCTGAGGTCCCCGTCGAACCCTGCGCTCGCGCTCACGCGATCAGTGATGTCATAACTCGCCTCCGCCTCGCCCCACGTCGAGCCAGAGCCGCCCAGCGCCGATTGCGTGGTGAAGTCGGAGAGGGGCCGGCCCGCGCCGGCGTGCAGGGAGAGACGCTCCACCGGCGTGGCGCCGATCCCGGCATCGATGCTGTACCCGAGCGCTCCACTGCCGAATCCCGTGCTCGTGGAGCCGGTGGGAAGCGAGACCGCGAACCCCACGCCCACGGTGGGCGATGCCGCGACGGCTAGCTCGTGGTCGAGGGCAATCTCCACGGGCAGATCGGTGAGCCCGCTCGCGGACGCGCCGCCCAGGGAACCGGGCACGCTCACACGCGCCAGCGCCGGCGTCGCCGCCAGCGAGATGCTGGAGGTCAGATGATAGCGCAGGACCGCGCTCACTCCCTCCTGCATTCGTCCATCCGCAAAGCGCAATGCGCCGCTCGTCACGCCCGCCGTGACACGCGCCATCGGTGGATTGGCCGAACTGGAAGAATCCTGCGCGCGCAGCGCTCCCGCCACCGGGAACACCAGGCACGCCGTCACACAGAGAAATGCTCGCATGGTAGGAATCGATGAGGATGTCGGCGCCGCACCCGCCGTGCCGCCGGCCGGCGCCGCTGCCGCTCGTGGATGATGCTCCCGCTCTTCTCGCAGCTCCCGCTCCTTTCGCAGTTCCCGCTCCTTTCGCACTTCCCGCTCCTTTCGCACTTCCCGCTTCTTTCGCAGTCCCCGCTCTATTCGCAGTTCCCGCTCTCTTCGCAGTTCCCGTTCTCTTCGCAGTTCCCGCTCTATTCGCAGTTCCCGCCCCGTTCGCAGTCCCCGCCCCTTTCGACCATCACTCCTCGCCAAAAATGCTCGCCAGGTCGCTGCCCGCGAACACGTTCGCGTGCACCATCCAACCGAACAGCGTATCGTGGAAGTCGCCGCCCACCGCGTCGCAGGCCGCCTTCGTCGCGATCGGACTCTCCGGACCGAACACGGGACGTCCATCCCGCCGCTCCAGCCAGCGCGCGTTCTCTCCCTTCCTGGGCAGACACCAGTTCACGTGCTTGTGCCAGTGCGCGATGCTCAGCGGCACGCGCTCGTTCAGCCGGTCCAGGCTCGCGCCCCTGGGCGCCGTATACATCGCGCCGATCAGCACGAGCTTTCCGTCCGTGCCAGGCTTGTACAGCAGCGATGTCGGCTGCTCCGGATCGAAGCGGAAGGCTTCCCTGAACGCGTTGTGATAGTTCGTGAAATGATAGACGCGCTGGTGCTTCACGTTCGGCAGGAACATGCGAAAACCGGCGGCCGTTGCGGCCGACGTGTCGCGGTACTTCGCGATCGCGCGGCGCAGCTCGTCCACCACCGCGAGCGCGCGCACGGTATCCGCGTGCGTAGCGGCGCGCGCGGGCGTGAGCAGCATGTGCGCGCTCATCACGGGGTCCATCGCCATGCCGCCCATGGCGTGATCCGCCATCCCCAGCATCTGCGCTCCACCGGCCATCGGCATCGAATCCTGCGCGGCCATGGGCATGCCGCCGCCGGGCGCCGCTGCGGGATCGTGCTGCCCCTGGCTCTGCGCGCACGCGGCGGCCGGGAACCAAATGGCCGCGAGCAGCATTGCCGTGAACGACCGGCACAGCCGTATCATCGATGCTGGAGAAGGCATACCTTTCCCTCGAGAGATGCAGATCTGGTGTCGGCCTGCCGCCCATTCGCCCTCTGGCAGACGCGCAGGCCGAGCGCTGCGTTAACGACGGCTCCTCAAACCACGACCAACCCGTGACCCGGGTCACGCGTGTCTGCACCCAGTGGATTTCACACATCTCACCATCCTGCTCTCGCACAATCCGGCGCTCGCCATCCCCATCGTCTTTGCCGGAGGCGTGCTCACGAGCCTCACCCCGTGCATCTACCCCATGATCCCGATCACAGTTGCGATCGTGGGGGGGACCGAGATCTCGGGCGAATTGTCCGGAGGCGCGGTAGCTGGCGCGACCGCCGGGGCCGCGCCGCGGCGCGTGTCGCGCTGGCGGCCCCTGACGCTCACCCTCGCCTACGTGGTGGGGCTGGCCCTCGTCTACGCCGCGCTGGGGCTCTTCGCCGGGCTCACCGGAACGCTCTTCGGAACGGTGAGTACGAACCCGTGGCTGTACTTCGCCATGGCGAACGTGCTCGTGCTCGCCGCGCTCGCGATGCTGGACGTGCTGCCGGTGCGCGTGCCGGCGGCGCTCCTGGCGCGCGCGTCGGCCGCGGGCACGGCGGGGCGCCATTCGGGCGCGTTCGTGATGGGCGCCATGTCGGGGCTCGTCGCGGCGCCCTGCTCGGCGCCGGTGATGGCGGCGGTGCTCACCTGGGTGACCACCACCCGGAGCGCCGCCCTGGGATTTCTGTATCTCTTCGTCTTCTCGCTCGGGATGTGCACCCTGCTGGTGGCCGTCGGCCTCTCGTCCGGCACCCTCGCGCGGCTGCCGCGCGCGGGGGTCTGGATGCTGTGGATCAAGCGCGCGTTCGCGATCGTCATGCTCGGTGTCGCCGAGTACTATCTGGTGAGGATGGGACAGCTGATCATATGACTATTTCAATGAACACCCGGATGCCGCGGGGGCGCGGCCGGGCAGCGGGCATGCGCGTGGCCGGTCTGGCGGTGGGCCTCGGTCTGTTCCTGATGCCCCGCTCCTCCGCGGTTGGCCAGGACATGGGCATCGAGACGGGCACCACCGCGCCCGCCGCCGCCGTGCAGACGCTGGACGGCAAGCCCGCCAATCTCGATCGGTACATCGGCAAGACGCCGGTGCTCATCGAGTTCTGGGCCACCTGGTGTCCCAACTGCAAGGAGCTGGAGCCGCAGGTGAAGGCGCTGCACGGCAAGTACGGCTCGCGGGTGCGCTTCGTCGGCGTCTCCGTCTCCGTGAACCAGTCGCCCGAGCGCGTCAAGCGCTACGTGGCGAAATACGGCATTCCCGGAGACCAGTACTTCGACGCGAAGGGCAACGCCACCGGCGCCTACGACGTCCCCGCCACCTCCTACGTCGTCATCCTCGACCGCACGGGCAAGGTGGTCTACACCGGGCTGGGAGGAGACCAGAAGCTCGAGCCGGTGCTCTTGCGGGTGAGTCAGGGACGATGAGCGGAACGGCTGAAAATCGAGGCTACGGAACAGCGAGCTACGGAGCCGCGAGCTACGAAACCGCGAGCTACGGAGAAGCGAAGCTCCGGAACCACGATACTGCGGGTACGGGAACGGAAACAGGAGGGCGGAAGCGGTCCGCCGTCCGCTCCATCCAGACGCGCCCCGCTCCTGCCCGTCCATCCTGCCGCCGTCAGCAGCAACGCCCTTCCAGCGTAGTTTCGTAGCTCGTAGTCCAGTAGCTCGTAGTCCAGTAGCTCGTAGTCCAGTAGCTCGTAGTCCAGTAGCTCGTAGTCCAGTAGCTCGTAGTCCAGTAGCTTCGCCGTTCAGGCACTTGCGCCGTTCAAGCAGTTTCGCCGTTCAAACCGTTTCGTAGTTCAGGTTTGGTCATAACCTCAGCGATCCCCGTGATGATAGTCTGCACATCCTCGACCGTGGTCCGAGGATTCATGATCGTCACCCGGAGCACGCGCCGGCCGTCCAGCATGGTCGTGGTGATCCACCCCTCGCCCGACCGGTTGTAGCGCTCGCGGAGCTCGCGGTTCAGCGTGTCGAGATCGGCGTCGCGCCCTCCCGGCGCCCCGAGATAGCGGAAGCACAGGATGTTGCACTCCGGCTCGTGCAGCGCCTCGAAGTCGGTGCGCGCGGCGACCAGGTCGTACATGGCGCGCGCCGTGCTGCAGAGACGGTCGTACAGCACGCCCAGGCCGTCGGCGCCGTAGCGCTGCAGTGCCACCCAGAGCTTGAGCGCGTCGGCCCGGTGGGAGCAGAGGAAGCTGCGCACCCCCTGGTCCCACACCCGCTCGCCGGCATCACCGTGGAAGAGATACGGCGCGCGCTGCGCGAAGGCGCCGTCCAGGTCGCGCTCGTCGCGCACCAGGAGCATCCCCGCCTGCAGCGGCAGGAACATCATCTTGTGTGGATCCCACGCGATCGATCGCGCGCGCTCGATGCCGCGCACGCGGTGGCGGTGCCTCTCCGAGAGCAGCGCCGACGCGCCGTGCGCGCCGTCCACGTGCAGCCAGGCCCCGTGCGCATCGCACAGATCGGCGACCCCCTCGAGGTCGTCGAAGCTGCCCGTGGCCGTGCTCCCGGACGTGGCGACCACCGCGACGATCGGCCGCTGTGCCGCCGCGAGCGCCTCGAGCGCGGCGCGCAGTGCGCCGGGGTCCATGCGCCGGTCGCGCGAGGGTACCAGCACGACGTTCCGCATCCCGAGTCCCAGCTCGCCTGCCGCGCGCGTCACGGCATAGTGGGCATGCTCACCGCACACGATGGCGGGTGCTG
>DATEPM010000175.1:0-4169 GCA_035273185.1 Gemmatimonadaceae bacterium
ACCGGCAGCGACCTCGAACGTCATCTCGAGCGCAGCGAGGGATCTGCACTTCGCGACATCTGATGAAAGCAGAAGTGCAGATCCCTCGTCGCGGCGCTCCTCGGGATGACGCGAAGGGTCGCTGTGCTCGTGCGACATGAACGGCGGCCCGAGGCCGCGGTTCGTATCGTGCGGATGCCTGCCTACTGCCGGCAGGCGCCGTGTGGATCCGGCTTTGGATGGTCCACCACCACCCGGTGGTCGAGATCCGCCACGTGCATCGCCACGTCGTACACCAGCCTGTCGACCTTCGCCATGTTGTCGTAGTCGATGTACTCCGGCTCGTCGGTCACCTGGTGATAGTCGGAGTGCAGTCCCGTGGTGAAGAAGGCGATCGGGATGCCGTAGCGCGCGTACTCGTAGTGGTCGCTGCGGCAGTAGATGTTCTCCGGATGCCCGTTCGCGTCGAAGGCGTAGTCGATCCTCATGTCGTGATGGTCGTCCCGGTTCACCGTCTCGATGAGGTCCCCGAGCTCGGTAGACAGCCGGTGCGAGCCCACGATCATCAGGTAGTTGGGGCCGCCGTGCAGGTCGTCGCCCTGCAGGTTCGTGCCGGTGTCGTCCCAGGCATCGCCGCGGCCCACCATGTCCATGTTGAGCTGCGCCACGATCGAATCGCGCGGGACGGTGGGATGGTCGGTGAAGTACGTGGAGCCGAGCAGCCCCTTCTCCTCGCCCACGTGCCACACGAAGAGGATCGAGCGCCGGGGCCGGGCGTCACCCTTCAGCGACGCGAACTTCTGCGCGACCTCCAGCGCGCTCACCGTCCCCGAGCCGTCGTCGTCGGCGCCGTTGGAGATGGAATCGGCGCGCTGCGAGCCGGGATGGCGCGCGCGGTACTGCGCGAGCAGCTCGTTCACCTGCGCCTGCTGCTCGGGCGTCGCCTGGTTGCGTTGGGTGTCGGCCCCGCGCGGCCGCACGATGTGGTTGTAGATGCGGATGGAGTCGTGGTCCACGGGGTGCGTGTTGAACCCGATGTGATCGTTGTGCGCGCCGATGGCGACGTACTCGCCCTTGAGCTGGGGATCGCGCCCGGGCAGGAGGGCGACCACGTTGCGCGCGGGGTAGAGCACCGGCGTCGAAGTGATGCGGATGTCGAACGTTGCCGTCTTCCCGGCGACGCCCGGCCTGAGCGCCGACAGCGGCTGGTCGAACAGCTTCGATGCGGCCGCCTCGGCGATGAAGATCGCCGTCGTGCGCGTCGCGGCCGACGAGGGATCGTCGACGAACTCCGACGGCCGGCTGATGAACCCGAGGATGTTCGCGGGCGCGACGACCGCGACGGCTGCCGCCGCACTCGCGAGCGCCTGCGGATTCCGGATGGCGCGCCGCGCCGTCGGCGACGAGGACATGCTGAACACCACGAGCTTGCCGGCCGCCTGGTCGGGCGAGATCAGGGTGCCCTCGCCGATCGTGCCGCCGTACACCACCGGCAGGTTGGACTTCGCCATCGAGCTGCCCGTGGCCGTCCATTCGGTGCCGAACTGGAGCGGCGTGGCGGCGACGATCAGCGTGGACGAGGAGTCGGTTCGCCGAGTCTTGAGCGGCACCGTCTGGAAGTAGGTGCCGCTGTCGCCCGCGGGCACGAGCCCCAGCTTCTGTACTTCATTCGCGATGTACGCCGTGCCCTTGAAATTGCCGATCGTCCCCGCCTCGCGCCCCTGCATGGAGTCGTCGGCGAAGATGTAGAGCCGCGTCATCAGGTCCGCGGGGGTGATGTCGGCGGTCGTGGGCTGCGGGGTGTGCTCGCGCGGGAGCTTCGTGTCCGGCGCTGGTATCACGGTGGCTGGCTTCGCCTGCTGCTCCTGCGCGCCAAGGATGGCGGGCAGCACGAGGGCGGCGGCACAGAGGGAAAGGGCTCTCATGGCCTGGGTTCGGTGGACTGGATGGCGGGATCGCAAACGCAGATTGGGGAGCGCGGCAGCGGCGGTGGGGCAGTGCATTGCCTCCCTCGGTTACGTTATCACGCGTACCGCGGATCCACTACGGGTTGCTCGGCAAAGCTCCCGAGGACCCGAGCAGCACGTTGTGAGGGTGAGGCGACGGAGCGAATGATTCGGGCCGCGAGGTGGCGGTGACGACTGCGCAGCCGAGGGACGCCATGATGGCTGCATGCCAGCTTGCTCGCCTCTCGCCCTGGGGACTATCGTATGGCCATGCCCGCGAATCGCACCGACTGGACGGTCGAGCTGCTCGACGCGCTGCCGGACGACGGCCAGCGCTACGAGCTCATCGACGGCGAGCTGTTCGTGACGCCCGCGCCGTCGGACCTGCACCAGCTCGTCGCCGGGCTGCTGTGCGCGCGACTCTGGGCGTATCTGCGGCCGTGGAACGTGGGCCGCGCATTCATCTCGCCTTCTGACGTTCGCCGAGCCGACCGCGCCAGGAATCGCCTTCAGCCCGACGTGTTCGTGATACGGCTGCGGGATGGCGGGCGTCCCGCTTATCCGTTCGAGCTGTCGGATCTTCTGCTCGCCGTCGAAGTCGAGTCGCCCAGCAATCCCGCGTACGATTATCAGACCAAGCGCGAGCTCTACCTCCTGGGCGGTGTTCCGGAGTACTGGGTCGTCAGCCCGGTCGCGCGCACGCTCGCACGATGGCGCGGCGTGGTGGACCCGGGCGAGCTGGTGACGGGTCGTCTCGAGTGGCAGCCCGGCGGAATGCCGGAGGCCTTCGTGCTCGATCTGCCGGAGTTCTTCGAGGAGGCGTTCGGGTAGCCGGCGGCCACCTGGTCGTCATCTGTCTCCCGAGCGCAGCGAGGGATTCTGGGCGACAGGGATGGCTGCGCATCTCGGGATGAGGGGACAATTCCCTGCGCTCCTACAACAGGAACGGCCGCCCGAGGCCGCCGTTCGCGTCGTGAGCATCCCGCTGCCTGGCCGCACAGGCTGTGACGCGCGACCCAGGCTTTCGTCTCTGCGAATGGCGGGAATCACCCGCCGGTGAGGGCAGTGGCCAGAGCGAGGCGCCGCCCACCGCAACCTCGGGTGCTCGCGAATGCGGGCCGCGTCCGAGCCGTCCCTCTCAATCCGTCGTTCGCTCAGGAGCGCACGAGCTCATGCTCACCGATCGTCTTCTCCTGGTGCTCTCGCTGGCCGGATGCAGCGTCCTGGCCGACGCGTGCTCCGATGCACCGGCCCCCGTGCGGACGCCGATGGCGGCCACCGCCTCGAGCGGGCCCGCGGCATCGGCGATGCGCGATTCCCTCGTCGCTGCCCGTGCCGAGCTCGCCCGCGTTCGGGAGCGCCAGAGTCTCGTCCCGGCCTTGCAGCAGCGGCTGGACAGCCTGCAGGATCAGCTTCGTCGCTCCCGCCACGGGACGGCGGTGCTCCGGGCCCGCGCCGCCGCACTCCGCGCCCGCGCGCACGATTGCGAGGAGGCCCGTCTCGCGCTCCAGCAGGCGTCGCGTGAGCGGCCGCTCGCCGACACTGCCGACGGTGGCGCCCCGGACTCGCCCCAGACCGTCGTCCAGGCTGGGCGCCCGGTCGCCGTCGAAGAGGCGCCCGACGTGGCGGCACTGAAGCAGCGAGTCGCGGCGCTGGAGGACGCGCTCGCCCGCGCGATGGCGCAGCAGGGCGCCGCGTACTATGTCACCGGGACGAAGCGGGAGCTGCTCCGGGAAGGTGTCCTGATGAAGGCGGGCCGCGGCGTGCGTCCGGCGATGGATCTCGACCCGGCGCGCTTCACGCGCATCGACATGATGCGCGACAGCGTCATCACGCTGCCCGAGGGGGAGTACGAGATCGTCTCGTCGCACGACCCGGGATTCGCGCAGGTGTTCGAAGCATACGACGGCAAGATCTCGCACGGGCTCCGGGTGATGCTCCCCGAGCGCTTCTGGGCGTCGTCGCGGTTCCTGATCCTGATGAAGAGCTGAGATCGACACCCTGGCCTCCGGACATCATGGCACTCTTCTTCGAGGAAAGATGAAGAGCGGAACGCATATGATGCGCAAAACCACACTGTCGCGCGCAGCGACCCGAAAGTGAAGCGCCAGGTTACCAGAGTCGCGCGCCACGTCCGGCATCTCAGGGGCACGGATCACGAGTTCGCGACCAGTTCCGCAATGGCCTGCGCCGCGTTCGCGGTCTCGTGCTTACCGTTCCCGCAGCTCGCGGCACGTACCTCCA
>DATEPM010000176.1:0-9675 GCA_035273185.1 Gemmatimonadaceae bacterium
CACCTCCCGGCCGAGCGTCGTCAGGCGGTAGTAGCGCCGGCGCGGATCGTCCGGCGCGCCCCGCGGCCGCGTGGTGCGCTCCTCGATCCAGCCGCTCTCCAGCAGGCGCTTCATCGCCGCGTAGAGGGTGCTCGCCGTGAGCCGCACCTCGCCATCGCTCCGCTCGGCGACGTCCTGGATGATGGCGTAGCCGTGCAGGTCGTCGTCGACCAGCGAGAGCAGGATCTGAAACACCTGCGTGGAGAGTGGCGCGGGGCTGGAGGGAGAGCGCTCGCTCACGGGCTGAGGGCTTGGGGGTGGGGGGCTGGCGCCGGAATCGGGAGATATACCGACGAACGCTATACCGTCCGACGATATATGCGGGTGGCGCCGCGGCCCTGTCAAGCCATCGGCAGCCGGTGGCGTTCAGCCCCGCACGACGGCGGCCGCGCCCTCGTTGCCTACTCCGGCCCCACCCGCATGACCTCGATCCGGACCCTCACCCGCCCCGCGCGCCGCATCCGCAGGCGGGCCGCCGCGGCACGGGAGAGGTCGATGACATACCCCTGCTTCACCTGTTCGGCCGACGGTCCACGATCCACGATTCGAACGTCCACGCTGCGCTGGTTGGCGAGGTTCGTGACCCGCACGATGCTGCCGAACGGCAGGGAGGGGTGCGCCGCCATCAGCGCATGGTTGTCGAACCGCTCACCGCTTGCCGTGCGCCGCCCATGGAGGGAGGCGGCATAGAACGTGGCATAGCCCGTGTCCACCTGCTGTACCGGCTGCTGCACGCTCCGCCGTCCGGCGCGTCCCGCCGCGACAGCGGCGGCGCTCGCGGGCCCTCGCGCCATACCGTGGAGCGCGACACCTGGCGCGGTGGTCGCGGCCACCGCCGTCGACAACAGGACGAGAGCGTACCTCACCCGATCTGATTGTTCAGCGCCGTCACCACGCCCTGTGCGCCCGGGAGACCGACGCCGCCCGACGTCAACCCGCTCAGCAGATTCCCGAGGGTGCAGAGCAGGCTGCCCACCGCGCCCGACCCCTTGCCGGTGAGCGAGGCGGCGGGGATGTCCACGTTCGCGATGCCCAGGGCGTCCACACTGATCGATCCCAGATCGAGGCCGATGATGGTGCACTGCCCCGGCCCCGAGCTCGTGACACTGGCCGTGGTCGTGAAGTTCTCGGTGAGGACGTCCGTGCCCAGCACGCCACCGGTGAGCTGCAGCACGCCGTCGGCCTGCAGGCCGACGATCGCGCCGACGGTGTTCTCCACCAGCGCAAAGTTGGTGACCTCCGCCTGATCGATGGTGATGTCGCCCAGCGAACCGATCACCGGCAACGCCACCCCCGTTAAGCTGTTGAGCACCAGCCCGGTGCCTTTGGGCGTCGACTGCAACGATGCGGCGGGCACGGCGGCGCGCGGAGCCGGCGACGTTGGAGCCTCGCTGCAGCCGGCGGCTGCCAGAGCCAGCACGACCACGGACGCGCTCAGTTGCCACTTCATGGGACACCTCCTCCTGCGTTGAGTGTTCAGCTGCGCACAGCAGCACGGGGAGGAATGCACGTTGTGCTCCAGATCACGCCGGGGCTGGCGAGTGGCGCTATTCTGGTCTGAGAGCGCAGGCGCGACGTTCTGCGGGACGTGCGGCGACTGCGGCGCCCCGGGTCAGCGGCCGGAAGCCGCAGTGACCGGGTGGCCGGCGGTCGCGCGGCGATCGGCGGTGCCGCCCCGGATCCCCGGCTTGCCGGGTCCGGTGTGCCGCAGGGCATACATCCACACGAGGCCGGCGACGGTCACCGCGATCGCGACACCCTGCGAGGTGAACAGATTGAAGACGAGAAAGCGGTCGTCCTTCGCCCGGAAGAACTCGACGATGAACCGCTCGATGCCCGCGAGCACGAGGTAGACGCCGAACAGCCACCCCACCGCGTGCCGGTGATCGCGCAGCCGCCAGAGCATCCCGAACATCACCAGCCCGAGTGCCACCTCCATGAGCTGCGTGGGATAGACCGAGAGCACGGCATCCGGCGGCAGGTTCGCCGGCAGTGCCACGTGGAAGATCTGGCGCATGTTCTCCACCGTGGAGGGCGGCGCGCCCTGCGGGAACGCCACGGCCAGCGCCCCGTTCCACGGCTTGCCGTAATCGTCGCCGATGGCCCAGCAGCCGGTGCGGCCCACGGCGTACCCCGCGGCGACGGCGATCCCGGCCACGTCGGCGATGCGCATGAAGCCCAGCCGCCGGCGCCAGATCATCAGCCATACGGCGAGGCTCGCACCGATGAAGCCGCCCCAGAAGACGAAGCCGCTGCGGCTGAACAGCGAATGCCAGTCGTGGGTGATGATGAGCACGAAGTAAAGCTTCGCTCCCACGAGCGTGCCCACGACGGCAGCGAGCAGCAGGTCCGGCACCGCGCGCGCGTCCTGACCGCGCCGCTCCAGCTCGCGTTGCGTGATGAGCTGCGCGATGGCGAATGCCGCGAGCACGGCGATGCCGAAGCCCGTCACCGCGAGCGGGCCGATGTGGAAGACGAACGGATGGTGTGTCAACGCATGCTCTGGAGGGAGAGGTGCTGCCTGCCGCACGGAGAATACGTCGCGCCGGCGGCACCAGGAATACCCCGGGCACATGCCGCGGTGCATCGGAGCGGCTACATTGACAACCCGGAGCCGTTTCGCCGGCGCTCGCGCGGTACGCGGACGCCCCGGGCACTTCGCGGCCCGGCGGCGGATTCGTTGGCATCACCCTTCAGGAGCGTACCAATGCGTGCTGCCAGCGTCGTCCGCGTCCTCTTCGTCGTTGCCCTCGTCATTGGAGTCGCGCAGGGATGTCATCGCAAGAAGGGCGGCGGGTATCTCGGCCCGGTGCCCGCGCCGAGCGCGGTATCACCAGCGCGATGAGAGGTTCCTGCTCGGGAGATCGCGGCTGCACTGATGGCCGATGATCTGATCGTCGTCAAGCGGGTACCGCTCAACGCGGAGACCCCGCCCCCGCAGCTCACCGAGCCCGTGACGCCCTCGAGCGGCGTCTATGTCCGCACGAACTTCGGCGTGCCCGATCTCTCGGGGCGCGAGCACCGCATCGGCGTCGCCGGCGCGGTGCGCGCGCCGCGCGTGCTGAGCGCCCGCGATCTCCTGGGCCTCCCGCAGCGGTCGGTCACCTGCACCATGGAGTGCGCGGGCAACGACCGCGTCGGCATCCTTCCGCTGCCCCAGGGAGAGCCCTGGGGTGGAGGCGCCCTCAGCACCGCCGTGTGGACCGGCGTCCCGCTGAGTGAGCTGCTGGACGGCGCCGATCTCTCGCCCGATGCCGTCGAGGTGCTCGTGGAGGGCGCCGATGGCGGGCGGCGCGACGATGCGCCGGGCCTCGTGACCTTCGGACGCGCGCTCTCCCTGGCCGAAGCCCGGTCCCCGGACGTGCTGCTCGCCCTGGAGATGAACGGCAGACCCCTCGCCCCCGAGCACGGCGCGCCCGTGCGCCTCGTGGTTCCGGGGTGGTACGGCATGGCGAGCGTGAAGTGGGTCTCCCGGATCACCGTGCTCACCGAACCCTACACCGGCTACTTTCAGACGCGGCGATACATATACGATGATGGTGATGGTATCCGCCCGGTGACGCGCGTCCGGGTGAAGTCCATCATCGCGTGGCCCGCGTCCGGCGCGGTGCTGCCGGTGGGAACGGCCGACGTGTGGGGCTGGGCGTGGTCGGGGGAGGGCGCCATCCGGAGCGTGGAGCTCTCCCAGCACGGCGGTGACGACGGCTGGCAGCCGGCGACGCTCGAGCCGCCCGCGTCGCCCTACGCGTGGGCGCGCTGGCACCGGCAGATGCACTTCGCGGAGCCCGGCCGGTACGTGCTGCGCTCCCGCGCCTCCGATGCCGCGGGGAATGTGCAGCCGAGCGTCGCGCCGTGGAACCGGCTCGGCTATGGGAACAACGCAATCCGGACCGTGCTGATCGACGTCCGCTGAGCGTTCGAGCGCTCTCGTCCGCGCTCTCGTCCGTGCTCTCGTGATGCACGCCGCGAGCAGCAGGCCGGTACTGCCGCGGGCGGCCTGTGGGTTGCACTGCCTCATCGTCGCTGCAGGCGCGCCATCCGCGCCACCCGCCCTCGCACCGATCTGGAGGATCGTATGGCAAACCCCAACTACGCCGAGACCGACCCTCGGCATCATACCTCCAACATCAAACGGATGCTCGACGATACCGCTCGACACGTTCGGGATGACGTGCTGAAGGTCCGGGATCCCCGGGCGCAGGCGCTCTTCGAGACCACAGCCGAGGTGCTCGGCGGGCTGCGTAAGGCCTATGATGATTTCGAGCAGCGGAACGAACCCGCCTGGCGCGGCGAGGGCGCCGGATGAATAGGTAGCAGCCGCCGCGGAGCGCGTCCGGCAGGTCAGTTCGTGGCGGCGACGCTCGAGACGGAGCTCGCCGACAGCCGCATGAAGGTCTCGCCGCGCCCGCCCTGCACCTCGTACTCCAGGTCGCAGCGTGAGTCCGCGGCCGGCTGGGCACCCCGAGCCTCCACGCGGCACACCACCTCGTGCTGATGGCGGCCATGCTCGGCGTCCGCAACGGTCACCGACCCGCCCGCCCGCAGCTCCTCGTAGCGTCCCTGTGCGTTCCTGATGAGGATCCGTGAATTCGGATCGCTCCAGGCCCCGTCGTTCCCCAGCCGAACGGAGACGCGGTACGCCAGGTTGCCCTCCACCTCGATGGTCTCGACGGTCTGCCGCACTCCGGCAGCATCCACCTGTACCTCCTTGGGCGAGATGCCGAGGATCTGTAATCTCGGAAGTACGGTGGCGCGCAGCACGATGAACCCGCTGGCGGCCTGTTGCGCACTGGCCGTTCCGGCAGCCCCCGCGAGCGCGAGCAGGATGGCAGCTCCCAGTTGCAGCCGTCGGGCGGCTGGCGTAGGGGCGGTGCGACAGATGTGAGCCGAAGAGCGGAGGGGGCGCATGACCGTTTCCAGGTGGGGATTGCCCTGGAGGAAGGCAGGATGCGTTCCCGGCGCCAAACACGGGGTTCGGGCACTGTCGCCTATCGAGGCGCTGCCCATCGAACGGCCAACCAGGCCGTGCAACGCGAGTTACGCGAGTGGCTCGTGCGGCTGTGCCGGAACGATGCACGCCTGCGCGTGGCCGGGATGCGCAGGAACGCCCGGGGCATACCATTCTGCCCGGGGGCGGCTGGATGCCATGAGATGCCTCAGGCTGGCCCACAATGCCTCGGGCTGGCCCCAACGACGAAGGGGTGACGCATGAGGCGGATGCCATCGAATCCTGCGGATCGCTCCCAGTGGTGGACCGACCTCCTCGCGCAACGAGCCGCCAGGAGAACTGTGGGAACGACCTCCGTCAGCCCCTGCTCGCATGGGGAATCCGGCGCGCGAGTAGAAGCCTACCGGTGTGCGTTTGGCAAAGTATTCCTCCTGGCTCGTCGCGCCGGGAGCCTGGTACGCCACGAGGAAAGATCCGCAGCATCTGATGGCATCCGCCGCATGCGTCACCCCTTCGTCATTGTGGCCAGTCTGGCGCATCGGCATTGTGGCCAGTCCGGCGCATCGGCATTGGGGCCGGTCAGAGTACCAGGGGCGATGTCGCGGCCCTCCGGTGGAGCGCAGTGATCTAGTCCGCCGCCATCCCGGCGTCGCCGCCGTTCAACTTTCGTCGCAGCGTGCGGATGTCGATGCCCAGCAGCCGCGCGGCACGCGTGCGGTTGCCGCCGGTGGCCTCGAGCGCGTGCTCGATGATGCGGCGCTCCGCGTCTCCCAGGTTCAGCGAGGTGATGGTGAGCGGCCGCGCCTCGCCCGCGAGCGCCAGCACGGTCCCGGCGCCCACGGCTGCGACCGGCGCCGCCTGCGCGAGCGGCGTGATCACCTCCGGGCCGAAGAGCTGCGCCTGCAGCAGCGGATCCTTCGTCAGGATCACGGCGCGTTCCATGGCGTGCTGCAGCTCGCGCACGTTTCCCGGCCATACGTGGGCGCTCAACAACGCCAGCGCCTCGGGTGCGATTCCCGCGAATGGCTTGTTGGCTTCCTCGGCGGCGCGGGCTGCGAAGCGGAGCGCCAGGGCGGGAATGTCCTCGCGCCGCTCGCGCAGCGGCGGCAGCGTGATCGGGAAGACGCTCAACCGATAGTAGAGATCCTGCCGGAAGCGCCCGGCCCGCACCTCGTCGGCCAGTCGACGATTGGTGGTCGCGATGATGCGCACGTCCACCCGCAGCGATTCCGCGCCTCCCACGCGCTCGAGCTCCCGTTCCTGGAGCACGCGGAGGAGCTTCGGCTGCAGATCCAGGCGCATCTCCGAGATCTCGTCCAGCAGCAGCGTGCCCCCGTTCGCGCGCTCGAACGCGCCGATGGACCGCCTGATCGCTCCCGTGAACGCCCCCCGCTCGTGCCCGAAGAGCGTGCTCTCGATCAGCCCCTCCGGCAGCGCCGCGCAGTTGATGCGCACGAAGGGCTTCTCGCGCCTGTCGCTCTGGTCGTGAATCGCGCGCGCCAGCAGTTCCTTGCCCGTGCCCGACTCTCCCTCGAGCAGCACGGTGGCGCGCGACGTTGCCGCGGCGGCCACGCGCTCCAGCAGCAGGCGCACCGCCCGACTCTCGCCCACGATCTCGTGCTCGGCGCGGCGGCCCCGCACCTCGCGCAGCAGATCGGCGTTCTGCGCGCGCAGCCGCGACACTTCCAGGGCGCGCGCCACCGTGAGATCCAACTGCTCGGGCTCGAAGGGCTTGGAGAGATAATCCACGGCGCCGGCGCGGATTGCCGCGACCGCATGCTGGATGGTGTCGAACGCCGTCAGCATGACGACGGGCACCTGTCGCCCCTCCTCCTGCAGCAGCCGGAGAAACTGCAGACCGTCCACCCCCGGCATCTGCCAGTCGGAGATGATCAGGTCCACATCCTCCTGGCCGAGCAGCCGCAGCGCCTCGGCGGCACCGGCGGCGCCGAGCACCTCGAAGCCCGAGCGCGCGAGCAGTCGTGCGAGCAGCGCACGAAGGCTCGCGTCGTCATCGACGCAGAGAATGCGGCTCATGCGGTTCCTCCTCTGGCGCACCGGCGGATCCTTCTGGAAAGCTCGCGAGCAGCGCGTCCACCACCTCCGGGTCGAACTGCCGGCCGCGCGCGGCTCTGATGCCGGCGATCGCGCGCTCGAGCGTCCACGCCTTGCGGTACGGCCGGTCGTGCGTCAGCGCGTCGAGGTAATCGGCCACGGCCACCAGGCGCGCCTCGACGGGGATCTCCTCGCCCGCGATCCCATCCGGGTATCCTCCGCCGTCCCAGTGCTCGTGGTGGCTGCGCGCAATCCGCTCGGCGGCACGGACCAGCGCGGAGCTGCCCCCGGACAGCATGCCCGCGCCGATGACGGTGTGGCTGCGCATGATCTCGCGCTCGCGCGGCGTGAGCCGGCCGGGCTTGAGCAGGATGCTGTCGGGAATGCCGATCTTTCCCACGTCGTGCAGCGGCGCCGCCCGCCGGACGATCTCCACGCGCTCGTCGGCCAGGCCGAGCGCGCGCCCCAGCCGCGCCGCGAGCTCCCCCACGCGCCGGGTGTGGCGTCCGGTGTCGTCGTCGCGGAACTCCGCCGCGCTGGCCAGCCGCTCCAGCACCTCGATCTGTGCCTCGTCCAGCTGCCGCGTGCGCTGGCGGACGCTCGCCTCCAGGGTGTGATTCTGATTCTGCAATAGCCGGTACAGGAAGCGCGTCTCCAGGAGGTTCTGCACCCGGAGCACCACCTCCACCGGGTGGAAGGGCTTGGCGAGGAAATCCTTCGCGCCGCGGGACAGCGCCGCCTGGGTGGTCTCGTCGCTGCTGTCCGCCGTGAGCACGAGCACCGGCAGGAACTCGCCGCTCGTGAAGTGCGGCTGCAGCGCGTCCAGCACGGCGAAGCCGTCCAGCTCCGGCATGTGCAGGTCCAGGAGGATCACGTCCGGGTGGAACTCCGCCACCGCCGCCAGCCCCGCGCGCGAATCGGTGGTGCCGCGAATCTCGCGATAGCCGGCGCGCTCCAGCAGCCGCTGGAGCAGCTGGACGTTCGGCGCCTGATCGTCCACGATGAGGATGCGCGCTCCGAGCGTGGCCGCGGCGGGCTGTCTCGGAAAGGGCGACACGGCGGCTCAGTCCTCGTCGCCGATGAAGGGCAGCGTGCGGCCGCGCCGCACCACCCGGCGCAGGGCGGCGAAGACCTCCGGATCCAGCAGCGTCCCGCTCAGGTCTTCCATGTACTCCAGCGCCCGGGCCGGATCCAGCGGCTCGCGATAGGCGCGCCGGGACGTCACCGCCTGGAAGGCGTCGGCCGCGGCGAGAATGCGTCCGCCTATCGAGATCGCCGTTCCCGCGAGCCCGCGTTGATAGCCGTCGCCATCCCAGCGCTCGTGATGATCCTGCACGAACGTCAGCACCTCGCCGAGATGTTTGAGCGGCGCGAGAATCTCCACGCCGATGCGCAGGTGGTCGCGGATGTGCTCCAGCTCGTCCTCGGTGAGGGTGCCCACCTTGTTCAGCACGGCCTCGCGCACGCCGATGCGCCCCACGTCGTGCAGCCGTCCCGCGAGCCGCACCTGCTCGATGGTCTCCTCCGGCAACCGCAGCTCGGCGGCGATGGACGCCGCCAGCTCCGCCACGCGATGCGACTGGCCGCGGAGGTACTCGTCCTTGGCCTCCATCGCGTTCACGAGCGATTCCACGATGCCGATGCTCATCTCGCGCAGCGCCTCACGTTCGCGCAGGAGCTCCGCCGTGCGCTGGGCCACCTCCTCGCGGATCAGCTGTTCCACGCGGCGCTGCTCCATCAGCAGGCCGCGCTTGTACAGGGCGCGCTGCACGGCCGTCTCCAGCTCGGGGAGGTCCACCGGTTTCACGAGATAGTCCAGCGCGCCGCCGCCCAGCGCCTGGGTGGCGGTGGGCGCGTCGTTCACGGCGCTGAGCATCATCACGGCCAGCTCCGGGTGCTTCGCCAGCGCCGTGCGGATGACCTCCAGCCCATCCATCCCGGGCATGCGCACGTCGCACAGCATCAGCGCGACGGGCTGCTGCTGCAGCAGCGCCAGCGCGTCAGCGCCGGACGCGGCGCACTCCACCTCGTAGCCGCGCGTGCGCAGGAATCGGGAGAGCACCCGCCGGATCGGCTCCTCGTCGTCCACCACCAGCAGCCGCGGCGCCGGCGCGCCCGGCCGGCGGGAAGCCGCGGAGCCCGCCGGTGCGGCAACCGCGCCCGGGTATTCCCGTGTGCTCATCTACGCCGCTCCGCGGTCTGGCTCCGGGCGGCTGAGCACCTCGGCCACCTTGCGCGTGAGCTCGTTCGCCGTGAAGGGCTTCGCGAGCAGGCCGCGCGTGGGGTCCGTCACGCCGCGGTGGATCACCGCGTCGTCGGTGTAGCCGGACATGTACAGCACGCGCATCCTCGGATGGCTCACCCGCAGCCGGTCCGCCAGCTCGCGGCCGTTCATCCCCGACAGCACGACGTCGGTGAGGAGCAGCTGGATGCCTCCCGATGCGTGCTCCGCCGCCAACGCGAGCGCGCGCTCCCCGCTCCCTGCGTCGATGACGGTATAGCCGTTCGCGGCGAGAATGCGGTGCGCCAGCGTGCGGATGGCCGAGTCGTCCTCCACGAGCAGCACCGTGGCCCGGCCGCGCGCCGGCGCCGCGTCCGCCTCCGCACCGCCGCCGGCCGCGGGCGTGGCGTCC
>DATEPM010000177.1:0-19123 GCA_035273185.1 Gemmatimonadaceae bacterium
ACCTGTCCGGCCGCACCGGTGTTGATGTTCGGCTTCACCTGACTCGGGGTGGGCGCCACCGGTTGCGCCAGGGACGGGTTCTGCGCCACCGCCGCCTGTGTGTTGCCGACCACCCCGGGCATGGCCGTCGCGCCGACCGCCGGCGCCGCCTGATGCTGCGCCCAGCTCTCGAACTGTGCCGGCGTGACCGTGTAGGTGCGGAAGCGCATGTTCGCGTGCGACGTGCCGCAGTACTCGGCACAAAAACCGTTGAACGCGTCCACGCCCGACGAATCGGGCGTGAACCACAGGTAGTTGGTGTGGTTCGCGATGAGATCCCGCTTGCCGCCGAGCGCCGGAATCCAGAACGAATGCAGGACGTCCTGCGTCTTGAGGGTGAAGTTCACCGTCCGGCCGATCGGGAGGTACAGCTCGTTCGCGGTGATCACGCCGTACTGCGGATACCGGAACTCCCACCACCACTGATGCCCGATGACCTCCACCTGCAGGGCGTCGGCGCGCGCCTTCGCCTGCGTCCGGAAGATGGTGCGGACGGTCGGGATGGCGATGATCACGAGAATCACCGCGGGAATCGCCGTCCACAGGATCTCGAGGGTCGTGTTGCCGTGCACGTGCTGGGGCTCGCGCTGCCCGGGGCGCGCGCGAAAGCGCCACAGCGTGTACACCAGCACGCCCTCGACGAAGAGGAAGACGAACGTGCCGAGCCAGATGATGAGTTTGAAAAGGCCGTCGACCTCGCGATTGAACTCGGTGCGCGAATGAAAGACGGAATCGGGGTGGGAGCCGCAAGCGGCGGTGAACGCCACGAGCGCGACCGTCAGCGCGGCGAACACCAGCCGGCGCGGGCGGAATTTCAAAGACATGCTATCCTTTGACCGGCGTACGGAGCGCGCGCGATGGTACCCGCCCACGGCGCGACGCTCAGGTGCGAGTTGTCGAGAGAGCAACGGCAAGCTACCGGCGGCCTGAAGCGAAATCAAGCGAGCGAACTCGGCGCCACCGCGCGCCGGCGCCGCCCATGCCGCAAGAACGGCGCCGACGTCAGGCGGGATCTTCCGTCGCGGCCTCGTGCTTCTCGTCCTTCACCGCGTGCTTGTCCTTCGTCTGGGTGAGCGCGATCTCCAGCGCCTGCTTCACGACCGCGACGCCTTCGCGCAGCGTGCGCACGCGAACCTGTTCGCTCGCACCGCGACTGGAGGCAAGGTTCATCTGCATTACCTGATCGGAGATCATCCCGAACTGGTTCTTGAGCTTCTCCGCGAGCGATGGCAGCTGACGGCGAATGTTCATTGTGTATGTGCCGGTCGGCTGGTTGCGCTTGAGGGCAAGCGCGTACTGCTCCACGAGGCCGTTGACGCGCATGAGCACGTTCATCGCGTCGTCGAGCGTCTTCATCTTGGCCTGACCAGCGCCGTCCAGCTTGAGACCAGCCATGAGACGAGCCCTTCGGGGAAGGAGGTGGGGGGTGCTCGGTCTCCTGACGGCGAAGAGGACCGAGCGGTCACGGATCTCGAGCGTGAATCGGACTGGGTGGCTGGCCGCCTGCGCGGCCGTTCACTTCACGCGATCCAGCTTGGCGTTCGGACGGTACTCGCGTCCGACCTTCGCCTGCGGTGTCCCCTCGAGCATCACGATGTCGCCGGTGAAGTCGTAACGGCCCTCGTGCATGATCGACGAGCCGACAGCATACACGTCGACGGGCGCCTTCTCCTCCTCGAACTGCCGCACGCGCGCTGCGGAGAGTCCGCCGGAGATCACGATCTTCACGTCCCCGAAGCCGTCGGCATCGAGCGCGTTGCGCACGTTCCACACGAGCGGCGGATTCACCCCCGTCGGCCTGAAGGTCCCCATCTGTGGGAGTACGGAGCGATCGACGAGGTTCTCGGACGTGTCCAGCCGCACCCCGGCCAGCCGCCCCTCCAGCGCGCGCGCCACCTCGAGACTCGTGCGTACGCAATCGTTCTCGTAATCCACGAGAGCGACGATCTCGATCTCGGGCGGCAGGTGCGCGGCGAACGCGCGCGTGGCACGCACGGTGTCCCCTCCATAGGCCGCGATCAGCGCATGCGGCACCGTGCCGATTCCCGCGCCACCGAAGAGCGCACCCTGGCCATCGGTGGAGACCGCTGCCGCGCCGCCCACGTGCGCCGCGTACCCGTCCCCGGGTTGGGCAGCCCAGTAGTCCTGCCGCGCGCCGAAGAAGAGCACCGGCTTGGGTCGCGCCGCTTCGACCATCAATCGCGTGTTGGAGCAGATCCGCGTGCGCCGCACGAGCGTCCCCAGCACCAGCGTCTCGAGATGCGCGAAGCACTCGTACGGACCGTCGATCGTGAGCACCGTGTCCCAGGCATCGAACTGATCGCCCTCGTACAGCGCCTGCACGGTGAGCGCGTTCCAGTCGGACGCGCCGAGCTTGAGGATCGCCACCGCCTCGTCGATGCCACCCAGAAAGCCGGCGTGCTTCCCGCTGACCTGCATCAGCACGCGCGGCGAGTACCCATCGGCCAGCAGCACGCCGCGCGTGCGCTCGAAGTACTTGTCCGTGTAGAATCCCTGGCGGATGCGCTCGACGGGCAACTCGAAGAGTGCGGGATCCAGTCGCCTGCGACGGCGGGGCATTCCTATGAGGCGTCGCTCATGTGGCGCGGCGGGTGCGGCGCGACCCCGGCCGCCATGACCTCCGGGTTCAGCAGCCGATCCAGCTCCTCGCGCGTCATCAGCCCGCGCTCGAGCACCACGTCGTACACGCCGCGGCCGGAATCGAGCGCCTGTTTCGCCACCTCACTCGCGCGCTCGTACCCGATCGCCGGCACCAGCGCAGTGACGATGCCGATGGAGTGTTCCACGAAGTGCCGCATCCGCTCGGGGTTCGCGGTGATCCCGTCGACGCAGCGGGTTCGGAGCACCACGCAGGCATTCCGCAGCGCCCCGATCCCGGAGAGCAGCCGGAACGCGATCACCGGCTCGAAGACGTTCAGCTGCAGCTGACCCGCGGCCGCGGCGACGGTCACGGTCACGTCGGCGCCCATGATGTCGAAACACACCTGATTCACGACTTCCGGGATCACCGGGTTCACCTTCCCCGGCATGATCGACGATCCAGGTTGCATGGCGGGCAGATTGATCTCACCCAGGCCGGCACGCGGCCCCGAGCTGAGCAGGCGCAGGTCGTCACAGATCTTCGACAGCTTCACCGCGCAGCGCTTCAGAACGCCCGAGAGCTGTACGAAGACGCCCGTGTCCATCGTGGCCTCGACGAGATCGGGCGCCGTGACGAGCGGCATCCCGGTGATGCGGCTCAGATGCGCCCGCACGACCTCGGCGTAACCCGCCGGTGCGTTCAGCCCCGTGCCGATGGCGGTCGCACCCATGTTGATCTCGCTCAACAGTCGCTGCACCTCGCCCAGCCGCTCCACGTCCTCGAGCATCGTGTGGCCGAAGGCGGCGAACTCCTGGCCCAGCGTCATCGGGACGGCGTCCTGCAACTGGGTGCGCCCCATCTTCAGCATCGCGCCGAACTCCATGCCCTTCCGGAGAAAGGCCGAGGCGAGCTGCGTCATCGCCTCGCGCAGGGCGTCGATCGAGCGGTTGAGCGCCAGCTTCACCGCCGTTGGATACACGTCGTTGGTGGACTGGCTGAGGTTGACGTGATTGTTCGGGTGCACGGTGCGGTAGTCGCCCCGCTCCCGACCCATCAGCTCGAGCGCCCGATTGGCGATGACCTCGTTGGCGTTCATGTTGGTGGACGTGCCCGCGCCCCCCTGGATCATGTCTACCAGGAAATGCTCATGATGCCGCCCCGCACGGATCTCTGCCGCGGCCCGCACGATGCGCTCCGCGACTTCGCGCGGCAGCAGCCCCAGATCCGCGTTCGCCAGGGCCGCCGCTTCCTTTACCGCTGCCAGAGCCTCCACCAACGCGGGGAACTCGCGCAGCGGAATCCCGGTGATCGGGAAGTTCTCCAGCGCGCGCATGGTCTGCACCCCGTAGAGCGCCTCATCAGGCACCTCCCGCTCGCCGAGCAGGTCGTGCTCCGTCCGCGTGCGCGACCCGGTGAAGCCAAGCGTGCGTCCCCGGCCCACCAGCGTGGCGTCCGTGGCGGCCAGCCGGCGCGAGATCGCCCGCGCCGCCCGCCCCACCAGAGCGGCGTACAGCGCGGGCGCATCCCGGAGCATCCCCTCCACGCGCTCCGCGCTGAGCACGAATGCCTGTGCAGGCTGCACGACGCGCGCGCTCGTGCCGTGGGGGGAGTCGTCGAGCAGTAACCCCTCCCCCACGGCTTCTCCCGCGCCGAGGGTGGCGAGGCGCTGCGGGCGGCCCTGCACGGATTTCTCGATGGCCACGGCGCCGGAGGCGAGAATGGCCATGAACGTTCGCGGCGCCCCTTCCTCGAACAGCACGGCATCGCAGTCGTAGCGCACCGGCTCGAGAATTCGGGAGAGCTGATGCAGTGCCGATTCGGTGAGTCCCTCCGTGAAGATGGACTTGCGCAGCTGCTCGCGAATGCTGGAGGCCGATGGCGCTGGCGGTGTTGGAGGCGCGCTGCTGGACGACGTTGTGCTCATGCCGTGGCGCGTGAGATCGTGGCGAATGACGCGAATGCGGGCGAAAGCCTCGAGGGCAGCGTCCGCGGCGCGGCCCCATGCTACCCGGAGCAAGCTAACGACCCGCGCGCTTGCTCCGGCAGCGGTTGCCGGCAGGCGCGGCCGCACAGCCCACCTGACGTCGGGCGCCCGGCTGTCGTAAACTGTAAGAGGCCTCACGCCCTTCTCTCCAGCCGGAGCACTCTCGTGACGATCTCCCGCCGTAACTTCCTCGGCGCAGGCGCCGCTGCCGCTGCCGGGCTGGCGCTACCGCCGCTCGCGACTGCGACGCCAGCCATCACCCCGGATCGCGCTCGCCGGGCGACGCGGGCGGCCACCGCGGCCACCCGGCCTGTCATCATCTCCGCCGCCAATGGCTACACGGTGGATCCCAACGGCAAACGTGGCATCCAGGTGGCGTTCGAGCGCCTCGAGGCCGGCGCTGACCCGCTCGACGCGATCATCGCCGGCGTGAACGTCGTCGAGCTGAATCCCGAAGACATGTCCGTGGGGTTGGGCGGGCTGCCGAACGCGGATGGCGTGGTGCAGCTCGACGCCTCCTGCATGCACGGCCCCACCAGGCGTGCCGGTGCGGTCGGCGCCATCGAGGACATCGCCACGCCCTCGTCCGTCGCCAGGGCCGTGATGGACTACACGGATCACATCTTTCTCGTGGGTGCCGGCGCGAAGCGGTTCGCCCTCGAGATGGGATTCAAGGAGCAGAATCTTCTCACGGATCGTTCGCGTCAGGCATGGTTGCGCTGGAAGGCCAACCTGAACCCCGACGACAACTGGCTGGATCACCCGGAGGACGTGAAGATTCCGAAGCTCGGTGCCAGCGCGCCGGCTGGCGGTGCCGACGAGACGCACGTATTCGTCGACGAGCACGGGATTCCGCACACCTACGGCACGATCAACATGAATGCGGTCACGGCGAGCGGCGATATCGCGTCAGTGACCACGACGAGCGGGTTGTCCTGGAAGATTCCCGGACGCGTGGGCGACAGCCCCATCATCGGCGCGGGCCAGTACTGCGACAACACGGTGGGCGCTGCCGGCTCGACGGGGCGCGGCGAAGCGAACATCAAGGTCTGCGGTGCCTTTCTCGCCGTGGAGCTCATGCGCCAGGGGCGCTCGCCTCAGGACGCGTTGCTGGAGGTGATGCGCCGCGTGATCGCCATGACCGAGAGCCGGCTCCTGGATCCCAGGGGACACCCGTACTTCGATCTCACGTATTACGCGGTGAGCAAGGACGGCCGGTACGCAGGCGCGTGTGCGTACGAGGGCACGCGCTTCGCCGTCTGCGACGCGAAGGGCGCCCGGCTGGAGGACTGCGCGTATTTGTACAGGCGCGACGAGCGTCCAACGGGGCGCCCGATCAGCGGTACGCTACCACGCCGCTGACGGGGTCGGGGACAGCAGCGGGCGCGGCGTCGTCGGCTCCGCCGCCGCGGCGGGCGCCGTCGGCCCATCCGGCCGCTCTCGTGTCCGATCCAGCTTCAGGTTGCCCACCAGCAGTGAGAGGCGCTCCGCCGCGCTGCTCAGCGATGCCGCGGCGGCGGCGATCTCCTGGGTGCTCGCGCTCTGCTCCTCGCTCGACGCGGCAACCTGCTCCATCGCGGCGGCGAAGGTTTCCGTGCCGCTGCTGAGCTGCGACAGGCGCTTCGTGATCTCCGCCACCAGCGCGTTCGAGGCACTCACCGCGCGCTCGATCGACGTGGTCCATCCTTCGGCGCCCGCGACGGCTTCCTCCACCGCCCCGAACGATCGCGCTCCATGTGCCGTGGCGTCCATCACCTGCCCGACGGTCACGACCGACCGCTCGCTCGACTCACGTGATGCCGCGATGCCCTTCAACACCTCACCGACCACCCACTCGGTGCGCTCCGCGGCATCGGAGGACAGCGCGGAGAGACGGCGCACCTCCGATGCCACGACCGCGAAGCCCTCGCCATGTTCGCCGGCGCGCGCAGCTTCCATCGCGGCGTTGAGCGCGAGGAGCTTCGACTGGCGCGCCAGCTTCTGCACCAGCGTGACGAAGGTGCGCACTTCCGCAGAAGCCGCCGCCAGCGTGTCGATGGCGGATGCGCTGGCCTGCACCTCCTCCTGCAGCGACTCGAGCGTGCGCGCGCTCTCGTCCAGGCGGCTGCGGCTTTCCGCCGCGAGCGCACGCAACTGCGCGTTGCGCGCCACGCCTTCGTGCGCACCGTCGCTCAGCTCTCCGGCCAGCAGGACGAGCTGCTGGGCCGAGCCCGTGAGTGCCTGGATCGACTGCGCCATCGTGTTCGACTGCTGCGAGAGGTCGCTCGCGGTATGCGCGATCTCGCCCGCGGATGCTGCCATCTCCTCGGAGCCCGCTGTGATCTCGGCAGACATCGCCGCCGTCTCCTGCGCGGAGGCGGCGAGCGCCGTGCCAAGCCGCCGAAGCTCGCCGATCATCGCCGAGACCGCCTTCGCGAGCCGGCCGATCTCGTCGTCGCCGCCGATGCTCGTCACCCGCCGTGAGAGGTCACCCGCCGCCACCGCCTCCGCGATGGCGGCCAGCTCGGCGGCGGGAGTCGTGATGCGCCGCTCGATGGAGCCATTGATCAGCGCGAGGGCGCCGATGATGGCCACGAGCAGGAACGCCGTGCCGCCGAAGAGCCCCAACTGCGCCCGCCGGAACGCCGCGCCGGCCACGGACTCCTGTTCATGCGCCACCAGCTTCCAGTGGCCGGCGTTTGCGGCCAGCACCACCCCGCGCTGGGGCTCGCCGCCCGCATCGTACGTCACGGCACTGGCCGAAGGCGTCTGCGGCAGTGTCGCATAGCCTGGCAGCGGCGCAAATCGCGTCCCGCCCGCCGAGCTGGCGATCAGGTGGCCCGCCGGATCGACCAGATCGACCCGCAGTGCACTGCCGGCGCTGGCCTGGAGCAGCGCCGAATCCACCGAGGCGAGACCGAACTTCACCTTCACCACGCCGACGCGCCTGCCGTGATCCCGCACCGCGCGCGCGAGCTCGACGACCACCTCACCGGTGGCGGCATCCTCCGTCGCCGCGGCGTCGCTGACGCCGTCCCGCCATGCCTGCTGCCACCAGAGTTCGTCGCTCTGCACGAAATCGCTGGGCGGCGACGTCGCGACCGCGTTGTAGCCGTACTGGTCCGTCAGCATCACCTCGGCGATGTCCAGCTTCGGCATCAGATCGAGCAGATACTCCAGCGCATGCTGATCCACCTGCTGGGAGTGGGATTTCCTGAACTGCTCCTCGAGCGCCGAAATCGAGTGGAAAGGCAGGCGCCGCTGCCGGGCCAGCGCACCGCCGCGCTTCGCCGCCTCGATGATCGTCGCTTCCCACGCGATGAGATCCGCCTGGCGCAGGCGCTCCGCCAGCACGCGATCGACCAGCAGCGCGGAGCGGCGTGCGGCGTCGCCGAGTGCTCCGTTCTCCTGGCGCGCCATGACGCGCGAGAGGGCGAGGTTGCCCCCGCCCGCGAGAACGAGCAGCACGGTGATGGCCGCCGTCCCCATGAACAGGACGTAACGGTGGCGAAGCGAGGACGAGGTGGACTGCGGTGATGTCATCGTGCGATGCGTGCGCCGGCCTGATAGCGGATGCCTTTCACGCGCCCTAAATTCCACTCGAAGAACCGCTTACCGCTGGATCGCGCTCCCGGCCCGGGCGGCGCGGCTATCCGAATGAGCTCATGACCGAAGCGACGCACCGAACCGAGCCTCCCGCGGCCGAACCAGCCGGCTACGATCCGTCTTCCATCGAACGCAAGTGGCAGGCGCGCTGGGAGCAGCAGGGGACCAATAACACCGATCTCACCGGCGGTGTGCGCCCGTTCTACGCGCTGATGATGTTCCCGTACCCGTCTGCGGAGGGGCTGCACGTCGGCAATCTCTTCGCCTTCACGGGCAACGACATCTATGGACGATTCCAGCGGCTGCAAGGGCACACGGTGTTCGAGCCCCTCGGCTTCGACGCGTTCGGCATCCACTCGGAAAACTATGCGCTCAAGGTCGGCATCCACCCGGAGCAGCTCATCCCGCGGAACATCGACAACTTCCGCCGGCAGCTGAAGCGCGCCGGCCTGATGGTCGACTGGCACCACGAGCTCTCCACCACGGATCCGCGCTACTACAAGTGGACGCAGTGGATCTTCCTGGAGCTGTACAAGCGCGGCCTCGCGTACAAGAAGCGCGCGGCGGTGAACTGGTGTCCCAACGACAAGACGGTGCTCGCCAACGAGCAGGTGATCGCCGGTGCGTGTGAGCGCTGCGGTGCGCAGGTGGAGCAGCGCTTCCTGGAGCAGTGGTTCTTCCGCATCACCGAGTACGCGGGGAGGCTGCTGCAGAATCTGGACTGGATCGACTGGTCCGAGTCGACAAAGACTGCCCAGCGAAACTGGATTGGCCGCTCCCAGGGCGCGGAGATCACCTTTCGCGTGCAGGACTACTGGGAGTTCGCCGGTGCCGCCACCGTCGCGCAGACGTCCACGTCGGAGATGACCGCGCAGCCGGTGGATATTCGCGTGTTCACCACGCGACCGGATACCATCTTCGGTGCCACTTACCTCGTGCTGGCGCCGGAGCACCCGCTCGTCGACGTGCTCACGACCGACCAGCAGCGCGAGGAGGTGGACGTCTATCGCGCGAACGCCGCGAAGCAGGACATCGTGTCGCGCAAGGTCAACCGCGAGAAGACCGGCGTGTTCACCGGGTCGTTCGCCATCAATCCCGCCACGGATGCGCCCATCCCCATCTGGATCGCGGATTACGTCCTCATGGAGTACGGCACCGGTGCTATCATGGCCGTGCCCGGGCACGACGAACGTGATTTCGAGTTCGCGAAGGTCTTCGGCCTGCCGATCGTGTACGTCGTGGCGGCGCGCCACCCGGGTGCCGGAACCGCGGCGCACGTGGACTCCCAGAATCGCGACGAGCATCCTCCGTTGGAGGAGCCGTACACCGAGACGGAGCACGCCCACCTGGTGCACTCCGCGCAGTTCACCGGTCTCTCGGTAGAAGAAGCGCTGCCAGCGATCACCGCCTGGCTGGCCGAGCACGGGCACGCGAAGTCCATCATGAACTATCGGCTGCACGACTGGTGCATCTCGCGGCAACGCTACTGGGGCCCGCCCATTCCCATCATCTACTGCGAGCGCTGCGGCACGGTGCCCGTGCCGGAGCAGGACCTGCCGGTGGAGCTGCCATACGTCGAGAATTTCAAGCCCGACGACACCGGCATCTCACCGCTGGCCCGCGTGAAGTCGTGGTACGCGGTGTCCTGCCCGGCCTGCGGCGCCGCGGCGCGGCGCGAGACGGACGTCTCCGACACCTTCCTCGACAGCGCGTGGTACTTCCTGCGCTACCCGAGCACCCACTTCGACGACCGGCCGTTCGACCCCGCGCTCACCGAGCGGTGGCTGCCCGTAAACTCGTACATCGGGGGTAACGAGCACGCCGTGCTGCACCTGCTGTATTCCCGCTTCGTCACGATGGTGCTGCACGACGCGGGGCATCTCCCGTTCGAGGAGCCCTTCACGAAATTCCGCGCGCATGGCATGATCATTCGCGAAGGCGCCAAGATGTCGAAGAGCCGGGGCAACGTCGTGAACCCCGACGAGTACATCGAGCGCTGGGGGGCGGACACCTTCCGCACCTATCTGATGTTTCTCGGCCCGTACGAGGAGGGCGGAGACTTCCGCGACCAGAGCATCACCGGCGTGCGGCGCTTCCTCGACCGGCTGTGGACGTCGGCGCTCGAGGTGCGCCGTGACGGCTCCGGCTCGCCCGAGGTCCTGCGCAAGCTGCATCAGACGATCCGAAAGGTGACCGAGGACCTGCCACGCCTGCAGTACAACACCGCCGTCGCGGCGATGATGGAGTACATGAAGGTGCTGCGCGCGCGCGAGCGCACGCCGCACATCGACGAGGTGCTCCCGCTGGTGCAGCTCATCTCGCCTTTCGCGCCGCACATTGCCGAGGAGCTGTGGGAGCGCTTCGGTCACGATCGCTCGGTGTTCGACGCCGGGTGGCCGAGCTTCGATCCGGCGCTCGCGGCCGAGGAGCTGATGACGCTGGCCGTGCAGGTGAACGGGAAGCTGCGCGGCACGGTGCAGGTGCCGCGTGACACGGGCCAGGAGGGCGCCCTCAGCGCTGCCCTGGCGCAGCCGGCAGTGTCGCGCTTCGTGCCGGGCGCGCCGAAGAAGGTGATCTTCGTGCCGGGTCGGCTGTTGAACCTCCTCGTCTGAGCCGCCGGCCGGAACGCGTCAGAAGGTCACGCCGAAGGTGAGCGGGATCGTCACGTAAGACGGCCCCTGCGTCAGCGCGGTGTGCGCGCGAATCTCGGCGAATGCCGTCATGCCGGGGAGGGGAATGGTGAGGCCCGTGCCGACGTTCACGCCGGGGTACGTGCCCTGGTGCTGGATGACGTACAGTCCGAGTCCACCGAGGAGATACGGGCGGACCTGCTGTTGCGGGACGTGATACACGACGTCGACCGTCGCGCCGAGACTGCTGCTGCTGGTCGCGCCGGTCACGTCGGCTTTCTTTCCGAAGTACTGATACTGCAGCTCTCCGCGAATCCCGAGCGGCTCGGTGGGGGTGTGGAACTCCGCCAGGGCCGCGAGATTGAAGCCCGCCACGCGCGATCTGGAGAGCCCGCCGGCGGGAATGCTGATGCCGGCGGAGAGCCCCACCGCGGGATAGGGAATGGTCTGGATGGTGGCGGGCGAGCTCGCCTGCGCACCGAGCGGCGCGGCCGCGGCGATTGTGATCGCCAGGCCCGCACGGGGAATCGAGAGTCGAGTCATCGATCAGAGGTTCAGAGGTCGTGTCGGTCGCACATCACTACGGCTGTAGCATCCCGCTCACCCACTCGCCCACGAAGTACCCCACCACCGCCACACCCAGCCCCACGACGAACATATCGAGGCCCGAGCGGAAGACGCCACGCCCCGTGAACACCGAGCGCGCCGCGCCGACCAGAAAATGCGAGAGCATCGCCACGACAAAGGCGGTGACGATCGCCGCGGTGCCTGACCAGATCAGGAACGGAAAGACAGGAATCAGTGCACCCACCGCCGTGGCCGCGCCCGTCACCCATCCTTCCCGCAGGGGAGACATGTGCGGCTCACCGATACCCAGCTCCTCCTGCACCTGCTCCTCGAGCATCTGCTGTGGGTTGTGCATCACCTGTGTGGCCAGCTCGAACGCGCGATCCGGGGTCATGCCCTTCATCTCGTAGATCACCGCCAGCTCGTCGCGCTCCACCTCCGGCATCATCGCGATCTCGTCGCGCTCCATCGCGATCTCGTTCGCGTAGACCTCCTGTTCGCTCTTGGCGGCCAGATAGCCGCTCGAACCCATCGAGAGCGCATCGGCGATGAGACCCGCCACGCCTGCCAGAATCACGGTATGGTGCTGCGACGCCGCGGACGCGCCGATGACGCCGGCCACGAGTCCGAAGTTCGCCGTGAGTCCGTCGTTGAAGCCGTACACGACGTTTCGGAGGAAGCCGCCGGACTCCGTGCGGTGCCACGGCTCGCCCGCGCGCCCGGAGATCTCGTTGAGCGTCGTCGCATGCTCGGCCGATTCGCGCGCGAGCGTCAGCGCCTCCGCGCGTCCGGCCACCCCGTGGGCCGTCGTCCGGTGCATGTCGAGATACTGCTTCACCTCGCGCCCCTCTTCCGCCAACAGCATCGGCAGGAGGAACCCGGGACCGAACAGCCGCGCCGCAAGTGCGATCAGCTGCGTACGCGCGCTCGGCCGAAATGCCCGCGGCGTGCGTCCGTGCTCACTCAGCAGGCGTCCCCAGATCTCCACGTGCCGGTCCTCGACCGCGGCCAGGCGCAGATACTGATCCCGCTTGCGCGCATCGAGCTCCTTCGAGGCGAGCACCCGGTACAGATAGGCCGCATCGGCCTCGTCCTGCCAGTGGTGCGCGAACGCGTCCAGATCGGGTGTCGAGGGCGGAGGAGGGCGCGTCGCCGTGTGCTCGGAGATGCCGGTCATGCGCGGGCGGGCCAAGTGGGGATAATGCGTGGGCCACGATGCCCGCGCGGATCTCCTGCAAGCTAGCAGGGGCCGAGCCGGGCGTCCGGACCGGCTCCCCCACGCTGGAAAGCGCGGGAAACCCTCCGCATGTACTTCGTGTCACACACATGAGTCATCACTCTGCATCCGAGGAACCATGCGATCCACTCTCGCCCTGCCCCTCGCGCTTGCCGGCCTCGCGGCCGCTGCTGCCGCACACCCTGCCCGCGCGCAGCATACGCGCATCTTCAGCACGCCGGCCCCCCAGCTCCGTGCCCTCCAGCTCGCTCGCGAGGATCAGCCCGGAGCTGCGCTCGGCCTCAGCACCGGCGGCGCGGCCAATGCCCGCGATACGCTCGGCCTGCTCGTCACCACCATCGTCCCCAACGGGCCGGCCGACAAGGCCGGCATTGAGGAGGGCAATCGCCTGGCATCGATCAACGGCGTGAGCCTGAAGGTCGCGCCTGCCGATACGGGCGACTGGGAGCTCGCGGGCGCCATCAATCGCCGCCTCACGAGGGAGCTCGGGAAGGTGAAGCCCGGGGACGAGGTGGAGCTGCGCGTGTACTCCGGCGGCCAGACGCGCACGGTGCACGTGCGCACGGCCGATGCCGATTCACTGTACCAGCGCCGCCGGGCCGGGCGGAGCTCCCTCGACGAGCGCGCCTCACTGGGCATCGGCATCGCGATGACCGGCAGCCGGCGCGACACGCTCGGCGTCTTCGTGATGTCGGTGGACGATTCCGGACCTGCCGCGCGCGCGGGCATCGAGGAGGGGAACCGTATCGCTTCCATCAACGGAGTGGATCTCCGGGTGGCGAAGGAAGATGCCGGTGACGACGCACTCGCCAGCACGAAGGTTCGCCGCCTGCAGCGCGAGGTCGCCAAGCTCGATCCGGGCGACGATGCGGAGCTGCGCGTGTACGCGAACGGCCAGTTCCGCACAGTGCACGTGAAGGCGGTGCGCCAGTCGGATCTGCCGCGGCGTCGGGGAGGCGTGTTCATCACGGGTGATGTCGGAGGTATGATCATGCCACCCATTGCTCCCATCGCGCCCCTCCGCCTGGATGGTGCACGCATCAGCGATGACGTGCGGCGGGCGCTGGAGGACGCGATGCAGGGGGCTGGGCGCGCGTTCGACGGTCTGCGCGGGCTCCCCGGGGCGATCTACTGGCACGACGACCTCGATGGGGCCGATGTCGCGCCGGCTCCCGAGCCAGGCCCTGTGATCCGCGGCACCACTCCAGCAGCGACGCGCGCTGCGGCTGCCACCGTGCGCAGCGCGGCGCTGTCCGCCAGTGACAGTTGGTCTCCGCTCCCCGCGATCGCTGACGGCGGCCCGCGGGCCATGCCGGCGCCGGCCTATGCCTATGGTTACGCCTTCGGCGATGCTACCGCCGATGCCGGCGCGCGGGACCTCTCCGGGCTGCGCGTCGTGCCGGTGGGCGCGGAGCTCGCGACCTATCTTGGCCTCGGCAGCGAACGCGGCCTCCTTGTGCTCGACGTGCCGGATTGGGCCGGTGCGCTTCACCCCGGCGACGTCATCCTGCGGGTGGACGGGCGAGCGGTGCGCGGTGGCGCGCGCGGTGATGATGTGAACCTTGCCTTCGATGGTTCGCGCGACGCGCGCGTCGAGCTCCTGCGTGCCGGCGAGCTGACGACCGCTATTGTTCCGGCGCGGCGCTGACCGCCACGGGTAGTCGCCCGCGGCGAAGCACCAACGACAGGCTGCTCGACGGCGGGTGCGGGGTGCGCTAAGATCCGCTGCGGATCGCCATGCACTCCCACCCGCCGGTTACATGCATCCAGTTTCTCGCATCGCATCGCCAGCCGCACTTGCCGGGCTCGCACTTGCCGCGGCGTGCGCGCACCGTCCGCCAGTCGTCTCCGGGCCCAGCGTCGCCACGGGGGGCGTGGTGCCCGGGGTCGAGGTGCTGCTCCAGGATTCACTGGGGCTGCTGCGCGGCAAGCGCGTCGGTCTCATCACCAATCCCAGCGGGCGCGATCGCAGGGGGACGAGCACCATCGACCTGTTGAACCATGCGCCCGGCGTGCGTCTGGTGGCACTCTTCGGCCCCGAGCACGGATTGCGTGGTGTGGCCAAGGCGGGTGAGTCGGTGGCGTCGGCGACGGACTCCGCAACGGGACTGCCGATCTATTCCCTGTACGGCGCGACGCAGGCCCCCACGCCCGAGATGCTGCGCGACGTCGACGTGCTCGTCTACGACATTCAGGATGTAGGTGCGCGCGTCTACACCTTTGAATGGACCATGGCGCTCGCCGCGCAGGCGGCCGGCAAGCTGGGAAAGAGGTTCATCGTGCTCGATCGCCCGGACCCGATTCGCGGCGATCGTGTCGGGGGCAGCGTGCTCGATCCGCGCTTCCGCTCGTTCGTCGGCGAGTATCCGGTTGCGCTGCGGTACGGCCTCACGCCCGGAGAGCTGCTGCGATACCTCGTGGGCACTGGCCAGGTCACCGCCGATGTCACAGTCGTCCCGATGCACGGGTGGCGTCGCTCCATGTGGATGGACGAGACGGGCATCCCGTGGATCAACCCGTCCCCCAATCTCCGCACCGTGGATGCGACGCTGCTGTATCCGGGCACCGTATTCTTCGAGGGAACCAACGTCACCGAGGGCCGCGGCACCGAGGCCCCCTTCCAGCTCATCGGCGCGGACTGGTTGACGGACGCCGGCGCGATCGCCGGCGAGATGAATGCGATGGCGCTCCCCGGCGTGCGCTTCGACTCCACGTCTCGTACCATCGAGCCGGGCTACAAGTTCGGCGGCGAGACCATTCCGATGATCCGCATCTCGGTCACCGACCGGAATGCCGTGCGTCCGGTGGACGTGGGGGTTCGCCTGCTGCGCGCCATCTACGCGCGCCATGGCGCACAGTGGCAATGGCGCACGAGCCACATCGATCGCCTGGCGGGCACGGACGCGCTACGGCAGGCGGTGGAACGCGGCTCCGTCGACGCGCTGCTCCAGGACTGGAATGCTCAGGCCGCGCGCTGGCAGGCGGAGGCGCGGGCGTACTGGTTGTATTGAGGGCGCTCGTCTCAGAACTCCACCTGCGCGCCCAGCTCCACCACGCGATTCGGCGGGATACCGAAGAACTCCGTTGCCGAGCGCGCATTTCGGCTCATCAGCACGAACAGCTTGCGGCGCCACCGTGCCATGCTGGTGCGCTGGCGCGTGCCTTCGGGGGCTCGCCGGATGCCCATGCGCGCGCCATCGGCCCTCCGGCCGCGCCGGCGATCGGCGACGATGATGCGCTCGCGCCCGAGATAGAATGTGGTCTCCTGCGCGCGGGCCCGTACTCCCTGTGCGCGCGCGAGCATGAGTATTCCCGGAACATCTGGCGTCTCCATGAACCCGTAGCGCGCCGTCACCCGGTAGAAGCCCTGCTCCAGCTTCTCCACCGAGAGCCGGTCCTCCTCCGAAACTTCCGGGATATCCTCCGAGAGGATGGACATCAGGATCACCTGCTCGTGCAGCACCTTGTTGTGCTTCAGGTGATGCAGCAACACCACCGGCACCCCCTCCGGCGAGGACGTCATGAACACCGCGGTGCCCGGAACGCGCGGCGGCTTACGGCGGGCCACGTCGTCCAGAAAGAGGTTCAGCGGCAGGGCACCGGAGTGGAGAATGTCATTGAGCATTCCGCGGCCGCGCTTCCAGGTGCTCATCAGCGTGAAGACGAAGACCGCCACGACCACGGGCACCCAGCCGCCATGCTCGAACTTGATCGCATTGGCGGCGAAGAACGAGAGATCAATGAGCAGAAATCCGATTGTGAGGGAGGCGATTTGCCACAGAGGCCAGTTCCACCTCAACCGAGCCACAACGTAGAAGAGCAGCGACGTGATCGCCATGGTTCCCGTGACGGCGATCCCGTATGCCGCGCCCAGGGCTGTGCTGCTCCGGAAGCCGATGACGAGCAGGAGACAACCGGCCATGAGCAGCTTGTTCACCTCGGGGATGTAGATCTGACCGGCCTCCTGCTTTGACGTGTGCACGATAGTCATGCGCGGTGAGTACCCGAGGTGTACACTCTGCTGCGTGAGGGAGAACGCGCCGGAGATCAGCGCCTGGGAGGCCACGATTGCCGCCAACGTCGCAATGACAACGAGTGGCCACAGCAACACGCGCGGCGCGAGCATAAAAAACGGGTTTTCTGACGCCGCCGCATCCCGAAGCAGCAGCGCGCCCTGACCGAAGTAATTCAGGAGCAGCGCCGGGAGCACCAGCGCGAACCACGCGAGAGTGATCGGACGCCGGCCGAAGTGGCCCATATCTGCATAGAGCGCCTCGCCACCTGTCACCACGAGCACGACGGCTCCGAGCACGAGAAAGCCCAAACGCCCGTGCACCAGGAAGAAGCGAACAGCGTAGACCGGATTCACCGCCTGAAGAATCCGCGGCTCGCGCGCGATCTCTGCGGCCCCGAGCGTGGCGATCGCCGCGAACCAGAGCAGCATGATCGGGCCAAACGCGCCGCCGACGCGAGCCGTGCCGAACCGCTGGACCAGAAAGAGCCCGAAAAGAACGCCCAGCGAAAGGAACACGACGAACGGCGCAAACTGCGGCGTCACGACCTCCAGACCTTCCATTGCCCCCAGCACTGAGATGGCTGGCGTGATGATCCCATCGCCGTAGAGCAACGCCGCTCCGAACAGGCCGAGCAGAATGAGCATCATCCGGCGGCGCCGGTCCGCCCCTCTCCGCTCCTGCTGGAGAAGGAGCGCCAACAGGGCGAGAATCCCTCCTTCGCCCCGGTTGTCCGCCCGCATGATGAAGACGATGTACTTGACACTGATCACCAGGATCAGCGCCCACACGATCAGCGAAAGGACGCCGTACACGGTCGACGGTGTCGGCACCAACCCGTACTCCTTGTCGAAGCACTGCCGAATCGCGTACAGTGGGCTCGTGCCGATGTCGCCGTAGACCACCCCGAGTGCCGTGAGCGACAGGATGCCGAGCCGCTTGCCGGTCGGACTCGCCTCGGGCCGCTGCCGCTGCGGCGGGACCGCGGTGATGAACCCGCTGCTCCCGGTGAGTGGCTCCTTCATCGGCGTCGGTGTACCTGGTGTCGGAGCACTGCTGGGCTGCCCGTCCGACGCGGGCTGCTTGCCACTCTTTCGAGCTGGTTCAGCCGTCATTGAGAAAGCGAGGATGGCCCCCGCCGAAAACTCGCAATGTGGGACCGAACGCGCCGGACGCGCCTTCGGACCATACTACGCAAAAATGGGCCACGGGGGGAACCGTGACCCATCCTGAAATCTAGTCTTGTGTGGGTCGCGGTAAAGCGGCGTCGTCCACGACGTTCAGATCGTTGACTCCGGGTCAGTTCCTGCCGCCCCGGACGGACTACCGCCGCTCGGGCTGGTCCCGCCGGCGCCTGTCCCGCCGCCCGCTGCCCCCCCGGCTCCGCCCGCACCCCGCGTGCGGGCCAGATCCTCGATCTCCGCGGACGCGCGGTCGAGGGCTGCACGTATCCGGGCCAGCAACTCCCGATCTCCAGTGCGGCCGGTGGCCAGTGAATACGTCGCCCGGCCAAGCCTCTTGAACGACTGGTTCACTTCCATCATGGGACTGTCCAGGAAGCCGTCCACGAACCGGGCGATGCGCTCGAAGATCGAATCCACGGTGCTGCTGTGCTCCGCGAGGTGCTTCCGCCCCTCCTCGGTGATCTCGTAGATCTTGCGTCCACCCTCCTCGGGCATGGCCCGCACGTAGCCGAGATCTTCGAGCATCGTGAGCGTTGGATACACGGTGCCGGGGCTTGGCGCATAGGCGCCGCCGAAGCGGTCCTCCAACTCCTTGATGATCTCGTAGCCGTGCCGCGGCTTCTCGGCTACCAGGCGCAGGACCACGTACTTGAGATCCCCGTGCTCGAAGATCCGGCCGGCACGGGCGCGCCAGCCGCGGGCCCGCGGGCCCGCATTGCCCCAGAAGTCTCCCATGAACCCCTCCCACCCGCGACGGCCTCGATGGCCGCCGTGCGGTCCGTGGGGACCACCGCACGTTGGGCCGGCGTCCGCATGCCTCCAGCCGCGTTCCCCGGAGAACGAACCGAACATGTACTCCTCCTGCCGAGTGTCTGATATATCGGAAGTGCTCCAGTACGATATATCGCGCGATATATCGGCGCAAGAGAGGTGGGGCATGCCCATTGCCCCTGAGGAACTTACGGGGGTCGCGCAGTTGGCTTCGACGGGCGAGGCGGTGCGCGGCCCCGAATCCGGAGGGGACTCTCATGTCGGACGATCGCACGAAGGACGGTCTGAAAAACCAGGCCGAGGGCATCGGCGACCAGATCAAGGGCCGGGCACGCAACGCCGTTGGCGGAGCCACGGGCGACACCAGCGAGCAGCTGCGCGGCAAGGCGGAGGAGCTCAAGGGCAAGGCGCAGCGGAAGATTGGCGAGAACCAGGTGGACGCCGATAGGGACATCGATCGCGAGTCGGATCTCGGCCGCGAGTAACGCTCCGTTCGCGAGAGCAGGGGAGG
>DATEPM010000178.1:0-7848 GCA_035273185.1 Gemmatimonadaceae bacterium
CTTCGAGCGGTCGAGCCGGCGCAGCGTCACCTGAACCACGGTGTCACCGACGGCGCCGCGCCGCCAGCGAACCGGTTGGCCGGCACGGAGCACCGCACCGTCCGGAACCGCCGCGCGCCGATCGGCGCGCTCGGCCGCCAACCAGTCAAATATACTGCCCCACATCGCGGTGAACGCGTCCGCAGCCGCGCCACCGTGGAATCGCCAGCGCCACCATCCCGAGCCCGCCACTACGACGACGCGACGCGGCGTATCGCTCCCCGTGATCACGGCTCGCTTCAGGCTCTCGCGACCGCGGCGCGCTTCCAGCGCGGTCCACTGTCCCGTCGGTGGTGCGGCGGTGACCGTGATGGGCGGCAGACTGTCCCAGGGCAGCGAGCCGAGGGTGCCGAGGAGCGGCGACGCGGGCGCATCGGCGGCGTACCACTCGCCCTGGTCGGCGGTGGCAGGCACCAGGAGCGCGATCGGCCCTGCCGTCGCGCGGCGCGGCATGCCAAAGAGTGCCGTATCGCCGTGCAGAATGGCCACCGGTGCGTCCTGCAGGTCGCGGCGCACCTCCGACTCCGCGACTGGCGCGAGGGATCCTTCCACGCGCCAGACGCCCGCCGCCACCCGAAGATAGCCGCGAGCCGGCACGGCGAGCGCGCCCCGAAGCACGCTCAACGCGTAACGTGCATCCTCATCGGGCGAGGTGGAAACGAACACCGCGCTAGCCGCGCGCGAAATGTCCACGCCGATTGCGAGGGTGTCGTTGCGCGGCTCGACATCGCCGCTGGTGGCGACGACCGCGCGTACGATCGCTGGACCATTGGCCCCTTGCAGCGGCGCATGGAGGATCAGCGTGCGCTCCGCGAAGGGCGCCAGCGGCTCGAGAGACTGACGCGTGAGTATGCGTCCGTCCACGCTCAGCGTGAGCGTGCCCGCGGCGGCGCCGGCTGCACCCGCCACGAGGCCGACACGCAACTCCGTGGTGTCTCCCGCCACGAGCGCGCGCGGCAGCTCGAGGCTGGCCACGGCGAGGTCGCGGGCGGGTGGGCGCGGCACGACGATGACGCGCGATCCCGCCGGGAGATCGCGCAGCGCGTCCGGATCGTCGATCTCACCGTCGGTGACGACCACCAGCGGCTGTCCGCGTCCGAGGGCACGCTCCACGGCAGGACGGACGCGTGACGCGAGATCGCCGGGCAGCGCGGGCACGCCGGCACCGCCTGACAGGCGCAGGGAATCGCCGAAGAGCAGAAGGGTGTCGGGATGCGCCCGGGCCACGGCAGCCCGAGCTGCGCGCCAGGCGCTGCTGTCGTCATCGCGCAGCCAGCTCGCCGAGACGTCGAGCGCGACCCACACCGGGAGCGGCGCCGCGCGCCCCACAGGCGCGTCGAGCAGGAGCGCGAGCAGTAGGGTGAGGGCTATGGCACGCAACGACGCCGGCAGCCAGACCGCGCGCGCGGTTCGCATCCCGCGCCCGTACTGCGCGATCGCCGCGAGCAGCCCCGCGAGTACGGCGAGCAGCCAGAGGGACATCCGCGAATTCTAGCGGCAGCCGGCGAAACCGACACCCGACGGCGCGCGGCGGCACGGCGGAACAACGGAACCACGGAACGGAAGCGGCAATCTACCGCTTCCGTTCCGTGGTTCCGTTCACGCGTCAGTCTAGCGCGAGGCCAGTCCCAGCACAGGTCCCGGGGCCTTGTCCAGGGCGGCGAGCATTTGCGTGCGCACCTGATCGAAGGCCGCGCGCTCGCGCGCGGGCACCGGATCGCCGCTGGAGTTCCGCAGCGCGATCCGTGGGTCGCGCTGCACGCCATCGACGAGCACCTCGAAGTGCAGATGCGGACCGGTGGCGAGGCCCGTCGCGCCGACGTAGGCGACGGTCTCCCCGATCGCGACGCGCGTGCCCACGTGAATGCCCCTGGCGAAACCGTGCAGGTGGCCGTAGCGCGTGACGAAGCCGTTGCGGTGACGGATCTCGAGCACGTTGCCGTAGCCGTTCCCCCAGCCCGCGCGGATGATGACGCCATCGCCGATGGCGCGCACCGGCGTGCCGAGCGCCGCGGCGTAATCGGTGCCCTTGTGCTGCTTCCAGACGCCGAGTATCGGATGCCAGCGGCCGCCGAACGTGCTGGAGATGCGACGAAACTCGAGCGGCGCACGCAGAAATGCGGCGCGCAGCGACCTCCCGTTCTGATCGAAGTAGTCGCCGCCGACCGCGTCACTCTTGTATCGAATGGCCTGAAGCTCGGTGCCGGAGAGGGTGAACGTGGCGGCCAGGATCCGGCCGACCTTCACCGCGCCGGTGGGCGACGAGGCGCGTTCCGCGAGAACGCGGAACTCGTCGCCCTCCTGGAGATCGCGGCTCATATCGACCTTGTACTCGAAGATGTCTGCGAGTGCCCAGGTGAGCTGCTGCCGCGCGGCGGCGGGGAGCACGCGCTGCGCGCTCGCATCCATCGCGTCGTAGAGCGTGGAGTTGATCTTGCCCGCGACGACGATCGTATCGGTCGTCCACGGGATCTGCTCCTCCTGTTCCGTCCAGCGGTCGCCGTGCCGCTGGAGGTGCAGCAGCCGATCGATCGCGAGCTGCAGGACGATCTCCGAGGGGACCGAGTCCGTCTGCTGCAAGCGGAAGGTGACCTTCATCCCCGCACGCACGCGGTTCGGATCGATGAGCGTGAGCGCCTTGAGCGCCTCGTTCGCGAGCAGATCGCTCACCCCGCCGCGGGCGAAGATCCCACGCAGCGATTCGCCGCGGGCCAGGGTGTCGACCGTCTGGCGGAAGAGCGGCAGCGCCGGCGCGGGTGCGCCCTGCTGGCGCGCCCCGAGCACCTCCGCCGCGGGCTGCCGCTGCGGCAGCGGCGGCGTGAAATAGAGCGTCGCGGCGACGAGCGCCGCCGCGACGCCATAGGTGACGGGACGAACGATCGACCGCTTCAATCCATCTGTCTCCGAATGAAGGTCGGAATCTCCATGTCGGAGAGATCCTGCGCACTCTTGTCGCTCGCGGCGGGCCGCGACGCGCGCGGCACGTCGGTGGCCCCGGTGCGACTCACCCCGCCGATGCGCGCGGGACGGTTGGCGGGGAACGGGATCACCGGCGAGCCTTTGGAGGGCGCGGACTGTTGCGGCTGCGCGGGAAGCGCGTGCGCGGGCGTGACCATGCCCGGCTGGATCGCCCGGTCGAAGCCGGTCGCGATGACCGTGACGCGAATCTCGCCCTGCATGGCCGGCTCGTGCACCGCGCCGAAGATGATCTCCGCCTCGTCGCCCACCGCCTCGTGGATGATCTCGTTGATCTGATGCACTTCCCCGAGCGTCAGGTCGGCGCCGCCGGTGATGTTCACGAGCACCCCGGTGGCGCCGGAGATGCTGATGTTGTCGAGCAGGGGCGAGCTGATGGCCGACTGCGCGGCCTCGGTGGCGCGGTTCTCGCCGCGCCCGATGCCGGTGCCCATGAGGGCCGAGCCGCCCGCCTGCATAACGGTGCGCACGTCGGCGAAGTCCACGTTCACGAGGCCGGTCACGCTGATGAGCGAGGAGATGCCCTGCGTCGCATGCAGCAGGACCTCGTCGGCCTTCTTGAGCGCGTCCTGGAAGGGGATGCCCTTGCCCACCACGGCCAGCAGGCGCTCGTTTGGCACGACGATCATCGTGTCCACGTTCTTGCGCATGTCCGTGATCCCCTGCTCCGCCTGACGCATGCGCTTGCGCCCCTCGAAGAGGAAGGGACGCGTGACGATGCCGACGGTGAGCGCACCGGCTTCCTTCGCGAGCTCCGCGACCACCGGCGCGGCGCCCGTGCCCGTGCCGCCGCCCATACCGCACGTGATGAACACCAGATCCGCCCCCGACAGCGCCCGCGCGACCTCGTCGCGATTCTCCTCGATGGCCTGGCGACCGATCTCCGGCCGCGCGCCCGCGCCGAGCCCACGCGTGAGCTTCTTGCCGATCTGGATCTTGATGTCGGACTTGGACGCGAGCAGGGCCTGCGCATCGGTGTTCACCGAGATGAACTCGACGCCCTCCAGGTGCTCGTCGATCATGCGATTGACGGCGTTGCCACCGCCGCCGCCAACGCCCACGACCTTCATGCGAGCGTTCTGGGTCGCGCTCTCTTCGAACTCGAAGATCATGTGAGGACGGAACTCCCGTACTGCTAGAGGTAGGACGGACTACGGGGAGGCGGGACGACCGGCGCGGTTTCGATGCGGCGAAGAGGAAGGAGCTTCGGGACCAGCCGGAAGAAAACGCTCGCGCAATATAATGCGTTCCGCTCCCGCGACTACCCCTCAGTTGACGAGGAATCGCGGGAAGAATCACACGGCCGCGCGTGCCGAGTTTTCCACAGCGGTGTCGGCTGAATCAGCTTTGTAAGCGCCGCCGGGCGAGCCGACCGCTCAGAAGAAGTCCTGCAGCCAGAACTTGATCTTCTCCGCGAAGCGCCCCACGCCGCTCCCGGCACCGGCGAGCCGGCGCTGGCCGGCACCCGCCGCACCCAGCGCCACGCGGTGGGCACCGTACTGTGCGAGCCCCACCGCCGTTGCGAAGCGCGGCGCCTCCACGGAATCGCTCAGTCCACCGATGTTCTCCGACGGAACGCCAACGCGCACGCCGGTGCCGAAGACATCGCTCGCCAGCTCGGCCGCGCCCTGCATCGCGGCAGCGCCTCCGGTGAGCACCACCCCCGCGCTCAACTTGCCGGCATAACCGGCGGACGAGATCTCGCGCTGCACGAGATCGAACACCTCGTCCATGCGCTGGTGGATGATGTGGGCCAGCAGCTCGCGGGGAATGTGCCGGTCGCCCTGCGCCACCGTGCTCGGGAGCTGGATCACCTCCGCGGGATCCACCAGCGGTTCGTACGCGCAGCCATACCGTTCCTTGAGCCGCTCGGCATCGGCCTGCGTGACACCGAGGCCATGGACGATGTCGCTGGTCACGCTGTTGCCGCCGAACGCGATGGTGCCCACGTGGCGGATCTTGCCCTCGTGAAAGAGGGCGAGATCGGTAGTGCCGGCTCCCATCTCGACCAGCGCCACCCCGAGCTCGCGCTCGTCCTCGGTGAGCGCGGCGAGCGCGCTCGCCAGCGGCTCCAGCACGAGCTCGCGCACGCGGTAGCCCGCCTTGTCCACCGCCTTGCGCAGGTTCAGCGCGGGCGAGCTGCCGATGGTGACGAGATACATCTCGGTCTCGAGCCGCGTGCCGATCATCCCGATGGGATCACGGATGCCAGTACTCCTGTCCACCGTGTACTCCTGCGGGATGGCGTGCAGCAGCTCGCGATCCTGCGGGATGGCCTGCGCGCGCGCGACCGCATTGGCGCGGTCGACGTCCTGCCTGGTGATCTCGTCCCCGCTGACGGCGACGATGCCCTTGCTGGTCATCGCCTGGACGTGCTCCCCCGCGATCCCCCCATAGAGCTCCTGCACCTCCGCGCCCGCCATCCGCTCCGCGTCCTGCAGCGCCTGACGAATGGAGCGCGTCGTCTCCTCGATGTCGGAGACGACGCCGCGCCGCATGCCCGTGGTGCGCGCCTGCCCCACGCCCAGTACACGCAGCGTGGGATGGCGAGGCAGATCGCCGGCAGCTTCGGCGATGATGGCGGTCGTCCTGGCGGAGCCGATATCGAGCCCTGCGACGAGGCGGTCGGAATTCATGGGAGTCTGGCGATCACTTGGTCACGATAGCGGAGGTCGATCTCGGCAGGCCGCAGCTGGCGCCGAGCAAGATCCTCCTCCACCGGCTCGATGTCGCCGAGCCGCTCGACGGAGACGTCCCGCATCGTGCGCACGGGCACGGACGCGAGCTGGAAGAGGAGCTCGTCCGGCCCCACGCGGCGCACCTCGCTTACCCGATCATACAATGCTGGCATGCGGCGATGCACTCCCGCTAGGAGGCGCAGCAGCGCGGTGTCGCGCTGTACGAGGATCGGCGCGTCCACCGGCGTGCGCGCGAGGTCCAGCGGCAGCGCCACACCACGCGCATCATAGGCCCGGAAGCCCTGCGCCGTGGGCACCAGCGCGACGGGAAGATTCTCGCTGATCTCGACGACGAGCGTACCGGGCAGCTTCCGATGCACGTGGACCTCGCGCACCTGCGGATGCGCGGCCACGCGCCGCGCCAGGGGTCCGGTCGGATCCCAGACGGAGGCTGTCGTATCGACGTGCAGCCGCTCGAGGATGTCGTTCACGGCCACGTAGTGCGTCCCGATGATCTCCACCTTCCGTACGCGGAAGAACGCGAGGCGGCGCAGCAGGAGCGGCGCCCAGAGGGGCGACGCGACGAGCAGAAGGCCGCCGAGTGCCGCAAGCGCCACACGGTAGCGCGGGGGAATGGCACCCGTCATGCGGCACCCGTGAGGCGCCCGAGCAGCTCCGGTCCGGTGAGGGTGATGTCGCCCGCCCCCAGCGTCAGGACGACGTCGCCGCGGCGGACGTCGCGCGCCAGCACCTCCGCCAGCGCCGCGCGCGGGCCTTCCCACACCGGTGGCGCGCCGTTCGCGCGCAGCGCATCCGCAATGAGGGATGCGGTGACGCCGGCGATGGGCTGCTCGCGCGCGGGGTAGATCTCGGCGAGGTACACCACGTCGGCAGCGGCGAGCGCCGCGGCGAACTCGCGCGCGAAATCGCGCGTGCGGCTGAAGAGGTGCGGCTGAAAGGCCACCAGCAGTCGGTGCCCGGGAAACGCCCCTCGCGCCGCGGCGAGGGTCGCGGCAATCTCGGTGGGGTGGTGCGCGTAGTCGTCCACGATCGCCACGCCGCGCACGTCGCCGACGTGCTGGAAGCGCCGCTCCACCCCGCGAAAACCGGCGAGCCCCACGGCCAGCGCCTCGGGGTCGGCACCGAGAGCGAGCCCCGCACCTAACGCCGCCAAGGCGTTGAGCACGTTATGCCGGCCCGGGACGCCGAGCCTCACCGCTCCGAATGCCCGGCCGTCGTACTCGACCTCGAACGCGCTGGCCCCGCTGGTCTCGCGCCATCGGCGTGCCAGCAGCCGTGCCTCGCGAAGCGCCTCGGGCGGCGAGGCGCCCGGGCCGTCCGCGATGGCGTACGGCATCACGTCGGTGCCGGTGGGCGTCGGCAGCGTGCGCGCGCCGGGATCGTCGGCGCACAGCACGATCGTGCGCGCGCCGGCGACGAACTGCGCAAAGGCGCCGCGGATGTCGGCCAGATCGGCGTAGACATCCAGATGGTCGGCCTCGATGTTGGTCACCACGGCCACCGTCGGCGCGAGCGCCAGGAAGGAGCGGGCGTACTCGTCGGCCTCCACGACGTACAGCCGGTCGCCGCCGGCGCGCAGATTGCCCCGCCACGCGGCAACCCGGCCGCCGACCAGCGCGGTGGGATCGCGGTGCGCGGCGGCGAGCACCTCGGCGGTCATCACCGTGGTGGTGGACTTGCCGTGGGTGCCGGCGATGGCGACGAGCTCGCGCCCGGCGGTCACCTCGCCCAGAGCATCGGCGCGCCGGATCACTGGCACTCCGAGCTCGCGGGCGCGCTCCAGCTCCGGATGTCGCGGCGGAACGGCCGCGGTCACGACGAGCGCGCGCGCGCCCGCCGCGTGCGCAGGATCGTGCGGTCCCACCTGAATGCCCAGTCGCTGTAGATCGCCGGTCTGATCCGCCTGCGCGTCACAGCCGGTCACGCGCGCGCCGCGGCGGACGAAGAGCTCAGCCAGCGCACTCATCCCCGCGCCGGCGATGCCAACGAAATGCACGGGCCGCGGATCGGAGGAATCCAGGAGAGGCATGGGCGCGACGCAATCTAGGGATGCGCGGAGTGACTGGCTACTCACGCGGCGAGCAGCGCGGCGATGCGTCGCGCGATCTGCTCGGCGGCATCGGGGCGCGCCCGG
>DATEPM010000179.1:0-21820 GCA_035273185.1 Gemmatimonadaceae bacterium
GCGCCTCGCGCGCCGCGACATCGAGCCGCGCGCCGGCGCCAATCAGCTGCGCATCACGCCGCTGCGGCCCATCCCCGAGCTGCGGCGCGAGGCGCTCGCTGCCACGCCGCCCGCGGAAAGCGGCAGCTTCAGGACGCCCGACCTCGTGGAGCTGACGACGCTCGATTCCACGATCCACCTGGAGATTCGCTACGCCACCACGAACAACTTCCTCGGCGCCCGAGTGTACGAGCAGGCGCGCGCGTTTCTGCAGCGTCCGGCTGCCGAGGCGGTGGTGCGCGCGAACCGCGTGCTGCGGGCGTCAGGCTACGGGCTGCTGATCCACGATGCGTATCGGCCGTGGTACGTGACGAAGATCTTCTGGGATGCGACGCCGCCCGCCAAGCGCTGGCTCGTGGCCGACCCGGCGCACGGCTCCCGCCACAACCGCGGCGCCGCCGTGGACCTCACCCTGTACGATCTGAAGACCGGCCGCCCGGTGCAGATGGTGAGCACCTACGACGAGAGCACCGATCGGGCGTACGCCGAGTATCCCGGCGGCACCTCGCTGCAGCGCTGGCACCGCGAGCTGCTGCGCCAGGCCATGGAGGCCCAGGGCTTCACGGTGAACCCGCAGGAGTGGTGGCACTTCGATTACGTGGACTGGCGGGAATATCCGATCATGAATAGAGGATGGGGGCGGGGGGCAGCGGGCGGGGGGAAGGAGTGAAGGCCTGAGTCCGCAGCCCCTTTCCTAAAGATCGGCGCAGCTCCGAACGATCTGCTGGCAGGCCAGGCATACGAGCTTGCACCGGCGCCATTCCACGCGCGTGGAGCCGCAGTGGTCGCACGTCTCGGCGAAGCCCGCGGCCGGGGCGGCGGAGCCCTCGTCGGGGACGACGGGGCCCACGGCCGGCACCGCGGGGTCGGAGGCGCTGGTCGGGTGCTTCGCCGGCCAGCCGCGCCGGTGATCCGAGTCGCGCGGCCGGGGCTCTTCGCTCATCTCGTGATGGCTCGTATCAGCCTGCTGGCGAGTGTCTCCACCGGGCCCGCCTTATCGGGCGGCAGCCGTCCCGACTGCATCATCGCGTCCAGCTCGTTGATCACGCTCCCCAGCTGGCCCGCGGCTGGCTGGGTGTTGCCGCGCTCCAGCTGCTGCTCCGCCGCCTGCAGCTTCGCCATGAGCGAATGGAGATTGCCGGCGCCGGGCGCTCCCGCGCCGGCCGCGGCGAGCTGGCGCACGATCGGAGCTCCAGGTGAACGTCGTGGCCACTTCCGTGCTGCTGGCCTTCTCCGTCGCGAAGATCTGCGCCTCGAATCCCACCGGGAGCGCGGGATCGGTGATGGCGTTGCGCCCCGAGAAGGTGATGGTCGGCCTGGGTATCGCGCTCACCGTGTTGCACGCACCGAAGCTGCTGGCGGCGGGCCCGGTCCAGCTGCCGTCATCCGCGCGTTGCAGCGAGAGCCCCTGCGGTTCCGTGCCCGCCTCCCGCACGCCGATGTCGCTGGACAGCGTGCCGGAGGCCGGACCGTTCGTCGCGGTGAAGGTGCCCTCGTACGACAGGAACTCGACCACCGAGCTCCCATTAACGAGCGCGAATCCGTCGGGATCTCCGTTCTGGATGCCGTTCACTGGATAGCTCACCACCACCACGCCGCGTGTGCCACAGGTGGCCGGGATGCTGCCCGTGAGAGTGGTCGTGCTATATGAATCCCCGCCGTTCCCGTTGTAGAGCACCAGCGACCAGCCGGTGAGATCCGTGCCCGCCGGGCCCTCGATCTCCATCGCCTCGCCCGCATCGGTGCCTGTGTTGTCGTAGTGGATCTCGCTCACGCGCACCGGCGGGAGCGCGGGCAGGGCGCTGAAGCGCGGGCCCCCGATGCCGAATGCCGGCGGCCGGGTGGTGGCCGCGTGGTCCGAGCAGGACGCGAGGACGAGCGTCAGCGCCGCGAGGGTGGCGCCTGAGATCCGGTTGCGCATCGGATGTCATGGAGGTGGAGGACGCCCGGCCCACGGGGGGCGCCAGGATCCGCGCGAACGCGTTGCGGCAGGCCGCAAAGTATGGGCGGCGCCAGCTACGCGAAAGCACGAAAGATCGTCAGCCCGAAAGAATCGTCCGGGCAGCGTGCCCGTCTCTTGCATGCGGGTGTGCCGAACCTCGACGGAGAGTGCTCCATCCCGCACCATTCGACCCAAATCGACTTCGTGCAGACCGCGCGGCGCGTGCTGCGCGAGAACGGCTTCGATCCCGATTTCGGCCAGCCCGTGGAGGCGCAGGTGGAGTCGCTGCGCGAGCCGGCACTGCCCGCCCCGGGCGCTGCGGCCGACGGGGTGCGCGACCTGCGGGCGCTGCTGTGGTCCTCCATCGACAACACCGAGTCGCGCGACCTCGATCAGGTGGAGGTGGTGGAGCAGCTGGACGGCGGGGCGATTCGCGTGCTGGTGGGGATCGCCGACGTGGACGTGCTGGTGGGGAAGGGCACCCCCGCGGACGAGCACGCGCGCGGGAATGCCACGTCGGTCTACACGGGCGTGGTCACTTTCCCGATGCTGCCAGAGAGGCTCTCCACCGGCCTCACCTCGCTCAACGAGGACGAGGACCGGCGCGCCCTGGTGGTGGAGAACGTCGTGGAGGAGGACGGGACGGTCGAGCACTTCGACGTGTACCGCGCGCTGGTGCGGAATCGCGCGAAGCTGGCCTACGAGGGCGTGGGGGCGTGGCTCGAGCACGCGGCGGGCGGGAAGGACAGCGGTGCGGCCGCCCTCGGTGTCCCCGAGGCACTGGCGCGCGATGCGGCGCTCGCGGAGCAGTTGCGGCTGCAGCGCGAGGCGGCGCGCCGCCTCAAGGCCGAGCGCGTCGCGAGCGGCGCGCTGGAGCTGGACACGATCGAGGCGACGCCCGTCACGCGCGACGGGCGCATCGTGGACCTGCGATTAGTACACAAGAATCTCGCGCGCGACCTCATCGAGGACTTCATGATCGCCTCCAACGTGGCGATCGCGAAATGGCTGGAGGCGCGCGGCCGCTCGGGCATCCGTCGCGTGGTGCGCGAGCCGGAGCGCTGGCAGCGCATCGTGGACCTCGCGCGCGGCTACGGCGAGGTGCTTCCCGCCGCCCCCGACTCGCTCGCGCTCGCGCAGTTCCTGGCCCGCCGCCGCGCCGCCGATCCCCTGCGCTTTCCCGATCTCTCGCTCTCGATCGTGAAGCTGATGGGCCCTGGCGAGTACGCGCTGGACCTTCCCGGCAAGGACCCTGGCGGCCACTTCGGCCTCGCCGCGCACGACTACTCCCACGCCACCGCGCCCAACCGCCGCTATGCCGATCTGATCACTCAGCGGCTGGTGAAGGCGACGTTGGCCGGCGCGGTCGCGCCCTATGCCAACGACGAGCTGGCGGCCATCGCGGCGCACTGCACCGAACGCGAGGACGCGGCACGCAAGGTAGAGCGCACCATGCGCAAGGTGGCGGCCGCCGTCTTCCTGGCCGATCGCATCGGCGAGACCTTCGACGCGATCGTCACCGGCGACACGCCGAAGGGCACCTATGTGCGCCTCCTGCACCCCCCAGCCGAGGGCCGCGTGGTGCGCGGCGCCGAAGGCATGGACGTCGGCGACCGCGTGCGCGTGCGCCTCGTCTCCACCGATGCGCAGAAAGGCTGGATCGATTTTGTGGGGATTCGGGAATAGGACATTGGAGCAGGGACGTGCTCCGCGCGGCGCGCGGATTCCCCCAGTCCCGGTCACGGTTCCCGCCACCGCACCCGGTCCGACGTGATCAACTCGTCGGCTTCGCGCGGGCCCCAGGTGCCGGCGGCGTAGGTCGGCATCTGCTCCGGTGGATGCCGGTCCCAGTAGTCGATGAGCGGATCGATCACGCGCCACGCGGCCTCCACCTCGTCGCTCCGGGTGAACAGCGTGGCCTCGCCGATCATCACGTCCAGGAGCAGCGTCTCATAGGCTGGCGCCGAGGTCTCGCCGAACACCTCGTCGTAGGTGAAGTCCATGTCCACCGGCGCCACCTCGATCTCCGACGTCAACGCCACCGCCGCCCCCGGGACCTTCACCTCGAAGTTGAGGTTCACGCCCTCGTCCGGCTGCACGCGCATCACGAGGGTGTTCGGGCGTAGCACCTCGCGCGTCTGATGGCCGAACATGAGGTGCGGCGGCGAGCGGAAGGTCACGGCAATCTCGGAGACCCGTTTCTTCATGCGCTTGCCCGATCGGAGATAGAACGGCACGCCGTTCCAGCGCCAGTTGTCGATGTACAGCCGGACCGCGGCGTACGTCGGCGTGGTGGAGGTCGGATCGACGTCCGGCTCCTCGATGTAGCCGGGCACGAGCTTCCCGTTGATCGGGCCCGCGCGGTACTGCGCCCGCACCGCCGTGCGCCCGATGACGTCCGGGTTCATCCAGCGCACCGACTTCAGCACCTTCACCTTCTCGTCGCGCACCGCGCCCGCGCTCATCGTGTACGGCGGCTCCATTGCCGTCAGCGCGAGCAGCTGCAGTAAGTGGTTCTGGAACATGTCGCGCACGACGCCCGCTTCCTCGTAATACTTCCCGCGCGTGCCCACCCCCACGTCTTCCGCCGCGGTGATCTGCACGTTCTGGATCCACTGCCGGTTCCAGAGCGGCTCGAAGATGGAGTTGGCGAAGCGCAGCACGAGGACGTTCTGCACCGTCTCCTTGCCCAGATAGTGATCGATGCGGAACACCTGATGCTCGTCGAAGAGACTGAGCACGAGGTGGTTCAGCTCCGTGGCCGTCTGCAGGTTGCGGCCGAAGGGCTTCTCCACGACCACGCGCACCCACGGCCGCGCGGTGGGATCGCCGGTGCGCGGGGCCAGCCCGCTGGTGGACAGGTTGCGCACGATGGGCTCGAAGATGCTCGGCGGCACGGCGAGATAGAACAGCCGGTTGCGATCCGCGGGCGCGCGGTTCGCCTCGATCTCCTGCAGCCGCTGATTGATGGGGCCGTACGCGTCCGGGTCGGTGAGCTCGGCGCAAACGTAGTGCAGCCGCTCGCAGAGCGAGTGCCACAGGCCGGCGTCGAAGCCGTGCACCTCGTCCGACTGCTGGATCGCGTCGCGCATCTTCTCGCGGAACACCTCGTCGCTCTCGCACGCCTCGCGGCCCACGCCGAGCACCGCGAACTCCGGATCCACCAGCCCTTCGAGCATCAAGGAATACACGGCGGGCATCAGCTTGCGCTTGGTGAGATCCCCCATGGCCCCGAAGATCACCATCGTGCACGGGTCGGCGCGGTCACGCCGCGGCGCGATGCCCTTCACCTGGCCGCTAGGCCGCGGCGTGACCGTCGGGCCGGCGGGTCCGCGCGCGGTACCGCGCGAGCCGTCGCCCGTCACGGCAGCGTCGGGGGAGGGCGCGGGCGGTGCGGTCACCGGCGTCATGAGTGCTTCACCGCGTGGCCGCCGAACTCGTTGCGCAGCGCCGCGATCACCTTGGCGCCGAAGGAGTCCGGCTGGCGCGAGCGGAAGCGCATGAGCAGCGAGAGCGTGATCACGGGCGCGGGCACGTCCACGTCGATGGCTTCCTGCACCGTCCAGCGCCCCTCGCCGGAATCGGCCACCCAGCCCTTGAGGTCCGCGAGCGAGGCGTCGCGCGCGAAGGCGCTGGCCGCCAGCTCGTTGAGCCACGAGCGGACCACACTGCCGTGCTGCCACACCTCGGCGATCTGGTGGAGATCCAGTTTCGGAAAATCCTTCGACGCATGCAGGATCTCGTATCCTTCCGCGTACGCCTGCAGCATCCCGTACTCGATGCCGTTGTGCACCATCTTGACGTAATGCCCGGACCCGCTCGGCCCCATGTGCGCGTAGCCGTGCTCCGGCGCGAGTGCGCGGAAGATCGGCTCGCAGTATTTCACGGCACGGTCGGTGCCACCCACCATCAGGCAGTAGCCGTTCTCCAGCCCCCACACGCCGCCGCTCGTGCCGCAGTCGATGAACTCGATGCCCTTGGGCTCGAGCGCCCGCGCGCGCCGCATGGTGTCGTGGAAGTTGGAGTTCCCGCCGTCGATGAGAACGTCGCCCTGTACCAGGTGCGGCTCCAGCATCTCGATCGTCTGATCCACCGGCGCGCCGGCGGGCACCATGATCCAGATGATGCGCGGCGTGCGCAGCCGCTTCACGATGTCCACGAGGTCCTTCGCGCCCGTCGCGCCCATCTGCTGGTATTTCGCGATCGCGTCGGCGCTGCGGTCGTAGACCACCGTCTCGTGCCCGTGCCGCATCAGCCGCTCGACCATGTTGCCGCCCATGCGCCCGAGCCCGATCATCGCCAGTTGCATCAGAAATCGCTCCGTGAGTGAGACTGAATACTGCTCATAATAACTGCATCGCCCTCAACTCCCGCTCCAGCTGCGCCGCGCTCCGGAACTGCACCACGCGCATGCCGAGGGCCCGGGCCGGCGCGAGGTTCTGCTCACGGTCGTCCACGAAGAGCGACCGGCGCGGATCGGCCTGCGTCATCCCCAGCACCCGCTCGTACAGGTCGCGCGTGGGCTTGCGCACGCCCAGCCAGCACGAGCTGAAGAAGACATCGAACATCGCGCACAGGCCGAAGCGCTGGATGCGCATCGTGTTCAACTCCTCCGCCTCGTTGTTCAACGTCGCCATCCGCGCGCGCGAGGCCTGCCGCAGCGCCAGCGCGACGGCGATGCTGTCCGGCCACGGCTCGCTGAGCGCGAACATGAACCCCCGGAACTCCTCGCGCGAGAACGGGCGCGAGGTCCAGAAGACGGTAACGTCCAAGTATTCGTCGAGCGTGATCTCGCCGGACTCGAACGCCCCCACCGTCTCCTCGTGCCGGTACTGGAAGTCGTCGGCGTCCAGCCCGAACCGCTCCACGGCCGCCGCGCGCTGTTCGCGATCCCAGCCGTTGGTGCCGAGCACCCCGCCGATGTCGAAGAACACCTGGTGAATGTCGCTCATCCCACCAGCACGGCCCGAGCAGGGGCGCCGTCCAGCCCCTTCAGGCGCAGCGGCAGGCAGTACAGCGTGTACGTCCCGGGCGGGGGCTCGGAGAGGTCCAGCCCTTCCACGATGGCGATGCCGCGCCCCAGCAGGGTCTTGTGCGTGCGGTGGTGCCCCGAGTGGAACTGCTCGATCGAGAGATAGTCGATGCCCACCAGGCGAACGCCGAGCGACGCGAGGTACTCCGCGCCATCCGGCGTGAGATAGGTGTAGTCGTTGTGAAAGCTGCGGCTGCGCAGGAAGCGTGAGTTGCGCGTCTTCAGCAACACGCGCTCGTGGCCCTTCACCGGCTGGTCGCGCAGCAACGCCTCGGTCACCGCCATCACGCCGGCATCGAACTCCACCAGGATCGCCGGTCCCATCAACGCGTCGAGTGGCACCTGATCGATGCTGGCGCCGCCGGGGATGATGTGATCCGGCGCGTCCACGTGTGTGGCCGTGTGCGAGCCGAAGGAGAGACACGAGACATTGGCGCTCGCGCCCTTCGCGATCTCCTGCTGCGGCGAGATCTGGATCTCCGGATTTCCCGGATACACGAGTCCGCCGTTCTCCACGGCGAGCGAGACGTCGTAGGTGCGAGGCATCGGTTGGGAGTTGGGGTGGGATCTCTGCATACCGAATGCTACAACGAACGAGCACGGCGACGGCGTGCCGGTCGCTGTGGTGGACGCCTCCGGACGGGCGCCGGTACCAGCCGTTCCCTTCCGTTTCGGCTGTAAGCTTTGCGTAATCCCCGGCACCCGCTCTGGCCAAGCTCGAGGCGCGGCATTTCCTTGTTGTCGCATGCGCCGCCCTTCCCGGTCGTCCGTCGGAACCGTCCTGCTGCTGTCGCTCGCGCTGGTGCTGGTGGCCGTGCTGGCGTACCAGGCGCAGGATGCCGCGCGCTCGCACCAGCGGACCGCCGAGCGCACGCTGGACGACTACGCCAGCTTCGCCAGCTGGCAGCTCACGCAGCAGGCGAAGAACAGCCTGCTGTCGACGATGATCCTCTCCTTCAGCCTCCCGGCCTCGCGCGTGGATCCGCGGCGGCTCCCGGAGACCCTGCTCTCGCCGGGCGAGGTGGAGGCGGTGGCGCGAAGCACGGCGGCGTGGTGTCGCTGCCTGGATGGCGTGCGCTACTTCTTCCGATACGACTGGCAGGAGCGAACGCTCCGCACCACCGAGACCGAGCTGCCCGACGCCGCGCTCGCCTGGGCGCGAGACACGGTGGTGGCGTACGCGCGATCGCTGCCCGCGCTCTCGGCGCGCCAGCCGATGATGTTCGGGTCGCCGGACGGATCGTACGGACCCCTGCGGCAGCTCGCGGTGGTGCTCACCAACGACTCGTACGGGATGATCTTCGGCGCCCCGCCGTCGCCGGCCGCCACGGAGCAACACCAGCCGGGCGGCGCGGGGAGGGGGTCGCAACTGCTGGTGTTCGTCGTGGTGCGCGCGCCGGATGGCCAGCCGGTGGTGGTGTACGGCTTCGACACGGAGCCCCGGCCCTACCTGGCCCCCACCTTTCAGGTGATCCATCATCGCAACGCGCTGCTGCCGCCATCGCTGCTGCGCGACATGCCGGCGGACTCGGTGCTCGCGATCTCGGTGTCCACGCAGCAGGGCGAGCAGGTGTTTCGCTCGCCGGGCGACATGTCGCGCTGGTTCAGCGCCGAGGACACCATCGAGAGCAACTTCGGGCGGCTGGTGATGCGCGTCGCGCTGCGCCCCGAGATTGCGGGGCGGCTGATCGTCGGCGGCCTGCCGCACTCGCGGCTCCCGATCCTGGTGGGCGTGTTCCTGCTCACGGCTGGGCTGCTGGGTGTGGCGCTGCTGCAGTTGCGGCGGCAGCAGGAGCTGGCGCGGCTGCGCACCGAGTTCGTCGCGGGCGTGTCGCACGAGCTGCGCACCCCGCTCGCACAGATCCGCTGGTTCGCCGAGCTGCTGCAGCTCGGCAAGCTGCGCAGCGAGGAGGAGCGCACCCGGTCGGCGGTCATCATCGACCAGGAGGCGCGGCGGTTGACGTACCTCGTTGAGAACGTGCTCAACTTCTCGCGCGGCGAGCGGGGCACCAATCGCATCGCACCCGTGCGGCTGGATCTGGAGCCGGAGATCCGGGAAACGCTGGAGCTGTTCGCGCCGCTGGCCCGGGCGCGGCGGGCGACGCTGCGGGCGGAGCTCGAGCCGGGGCTCGCGGCGGAGGCGGATCGCGATGCGCTGCGGCAGATTCTGCTGAACCTGTTGGACAACGCCGTAAAGTACGGTCCCGCCGGCCAGACGGTGACGGTGGGGACCGCGTCGGGGTTGGGCAGCACGCACCCGGTGCGGATCTGGGTGGAGGATGAGGGGCCGGGCATCCCTGAGGCCGAGCGTACGCGCGTGTGGGAGCCGTACGTCCGGCTCAACCGAGCGGTGGAGCTGGCGACGGGCGGAAGCGGCATCGGTCTCGCCGTGGTGCGCGAGCTGGTGACCCTGCACGGGGGCCGCACGGCGGTGGAAGCGGCCGCGGCGGGCGGAGCGCGCGTGGTGATCGAACTGCCGGCCGCCGCCGGAGCTGCACCCGCCCCGCCCGAGCTGCCGGAGCTGCCACGGACCGCCGCTACCCTCAGCGGGCAGGCCTGATATGGAGATGGAGACGGCCGGGTCGCGCATCCTGATCGTCGAGGACAACCCCGATCTGGCCTACGGGCTGCGCACCGGGCTCGAGATCGAGGGGTACGTCGTGCACGTCGCCGACGATGGCGAGGCGGGGCTCGCGTGCGCACGCCGGGAGCGGCCGCATCTGCTGATCCTCGATTTGATGCTGCCGAAGATGGACGGCTACCGGGTGCTGCGGACGCTCCGCGACGACGGCCTGAACATGCCGGTGCTCATCCTCAGCGCGCGCGGCGAGGAGACGGACAAGGTGCGCGGCTTCCGGCTGGGCGCCGACGACTATGTCACCAAGCCGTGCGGCGTGATGGAGCTGCTGGCGCGGGTGGGCGCCCTGCTGCGCCGCTCGCGCATGTCGGTGCGCGAAATCTATCCGGCGCTGGACGACGTGGAGTACTTCGGCAGCGTCAAGATCTACCCGTCCTCGCGAACGGTCACCAAGCATGGGCAGCCCGTGTCGCTCAGCCCGAAGGAGTTCGATCTGCTGCTCACGCTCGTGCGGCGGCGGGGTGCAGTGGCCTCACGCGTGGAGCTGCTGCGCGAGGTGTGGGGACACCGAGTTGAAGTCATGACCCGGACGGTAGACATTCATATCGCCGAGCTGCGGCGCAAGATCGAGGACGACCCCTCGGCGCCGCAGCACATTCTCACCGTCTGGAAAGCGGGGTACCGGCTGCAGCCATGACGACGCCCTCACGTTGCCCACCCCGCCTGCGCCGCATAGCGCCATTCTCGTACGGCGGGGCGGCGCTGCTGCTCGCCGCGGCCGCCTGTGCGCGTGTGCCGGCCGCGTCCACGCCCGCGCCGACACCCTCCCGCGCGCCAGCCGCGCCGGCCATCACCACTGGTCGCGACCTGCTGCGCGCCATGCACGAGCGGTACGCCAGCACCTGGTATCACACCGTGACCTTCGCGCAGCAGACGACCATCACCCTCGGGAGCGGCGGCGCGCTGGTGCAGCACTGGCTGGAAGCGGGAAAGATTCCCGGCCGCCTGCGCATCGATACCGACACGGCGACGCAGAGCGGCGTTCTGTATGCGGGCGATAGCCTGTACCGCTTCTCGAGCGGGCGCATGGTGGCCAGCGACACGGGACGCAACGATCTGCTCATCCTGGGCTTCGACGTGTACGGTCAGCCGGTGGACAGCACGGTGGCCGTGCTCGCCCGCGAGGGATACGATCTCTCCAGTCTGCACCGGGACAGCTGGCAGGGCGTTCCGGTGTATGTCGTGGGAGCCGCCGCCGGCGACACGACGACCAAACAGTTCTGGGTGGAGCAGGACCGGCTGCTATTCGTGCGTCTGCTGGAGCCGCAGCGCGCCGCCTCGGGGACGCACCACAACGACATCCGCTTCCTGAAATACGTCGCGCACGGTGGCGGCTGGGTGGCCGAGGAGGTGATGTTCTACGCCGATGGCAAGCCGCGGGTGCACGAGGAGTACTCCAGCGTCCGGGTGGACGTCCCGCTGTCGGATGCGCAGTTCGATCCCAGGCAGTGGAGCACGGCGACACCCTGGTACCGGCCCTAGGATGGGAATGGGCAATAGGTAACGGGGCATAGGGAAAGGAGCATAGAAAAAGGGGTACAGGGATAGGCACTGGGGACTTGCTCTGCCTGCCCAGCGCACGGTGGTCGCGGGCCGCGAACCAAAGCGACCCTCCCGAGATTCGTACGAACTCACCATCTCGGAGGGTCACAGTATGACCAGTCGGAGTCGGACGGTGCTCGCGTCGGCGCTCGTGCTCGCGGGCGCGTGCTCGGCGGAGCGGGCGGTGCCCACCAGCACCGAGCTGCGCATCCCGCTGTACGAGACGTCGCAGGCGGCGAATAACCTGGGGACGCACCTCGACGGACGGGACGAGGTGCCCGTACACCTGGACACCCGGGCCCAGGGGCAGGCGATCTTCCGGGTCAGCGACGACGGAATGTCGGTGGATTACACGCTGATCGCGTCGAACATCGACAATCCGTTCATGGCGCACATCCACCTGGGTCCCGCTGGGGTAGTCGCGCCGATCGTGGAGTGGCTGTATCCGAGCACCGCCGTCGCGCCGGGCCCCCTCGGCAGCGGCCGGCATGATGGCATCCTGGCGCAGGGCACGTTCACCGCGGCCAATCTGGTGGGTCCGCTGGCGGGACATCCCCTCTCCGACCTGCTCGCCGCGATGCGCACGGGCGGCGCATACGTGAACGTGCATACGAACGACGGTGTGGGCGCGGTGAACACCGGCCCGGGCGATTTCCCCGGCGGCGAGATCCGCGGCCAGCTGTCTCAGGCCAATCTCAAGCAGTAGGGACAGGGGATTGGGGAGAAGCGCGGGCCTGCGGCCCGAGCTGGGGAATAGCGGATAGGCGCCGTCCCTGCTCCGCGCGCAGCGCGGAGCAGGTCCTTACTCCCTATTCCCTATCTCCCATTCTCCATGAAGGAGTTGTTCCTCCAGCGCTTCCGGTGTCGTCACCGGCGCCTGGCAGGCGTAATCGCGGCAGACGTACGCGGTGGCGTGTCCGTCCACGGCGGGGCGGTCGGCCAGCAGCGGCACGGCGGCGCCCTCGGCGGGCGGGCCGCCGGCGAGCACCAGGGCCGGTACGTAGCGGTCCGCGGCGGCGCGCGCGAGGGAGTCGAAAGCCGTGGTGCCCGGCTCGCCCACGATGGCCAGCTCCACGGCGCCGCGCACGAGCATGTCCGTCACCTGCAGGGCGTGGCCGAAGGCGCTCGGGTATCGCGCCATCGGTTCGGCGATGGTCTCCAGCACGAACGTCGCGCGGCGGCGCAGCTCGGCATCCTGCCGCAGCTCCGATAGCCGCGCCAGCAGATCGCAGGCGAGCGACGTGCCCGACGGCGTGGCGTTGTCGGTGGCGTCGCGCGGCCGGGTGACCAGCGCTTCCTGATCGCGCGCGGTGTCGAAGAACGCCCCCGCGGCATCATCCCAGAACCGCTCCACGCACGAGCCGGCAAGCATCGCCGCGCGGTCCAGCCACACGCGGTCGAAGGTCGCCTCGTAGAGGGCGAGCGCGGCCAGCCCGAGCGCCGCGTGGTCTTCCAGAAACCCGGCGATCCGCGCCGCGCCATCCTTGTACGAGCGGAACACGCGGCCGTCGTGCACGAGGGCGCGAAAGAGGAACTCGCCCGTGCGCACGGCCTGCAGCCGGAACGGCTCGTCGCCGAGGACGCGAGCCGCCTCCGCCAGCGCGCGCAGCATCAGGCCGTTCCACGCGCTCAGGATCTTGTCATCGCGCGCGGGCCAGGGGCGCCGGCTTCGCGCCTCGTACAGCGCTCCTCGTGCGCGCGCGATCACGCTCGTCAGATGGTCGGTCGTCACGCCGTATTGCGCCGCGATGGCCGCGGGATCGTGCGGCACCGAGAGAATGTTCGCGCCCTCGAAGTTCCCCTCCGGCGTCACGCCCCAGTACGCGTGCACGAGCGCCGCCTCGTCCGGGTCCGGGAGCAGCAGGTCGATCTCGGCAGGGGTCCAGAGGTAGAAGCGGCCCTCGTGTCCCTCGCTGTCGGCGTCGAGCGACGAGTAGAAGCCGTCCTGCGGCGAGCGCATCTCGCGGAGCGCCCAGTGCAGCGTCTCGCGCACCACGCGCGCGATCTCCGCGTCGTGGGTCGCCTGCCAGAGGTGCACCCCGAGCAGGGCCGTGAGCGCGTTGTCATACAGCATCTTCTCGAAGTGCGGCACCAGCCAGCGGTCGTCCACGGCGTAGCGTGCGAAGCCGCCGCCCACCTGGTCGTAGATGCCCCCGCGAGCCATCGCCCGGAAGGAGCCCAGCGCCATCTCCAGCGCCGCCGGCGTCCGGGTCCGCGCCCAGTAGCGCACCAGGTAGTCCAGCGCCATCGCCGCGGGAAACTTGGGCGCGCCGCCGAAGCCGCCGTGCACCGCGTCGTACTGTTCCGCCAGCGCTCGATAGGCACGCTCCAGCAGGGCCGGCGTGAGCGGCCCGGCGCTGCGTGCCGGCTCGGAGGCGGCCGCGAAGAGCTGGCGCACCTGGTCCGTGGTCCGCTCCACGTCGGCGCGGCGGTTCCGGTAGGCATCGCTCACTGCACGCAGCACCCGGGCGAACGACGGCAGCCCATGGCGTTCGTCCTTGGGGAAGTACGTGCCGGCGAAGAAGGGCACGCCGCCCGGCGTGAGGAATACCGTCATCGGCCAGCCGCCATGTCCGGTCATCGCCTGCACGGCCTGCATGTAGATCCCGTCCAGGTCGGGGCGCTCCTCGCGATCCACTTTGATGTTCACGAACTCGGCGTTCATCAGTCGCGCGGTCGCCTCGTCCTCGAACGACTCGTGCGCCATCACGTGGCACCAGTGGCACGCTGCGTAGCCGATGCTGAGCAGGATGGGCCGGTCCTCCCCGCGTGCTCTCTCGAGCGCCTCGGCATTCCATGGGTACCAGTCCACCGGATTCGCGGCGTGCTGGAGCAGGTAGGGGCTGGTCTCGTGGACAAGGTGATTGGACACGGAGCTCCGCGGGTGCGTGAACGGGCAGCGCAGGCCCCGTCGGCGGGAAGAGAGATCCCGCCGGGGGCGCCGCCGACGGCCAGTGTGCGGCAAGGGCAGGGCCACGCTCCAGGGGCAGTGGTGCCCGGCGCGAGGTCCCGCCGCGTGGCGATCGAGCCTGCTGCTCCGCTAGCTTCCAGGCTTCAATGCGCCTTCCGTTCCTCCGCCGATTGCCCTGGTGGCCCATCGGCATCACGCTCGTCGTTCTCGTTTCGGCCATCTTCAGCGTTTCGCCACTGCGCGATGCGGTGATGCTGGCGCCGCCGGCCGACGTGCGACTCGATCTCTCGCCAGGCTACATCGCCATCGCGCCCGCGTCGGATGTGCTGGACACGCTGACGCTGCTCACCGTGCCGCAGCACATCGCACTGCTGCTCTGGCTGTTCCTGCTCTACGCCGTGTACCGGGTGTGGCGCCGCCGTGCGCCGGGCGTGTCCGTTCGCCGGTCGCATCGGCACCCGGGCGTTCGTGAGGCCGTGTACGCCGGCATCCTTCTGCTCGCGATCATCGCGGTGTACGCGATCGGCGCGCTCGCGCCGCGGCCCATGGCGGCGCTCGTCGCGTCACCGGCAGACCTGTATCTGCGGGTGGACTTCCACAGTCACACGCGCTTCTCGCACGACGGCCGCAGCGGCTGGAGCGCGGAGGACGTGCGCGACTGGCATCGCGCCGCCGGCTTCGATGTTGCCTATATCTCGGACCACCGCACGTTCGAGGGTGCGGAGCGCGGGATTGCCAACAACCCGCCGCTCGCCGGCCAGGGCACGACCATCCTGCAGGCTATCGAGGTGGGATGGCGCGGCGAGCACGTCAATCTTCTGGGTGCGGGGCGCATGTACAAGGGGCTCACCGACATCGATCTGCGCGACCTGGACCAGCAGGCGCTGACGCTCGCCAGCGCGATCGTCGGCCGCGAGCCCGTGGTGGTCGAGACGATCCCGGGACGCGTGGACAGCATGATTCCCGCCACGGGCCCGGGCACCGCGGGCGTGCGTGCGCTGGAGATCGTCGACGGGTCCCCGCGTGGGCTGCTGCAGTCGCGACGCGACCGCACGCACCTCGTGCAGCTCGCTGACAGTCTGGGGCTCGCGGCCGTCGCCGGCTCCGACAATCACGGCTGGGGCAGTACGGCGCCGGCATGGACTCTCATGCGCATGCCCGGTTGGCGCGAGCTCGCACCGGACGACCTCGCGCTCGGTATCGAGAATCAGATTCGCCGGTTCGGCCGAAGCGCCACGCGCGTCATCGAACGCCGGATAGCCGGTCCGATGAATGGCTCCGGGCCCGTGGAGCTCGCACTCACGCTACCGCTCGTGCTGTGGCGCATGTTCACCATGCTCACCACCGACGAGCGCGTGGTGTGGCTGGTATGGGCCTGGGGACTGGCGCTCGTGGCGCGAGCAGCTACCAGACAGTGGCGGCGCCAGCAACTGCCCGTGGCGTGATCGACGCTGCGTCGCCACACACCGCCGTGCGCACCCACGCGCGGCGGACCGCCGTTGCCGTGCTCCTGGGGGGCCTGCTCGTCCGGCTGCTGTTCGCCGCGTTGCTTCCGCTCTTTCCGGACGAGGCCTACTACTGGGAGTGGTCGCGCCGGCTGGCCTGGGGCTACTTCGATCACCCGCCGGCGATCGCGCTGCTGGTGCGTGTGGGAACGGCGCTGTTCGGGAGCAGCGCCATCGGCGTGCGGATCTTCCCGGTGCTCGCGGGGTTCGTCGCCTCGCTGGCCGGTGTGGAGATTGCTCGGCGCGTCGGAGGCGACCGGGCGGCGCTGCTCGCGGCGATCGTCGTCACCTGCTTTCCGCTGGCGGCTGCGGGTCTCGTCCTCGCCACGCCTGACGCTCCCCTCCTGGCCACCACGGCCGTCGCGCTCTACGCGGTGGTGCGGGCGATCCAGGCACCGGTGCGATCGCATGCGTCGCTGGGCTGGTGGACGGTTGCCGGCCTCCTGCTCGGGATGGCGTTCTCCTCCAAGTACACCTCCATCCTGCTCCCGTCGGGCGTGCTGCTCGCGCTGCTGGCGCGGCGGGATCTCCGCATCCGATTGACGGAGCCGGGGCCATACGTTGCGTGCATCGTGGCGACGCTGGTCTTTCTTCCCGTGCTGCTCTGGAACGCGCGGCACGGCTGGGTGTCTTTTGGGTTCCAGATCCAGCACGGGCTCGGCACTGCCCGGCCAGACCCCCTGGCGCCGCTCAAGCGATTGGGCGACATGCTGGGCGGCCAGGCAGCCCTCGCGTCGCCGATCCTGCTGGTGCTGCTCGTCGTCGCGGTGTTGCGTGCAATTCGGGCGCGCGCGCCGGGCGACGTCTTCGTGCTCGGCGTCGTCGCGGGGTTCACCTTCCTCTTTTTCTGCGTCAGCGCCACGCGCAAGCGCGTGGAGGCCAACTGGCCCGCGCCAGCATACATCCCGGGCATCGCGCTGCTCGCCGCGTACGAATGGTCGGGGAGAGGCCGCCGCTGGCTGCGCGCGGGGGTGTGGCTCGCGGCGCTGATGTCGGTGGTGATCTATCTGCACGCCGCGTTCGGCATTCTGCCGATTCTACCGGACCAGGACCCCATCGCGCGCTCGGCGGGCTACGCCACGCTGGCGGCGCGCGCGTCCTCCACGCAGCAGGCGGTGCAGTCCCAGACGGGCGCCCGCACCTGGCTGGGTGCGGACCGCTACCAGGACGCGGCGGAGCTCGCGTACCATGCGCCGGGCCAGCCCGTCACCTTCGCCACGAACCTGGCCGGACGGCCCAATCAATACGACCTGTGGACGGGGTTTCGCAACGTTGCGCATCGCGGCGAGAACCTCGTGCTCGCGCTGGACGATGCCGCGCCGAGTCCTGTTGCCGATGCGCTTGCACCATACTTCATGGCTGTCCGGCCTGGTGAGCTGGTGGAGCTGCGCAGCCGTCACGGGGTGGTGACGCGGCGCCGGCTCTGGATCTTTCGCGGCTGGCGTGGCGGCTGGCCGCCCTGAGCGTGGGCCTCCGGGTCACATCCGCTCTTGCATCCGCGCGCACTTTGCGCGTTGTTAGCGGCAGATGAGGGCGCGCATCGGGCCGCGCCCAACGAGAGGAATCACGCGATGCCCAACCCTTCGCCGTGGTACTCGACCGATGACCGCTCCAAGGTTCCGCCCACCGCAGCAACCGCGTAGCCAGGAGACGCTCGACAAGATCCTGGACGCCGCCGAGCACGTGCTGGACGAGAAGAGCTTCACGGAGGCCACCCTTGCGGAGATCATGGAGCGCGCCGGCGTCACCGTGGGCGCGTTCTACCGGCGCTTCCCCGACAAGGACGCGCTGCTGCATCTGCTGGACGAGCGCTTTTTCCAGGAGATGCACGAGCACGCCGAGACGATCCTGAATCCCGCGCGCTGGGACAACACCCCCATCTGGCCGATCCTGAACGAGCTGGGGCGCACGGCCGCCGACGTGTATCGTGCCCGCCGCGGCCTGCTGCGCAGCCTGTTCCTCCGCGCGCGCGTGGACCCGGTGATCCAGCGAACGGCGCGGCAGGTGAACGAGGTATTCCACGAGCGGTTGCGGGCGGTGCTGTTGGCGCCCGGCCGTCGCGAGCAGATCACGCACCCGAATCCGGAGCGCGCGATCGCCCTCGGCTTCATCATGTTCGTCGGCGCGCTGCGCGAGGCGACGATCTTCGGGGAGATCTGGCCCGAGTACGAGCAGCTCACGCGCGACGACCTCGGCGACGAGATGGCGCGGCTGTACGGCGCGTATCTGGGAGTTGCCATCGCGCGTTGACGTGACGGCGGCGGCAGCCGGCTCTGATTAGCTTTTCGGTCATGCCGACGACCACGGTTCCATCCGATCTCGAGTCGTTCTTCCGCGAGAACGACTCGCGTATTCGCGGCGAGCTCTTCGACCTGCTGCGGATCCCGAGCGTGAGCGCGCGCTCCGAGCACGATGCGGATACGGCGCGCGCCGCCGACTGGCTGGCTCAGTCGCTGCGCGATGCCGGGCTGCAGGCCACGGTGCATCCCACCGCGGGCCATCCGGTGGTGGTGGGCGAGTGGCGCGGTGCGGGGGACGGCGCGCCGACGGCGCTGGCCTACGGGCACTACGACGTCCAGCCGGCAGAGCCGTTGGAGCTCTGGCAGACGCCCCCCTTCGAGCCATCGGTGCGTGAGGGGAAGATCTTTGCCCGCGGCGCGGTGGACGACAAGGGGCAGCTCTTCCTGCACGTGAAGGCGTTGGAGGCGCACCTGCGCACGCGCGGCCGCCTGCCGGTGAACGTCGTCCTGCTGGCCGAGGGGGAGGAGGAGGTGGGCAGCGAACACCTCACCGCGTTCATCGAGTCGCACCGGGATCTGCTGCGCGCGGACGTGGTGGTGATATCGGATTCCTCCATGTTCGCGCCCGGGCTGCCCTCCATCCTCTCGTCTCTGCGAGGGCTCGCGTTCTTCCAGATCGACGTGCAGGGGCCATCCACGGATCTGCACTCGGGGAGCTATGGCGGCGCGGTGGTGAACCCCGCCATGGCGCTGGCGCGCATCCTGGCCACCATGCACGACGGCACCGGCCGCGTGGCCATCGAAGGGTTCTACGACGACGTCCGCGACTGGGGCGACGAGGCGCGGACGGAGATCCGTCAACTCCCCTTCGACGAGGAGCACTTCCGCGCCGAAACCGGTGCGCCGGCACTCGGCGGCGAGAACGGCTACGGAGTGCTGGAGCGCCTCTGGATGCGCCCCACCTGCGAGATCAATGGGCTGCTCAGCGGCTACACCGGCGAGGGCGCGAAGACCGTGCTGCCCTCCCGGGCCATGGCGAAGGTGAGCTGCCGGCTGGTACCCGACCAGGACCCCGCGACGGTCGAGCGGCTGATGCGTGCGCACGTGGAGCGCTTCACGCCCAAGGGCGTTGCGGTGACGCTGCAGCAGCTGCACGGCGGCCGGCCCTGGCGCGCGGCACTGCATGGGGCGCCGTTCGACGCGGCGCGGCGGGCCCTGGCCGCCGCGTTCGGCCGCGAGCCGGTGATCACCGGCGAGGGCGGCTCCATCCCCGTGGTGGGCGACTTCCAGCGCATTCTCGGCGCTCCGGTGCTGCTGATCGGCTTCGGCCTCCCGGGCGAGAACGCGCATGCTCCGAACGAGTGGATGAGCGAGGAGAACTTCACGAAGGGGTTGCGCGCGGTGGCGGTGCTGTACGACCTGCTTGGCGCGCGCGACTGAGGGAGACCGACGCGCCGCGCTATGGAAACGGACCGCGGCAAACAAAACGGCGTGGCGCCAGGGCGTCACGCCGTGTTCGATTCCCGTCTGCTGCGCGTCAGAACTTCCATTGTCGAAGGATCAGCGCGCCGAACGAGGACTTGGTGATGTTGGGCTGCGCGTCCAGCCGCGGCGGCAGGAGGAGGATTCGCGGCTGGGTGTACGCGGAATAGGTGAAGCCCGAGGGCGTGCGGTACTCGATCCGTCCGCCCATCTGCCCACCGAACTCCTGCAGGCCGAGGAAGGTGCGCGGATTGAGGTACTTCCCGGCCTCGATGCGCGTGTCGTTGATGAACCCCTGGAGATTGGGGTTCCCCGCCAGGTTCGTCACCTCGGCTACGTCGCCGGGCGTGATGTTGAACTGGTCTGCGCCGATGCCCCTGCCCACCTCGGCCTCCGCCTGGTCCACCAGCACGCCGAGCGCGACGCCTGTGAGGCGCTTGGTGGCCAGCGCCGCGCCCGCGCCGACGAGGTTGCCCGATCCGCCCACCCCCGCCAGGCTCGAGCCCGTAGGTTCCAGCAGCGTGGAGGACGAGCGCCCGAACGCGAGAAGGCTGAGCAGCTCCGACTGGGATCTGGGAGGCTGCGCATCGCTCTGCAGCGAGAGCTTCGGCTGCCGCAGCGTGCCCCCGATGAGCACCTGGATGTCCAGCGCCGGCGACCCCGCCACGGCCACCTGATAGTCGCCGGTGACCTGCAGCGTGGGATTGATCTCCGGCGTGCCGACGAAGATGGCCGAGCCGCGCGTGACGATGAAGCGCTTGCTCATGAACGTGTACTCGCCGCGCTCGGTGCCCACGGCGCCAGTCAGGGCGAGCGTGGCGTTCTCATAATGCACGGCGATGGGCTGCTCGGTGAAGATCTCGACGTTCGCATCCCGGTTGCGCACCCACGTGTCGCGCGAGACGCCGACCGACACATCCATGCGCAGCCCGCGCAGCAGCGGCGATTGCGGCGGAAAGAGGTCGCGGTTGCTCAGCAGCGACGTGTCCACCACGGCGAAGATGTCGGGATCGCTGTTCCCGATGACGTGCCTGCCGTTGGCCTGCGGCGCGTACGCCACGCCGCCGGTGACCTGCACCTTGCCGCTGAGATATGCGTGCGTGAATGGGCCGACCAGCCGGAGCCCCGCATCCGCGTCCAGGCGCCCGCGATCGTTGTTGAGCACCTCGGCCCGGTGCGCCACCAGGTAGAGATTGAAGGCCGGCTGGCGCCAGTCGCCCACCGCGAGCGTGCCGCGGACGTACACCGGCCCGCGCGATTCGCCCGACAGCGTGTCCACGAACACCGTATCACGCAGCATGCGCACCGAGCCGTAGACGTTGCTCACCGTCATCCCAGTGGCGTTCATCTTCATGGTGCCGTGCGCCAGCACCAGACCCCCGGCGAGCGAGGGCCGCTGGAAGGTACCGCGCATGGCCACGCGGCCCGCCGCGGCGCCGTGCACGTTGCTCAGCACGTCCGTGAACTGCGGCACGAGGTCCAGCGGCATACTGTCCGCCACCACGTCCAGCACCACCGGCCGGTCCAGCAGGCGCGGGCCGGTGACTCCCGTCAGCGCGAGATTGAGGGGCAGCTGCGCATCCGCGACCATCATGGGCGCGCCGCCCTCGCGCAGCGCCTCGGCATGCGTCACCAGCCGCTCCGCGGCGTAGTCGAAGGTGCCATGCAGTCCCGGCACGTCCGTGCCGTTGTAGGTGCCGTCCACCAGCCCGAAGGCGCCGCGGAACGTGGGTGACGTGAGCGTCCCTACCAGCCGGCCGTGGACCGTCGCGAACCCGCGAAGGGGAATGTCGCTCTGCACCGCGTCGAGCACGTTGCCGACATCCAGGTTGTCCACCGCGACGACGAAGTTGGCGGTGCCGGCGGTGGGCAGCAGACCATTCGCGTAGATCCGGCCCGTGGCGCCGTTGCGCAGCTCGAAGTTCTGCACCTCGATGCCGGAGGGACGCCAGTACACCACCGACGGATGCGTCGACTGCCAGGTGGTGCTGTCCAGCTGCAGCTGCATGTCCGCGATGCGCAGCTGCCGGCCGCTGGTGCTCAGGGCATAGTCGCCCTTCAGGCCGTAGTAGCGGTCGCCGGCCTGCACGACCACCACCTCCACCCGCCCGCCTGGCGCACGGTAGCTCACGCGCGCATCGATGCTGTCGAGCGCGAAACCGGAGGCGCTGATGGAGTCGCCCTGTACCGCCGCGGCCAGGGTGGCGGCCGGCGTGCGGGCATTCGTCCATGCGTATGCCGCCCGAATGTGACGCGCCGCGTTGCCATGGACGTCCAGGCTGTCGCCGATCAGCCGCCCGCGCAGATCGAAGCGCTGCAGGTTGCCGCTCACGGTGCCGGCGGCATACAGCGAACCGCTGAGCCTTCGCGGTACCGCGCGCGGCGTGTCGACCACCAGCCGCGGCATCGGCTTGCCGGTGGCGAGATGCTCCACCTCGGTGCGGCTGGCCACGCGCGCCGAGTCCGCGCGGGCACGGCGCACCGCGCGC